>NZ_JBSFEO010000025.1:0-173729 GCF_053594475.1 Embleya sp. NPDC001921
TGCGCATCCGACGCCCGCAGGCGAATGTACGAGTCCACACCGAACGCACGGTAGAAACGGCGAGCGGCCTCGAGATCGGCCACCTCGAGAGTGACCGACGCCAGGGACGCGTCGGCTGCGGTGAAGGCGGGGGAAGCGGGGGAAGCGGTGATTGCCATGACCATCACGCTAGAGGCCGCGCGACACCCGGGGCTTCTCGATTCCTGACCGGTCTCGCCACCTGCTTCGCCACACACGCCGGCATCCCCTCCACCCCGAACGCCGACCCCCCATCGCCGACCACACCCGAAGCATCGGCAGGGTCGGCCGCCGCATCCGCCGCCCGACGCCGAAAGGCCCCGGGCGGCATGCCCACCAACTCGGTGAAACGAGTGGTGAACGTCCCCAACGACGCACAACCCACCGCGAAACAGACCTCGGTCACACTGACGTCACCCCGCCGCAGCAACGCCGCCGCCCGCTCGATCCGACGCGTCATCAAATACGAATACGGCGACTCACCGTACGCCGCCCGGAACTGCCGACTCAGATGCCCCGCCGACATGTTCACATCACGCGCGAGCGCCTCCACATTCAACGGCTGCGCGTACTCCCTGTCGATCCGATCACGAACACGACGCAACCGCGCGAGATCAGCCAGGCGCTGCGCCTGGACGCGCGCACGCCGCCATTCAGGCTTGCACATGAGACCCTCCCCTTCGTCTTTCATCTTCCGTTGCCAACAACGTCTTCGAGCGTCCGGGGTGCCCCCTCGGCGGGCACCCCGAACGCTCGGTGGTGGGGACCGACCCACCGGACCCGACCGGCCGCCGGTCGGACAACTGCCGGACGGCAGCGGGACGCAGTCCGGGCTCATGACCGATTCAACGAGAACCCGCACGCGGCCCCGACGGGCGACCGGCAGGGCAGGCACTTCCGCTCCGGTGCGCCGCCGCGTTCCTTATGGGTGGTCGCGATGTCGGCCCGCACGCCGCAGCGTTACCCGCCGGCTCAGCGCAGCTCCTGGATGCGGACCAGGTTGCCCGCGGGGTCGCGGAACGCGCAGTCGCGGACGCCGTACGGCTGCTCGGTCGGCTCCTGGACGACCTCGGTATCACCGGCCTGCACCTTCTCGAACGTGGCGTTGAGGTCCGGGGTAGCCAGCAGAATCCAGCCGTAGGTGCCCTTGGCCATCATCTCGGTGATCGTGCGGCGCTCGTCCTCGGTGACGCCGGGATCGGCGGCAGGCGGCGCCAGAAGGATCGACGTACCCGGCTGACCGACCGGGCCGACCGTGATCCAACGCATCCTGCCCTGCCCCACATCGCTGCGAACCTCGAAGCCGAGGACGTCGCGGTAGAAGGCGAGCGACGCGTCCGGGTCGTCGTGCGGAAGAGAAGTCGTGTGAATGGTGATGTCCATGGCGAGCAGGTTAGAGCGGCTCCGTGAACCGCGCTTCTCGATCCCTGATCGATCAGGACACACCCGGACGCTCACGACCATGCCACGGCCCTGTACTCGTGAAGCTGCCGTTACCCGCCATGTAGCAGAACGTGATGGCCCAGGGGTGTGGTTTAGCGCTTCGTGTCCAGTTGAGACCGGTGATCGCCACGATGTGGAGATCCAGGTGGGTTGAGGCGCGGAGGCACCGGTGCGGCAGGAGTGGGAGCCAGAGAACCTGATCGAGGTCTGGACGCTTCTTGAGGACGAAGAGGACGAAGTGGTGCGGCTGCGGAACTGTGCCCGGTGGAGCTCTCGCGCGAGCGTCTGATGGCGGCGGTGGTGACCAGGTGCCGCAATGACCACATCGAGCCGCCGGCGCCGGCGAAGGTGCAGCGGCTGGTGGGCCGGGCGGTGACGGACTTCGAGGCCCAGTTCTGCCGCGACAGGTTGGAGCGGATCTCGCATGCGACGCGCTCCCGGCTGGAGGACCTGGTTGTCGGGAGCGGGAGCGAGACGGGCGAGGGAGCGGCCGGTGAGGGCGCGGTGGCGGGCGGCGGCCGGTCGCACTTCGCCGAGTTGAAGAGCGATCCGGGGCGCCGGGGCTGGAGAGCTTGCCGGCGGAGGTGAACAAGCTCCAGCGGGTGCGGTGGCCGGAGCTGCCCGAGGACCTGTTCGCGGACGTGTCGGAGAAGCTGGTGGAGGCGTGGCGGGCGCGGGCGTCGAAGGAGTACCCGGCGAACTTGGAGCGGATGACACCTGCCCGGCGCCTGACGCTGCCGGCCGCGCTGTGCCATGTGCGGCAGACGGAGATCACCGACTCGCTGGTGGACCTGTTCATCCAGTTGGTACTGAAGATCAACACGAGGGCGGAGCGGAAGGTCGACAAGGAGCTGAATGCCGAGCTGAAGAAGATCCGGGGCAGGGAGGGCATGCTGCCGCGGGTCGCCGAGGCGGCGCTGTCCGAGCCTTCGGGGAAGGTGCGGCGGGTGATCTACCCGGTGGTCGGCGGGGAGAAGACGCTCAAGGTGCTGGCGGCGGAGGCCGCGGCGAACGAGGCGCGCCGAGGCCCCAGTCTCGCGCAGTGCGGCCTCGCGCCGATGGTCGGCGGCTCCTTACTCTCCCCCGTCGGCGGAACGGAGCTGGAAGTCGACGACGATGCAACCAACCCGTCCGTCATCGGTGCGGCCGATCCAGACGGGGTAGGCCCCGTCGCCCCGACCGGCACGGAAGGCGATGAGGTTCGGCTCGGGCTCTGTGCCGGGCAGTTCGACGCTGAAATGGCTGTCGAGGGGTACGAACAGGTCCTCGTCCAGCTGGTCTTCGATCACCGTCCGAGTCGCATCCATGAAAGCCACTGTGCCGGTATCCACACCAACCCCGTAGAACTGGCCCTCGCCGAGCAACCCCAAGTCCTCGTCGGGCCGGAGGGCCATTTCCCACTCGCGGGGCGGGATGTCCAGGAACGTCACCCTGGCGGCGGCGACACCGGCCCCATGTGTCGTGCGCAAAAGCGACAACGTGACCGGGAACTCGCCCAGCGGCACAGCGACGGTCCGCGGGGTCTCTCCGATCCAGCCGGGGTCCGAGACCACCAGCTGCCCTGACGTGATCCGCAGCAGCCCGGCGTCAACAGGCTCGACGACGGCCGGCCCATCCGGAGTGTCGCACACACCCGGACTGAACAATTGCTCGATATCGGTGGCGCGCAGCGGTCCCGACCCTTCGTCCACCGACACGTCGCTCAGGACTACGGCCGTGGCGGGCTCGTGGCCCTGCTGGGCGAGGAACGGCGCGAACACCTGCCAGTCGCCGAACTCCGGCACGGGACAGAGGAAGCTCTCGACGGGCGCCGCGAACCGCCGCACGGGGACGCTCGACGGGCCGGAGGCCCAAGCGTGCGGTGACTCCGTCGACGCTCCCCTCGGCCCGGCAAACTCGGACCTCACCTCGACCTGCCCGTCGGCCGAGACGGTCGTGGTCTCCTGAACATCCCACTTACCGAACGAGTACTCCTGCTCGTTGGAAAACTGCCATCGGGTGCTCTGCTGAGCCAGCAACACCCCCGTGCTGTGCGGCTTGAGGTCGATCATCTGCATGCACCGGGATCTGTCGTCGAACAGATATACACGCCACATCCGGTGCGGCCAGTATTCGACCAGTGCCAGCGGTCGCTCCCGCGCTGACAGCAGAACCGCGTAATCCACCCCGGCAGCATGCTTGCGTGCCGCGAGCGCGCGCGACATCGGTTTTGGATGGGTCATTCCCCGATAGGAACCCCACATCTCGCCGTACGACACATCAAGACTGTCGAAGATCACAGCCGCATATCTCCCGCCCGTGGCACCAGCCACCCTGAGCAGTGGCGCTCGACGGGTGACCGCTGCCGCAACGCCCTGCCCTTCCGAAGCTTCGTTGTGCCGCCAGTCTGACACCGGGGTGTGACAGAGAGGGTTGTGGGAGGCCCGCAACCTGGGATTACCGACGAAATGAGCCGGCCCAGATCTCGCAGGCTTCCGCGTCCCCACCGTCTACAAATCACCCGCGATGAAATCCGTCGACCGATCAGCAGTCGACCGACCGCCGGAACCTCGTCCTGGACGAGGCCGGGATCGAGGACCCGGTCGCCTTCGAGGATGCTGCGGGCACCTCCAGCCGCCTCCACCCGCTTCAGCGCCCGAAGTTCGCCGAACTGCTCGTGTACGCGCGGCCGGGCGACACCGTCCACATCCCCGAAATGTTCCGCCTGGTGCGCGGCACCGGGCACATCCTCGACGTGCTCGACGTCCTCCACCGCGACCGCCTCGCCCTGCGCATCCACGACGGGGCGTTCTCCGCGATGGACCTCACCGCCCGCCACCCGCGCACGGCGAACTGCTGTCCACCGTGCAGTACTTGGTGCAGACCCTCGCCGCACCTACGCCAAGGCGTGGCGACCGTGGCAGCGGTTCTCCGCGCCGCGGCGCCTGCCCGTCGACGAAGGCGGCCGCCGTTCGCTCGCCGCGTTCGTCGCGTGGGTGCTGCGCGAGGGCGGTCGAACGGCACCGGCTACGCGCCGAGTTCCGCGTCGACGATCCTCGCCGCGTTCGTCGTCGGGTTGCGCGAGCGGGGCGTGCACGTCACCCGCGACGACCAGGCCGAGGCCCGCAAGGCGTTGGACGGGCTGACCGTGCGCCTGCTGCAGGACGGCCAACGACGCGGACGCGGCCAGGCCAAGGGCGTGAACGCGGGGGACTTGTACACCGTGGTCGGCCTGCTCCGACACCCTCACCGGGCATCGCGACCACGCGCTGATCCTCGCCGAACTGCACTACGCCTCCCGCACCCAGGACCCCGCCGATCTCCTCGCCCGCGACGTCGCCCTCCACCCGCACGGCCTGGTCGTGGCCATCCTCACCGGCAAGACGCACAGTCGGTCCGCGACGCCCGGATCCTGCGCCAACGCGACCCCGAGATCTGCCCGGTGCGGGCCTGGTAGACCCACTGCGCACCCTCGCCGCCGAGGTGTCGGACCTCGATGATCGACAGGCCGTCGTTCGGCACCTCGTTGGACAGGTCCGGGTTGTTGGCCACCGTGATGGAGGGGCCGGCGGATTCGGAGACCGGGGAACCCACCCTCGATGTCGGCGGTGGCTGCGGTGTCGGGCGCGGCGGCGTCGACGAGCCCGGGGAGTCGGGCGGCGAGGTCCGCGGCCGACTCGCCGGGCTCCCTTCCCAAGCTTTCGGCGGCTCGGGCGAGTTGATCCCCGCCGACGACCGAAACGATCCGGTCGGCGGTGATCGCCTCGTTGGGGCCGTCGCCGACTCACGGCCGAACCCGAGACTCCGGGCCGGCTTGGGCCAGGCCGGCGGGCGGTGCCTTGTACTACTTGTTGCCCTTCATTGCAGGGGGTGATGGCCGAAAGGCCAGAAAGCGCGGACTTGGGACAGTTGGCCGTCGCAGCGCGGCCCCCCGCACTGTCTGGCGGCAGGATTGGGCCCATGGACGAGTCGAGCACGCTCCCACCAGATGCGGCACATGTAGGCAACCGACTGAGCGAATGGGCCGACGACGATGAGCGGGTCGGCGCGATGATGCCGGACGGCCCGCGAAGCCACGGCGAGGCATGTTGGAGCGTCCTGGAACCCATGGGACTGGTCCGTCGTCAGCCACCCGGAGAAGCCCATGACGGCCCGCGAGACCCCGCTGAATTGGATGCGGCCCTGCGCCGCAGGCTCACCGTCGACAGCGCACCCTTGTGGATCATGGCGACGCTGACCCAGTTTCTGGCGATGGACGGGGGCCCACCCGAGGAGTTCGTTGCCAAGGCCCGCGCGTTGGCGGATGACTTGGTCGAGTTGCTGGGTCCCGAGGGTGACTGGCGGGCGAACGGTGACTATGTCGTGCGGCGCGTGCGGGGCGAAGGCCATCCACCCGAGCCGTTGTCGAACGCCCCGGAAGGCGCGCGTTGGTCGCCCGGCGGAACATGGGTACCCGTAACCGTTGCCCCCTTCGATGCCGCAGTCGTCGGCCGGGGCGCAGGCCACTGCGTAGTCATCGTCAGAGCGGAAGCCTGAGGCGATACCGGCGGCTTCGAGGTCACGAGGCCGCGAGGCCGCTCGCGCAGTTGATCGAATCGGATCTGCAGGCCTCGCGGGGTGCCTTTCAACGCACGCTTCAGGAAACGTACGGGTCGCGGAAGTAGCTCAGCGCCGGTTGCTCCATGTGCGAGGGCTCCGGCCAGATACGGACATACGAGATCAGGCGCGTCCGCCTCCCCGCCGGTATACGCGACGGGCGGCGAGTGCGGCTCAAAGGGCTCGGCAACCCAGGTAACGGCGGCAAGGCGCAGGGGTTGCGGGTCGCGGTCGTCGGTCCGGGCCGCCGAGGCACGGCCGGCCGGGCCCGCCTCGTGGGTGCGTCGCCGCCGGCGAGCCAGTCCATCACCAAGTCACAGGTCCAGCCGGCGTCGGCGAGATCGCGGGTGATCCACGCGATCCGGGGCACGGCCGTCCGCCGCAACCACGGCACCCTCGCGACCGGTTCCTCGTCGCCGATGAACGCGAGGTAGACGCTCGCCCCGATCCACCGACCATTGCGGGTGACTTTGCCGATGCGGCCGAGCGCCGGGTGGTCGTCGAGTGCAAGCAGGGCGTCCACGTGGCCGCGTTCGAGGGTGCACTGGTCGCGGGCGTGGCGTACACCTGCGTCCTGGTCACCCCTCCGCGCAGCGTGGACGTTTGCTGAACGGTCGGATCGGGTGCGGACCGGTCGATAGAATCGCCGGACAAGGCTGGGGGGAGGCGCAGATGGGTAATCTCGGTGGATATCAGACGATAACGACGGTTATCAAGAGCCTCGGTGGGCCCGCCAAGGCCACGGCCATCGTCGGGTCCGGGGTCGCCACGGGTGGCTATGTGGTCCTGCGATGCGCCGAAGCCGGAGTGAAGAAGGCAGTCAAAGCGTCGAAGGCCGCTCTCGCGAAGAGGAACGCGCTCTGCGCGACGAAGGACCAAATCTTCGAGGTCGTCTCCGACGGCGAAGACGGCAGCGGCCTGAGGTTGAGGGCAGGCGACGAGTACCGCGTGATGGAGTGCGACGGGGACGCGGTCCAGATCGAGGTGCTGGACGGTGCCGGCAATCCCTACTTCGTGTCCGCCGGGTTCTTGAGGTCGGTCTCGGGCTTCCCGGCACAAGACGCCGACTCCGCGAATGACCAGTAACGATAAGACAAACGCGGCTACGTCTCCCACGGCAGCGTCATCTTCGCCACCCTGATCATCTGGCTCCGCACATGATCCGCGGGACAGAACCCAGCTGTTGAAGAAGTTCCGGATCTCACGCGACAGCGTGTGGATCAACGGCCCCCGACGGCGAATCAGTTGCCAGACCCGCCGGGCCGCCCAGCTCGCTGCGCAGGTCAGAGATGGTATGGCCTCAGTGGATGCCAATGGGGCCAGGGGCATTTCGTCTCCGTGGCCCGACGGGTGGTGGTTACTCGAACTTGTTCGCAACCATGGCACGACCTTTTCGGATGCACCGTACTCCGCCCCGGGCCGGCCGACCGCACATCCGTTGGCGGGAAGGAACTCCCCCTTTCCGACGCGACAGACGGGGCGGGCCATCACCTCGGGGAAGCACCCTTGACACTCCTCGAACCCGCCCCGGACCCGGCCCGGACCCGGCCCGGACCCGGCCGAACCGCGCGCCGAACCGCGCGATGTGTCGGCCCGGGCTCGACACATCGGATCCTGACTTGCCCCCAGAGGCAACTCGATTGCCCCAGCAGGCAATATCCACACGCGCCGAAGGTCCCATTGCGCGACGCCCCTTCCCGCCGGTCGGGAAGGGCCGGCCCGGCCACTCGGGATCCCGGAACCGTTCAGGGCGTGGGGTGGTGGGCGAGCCAGTCCTGGAGTTCGCGGTGGCGGAACTGGTAGGCGATCCCGGTGGTGCGCAGGAGACCGGCCTCGTCGGCGTGGTGGAGGAAGCGGCCCAGGCGCCAGGGCAGCCGATGGGGACCGCGACGGACGCACATCAGGAAGGCGATGTACCGATGTCCCGCTTCTCCGAACACGCACGCGATCGCGGCT
This sequence comes from Embleya sp. NPDC001921, assembly GCF_053594475.1. Lineage (NCBI taxonomy): Bacteria > Bacillati > Actinomycetota > Actinomycetes > Kitasatosporales > Streptomycetaceae > Embleya > Embleya sp. NPDC001921. Next base: position 7,993 of record NZ_JBSFEO010000025.1, read on the forward strand.
CCGAGCGTGGTTCCGAGTGCGACCCCGACGCCGGCCCCGAACACCAGGCCGAACGCGAGACCGTAGATGAGGCCGCCCATGGTTCCGATCACGAGTCCGGACACGAGGTCCAGCCGTACGGGATCGCGTGGCCCCTTGCGTCTGAGCGTGTGGTCGTCGCTCGTGAATCCGCACAGGACCAGGAGCACGCACAGGATTACCCCCGCGATGCCGCCGGCAAGTCCACCGACCTTTTCGACGTTCAGGCCGTTCTCGTGGGCGAATCGACCCAGCGGAGCGAGTCCGATATCGCCCTTGCCGCCCTGTGCCACAAGCACGCTTCCGAACGCGAGCCCGGGCATGACACCGACCAGGGACGCGACCCCGAGCGAGTTCGTGGCTTGGCTACGGCCCCGGCGGGTCCGCAGTCGGGACGGGTTGGCATGCCGTGGTGTCGTCCACGCTCCCCACCGGTCCAATGCCAGGGTGGGAAGGAGGATCAGGGCGGCCGCGTCCGCGCCCAGGAGGCCGTACGTCGACGACTCGAAGTCGAGTGTGCCGATGCCCGCTGCGAGCATCACCACTACGGCGATCAGCACCGTGTGGATCCCGCGGGCGCGTCGCTCACCGGCCAGGGGCCACAGGTCGTGCAGGACCAGGTCGCTTCCGGACGGCGTTCTTCGTGCAACCGTCCGTCCGGTGGCGGTGTTGGTGTGCAGATATCCGGCGAGGACGGCCAGCCAGCCGTGGACCCGCTCCCGGGTATGGCGCGAGCAGGGCCCGTCGGGAGCGGTGAGCGCGGCGACGGCGGTACGGACGTAGAGCTCGTTGAGGTGGTCGCGCATGGCCGCCGCGTGGGCCAGGGCCGGCGACAGGAGGTGCCGCGGCGCGTGCGGGTACGCCCCCGTCCCGGGTTCGCGTTGTTCGTGGACGGTCACAGCGGTGGTCAGCCGCCACGGGGTCGACAGCCCTCGCGCGAGCGTTCCGAACGGGTCGGTGTCCAGAGCGTGGATCACGTCCCTCCATCGGGTGCGGTCGTCGACACGGGCGAGGATGAAGTCCCGGGCCTGGGCGGGCGTAACGGGAGTGACCTCGACGCGAGCGGCGTCCCTGGCCCACACGTCCAGCGCGTCGTAGGGACCGCTGCGGCAGGTCACCACCACTCCCGCGAGTTCCCGCCCTCTGGTGTAGGCGTTCAACGCGCGCAGGGCCCGTCGCGCTCGCGGACCCCCGCGAACGCCACCGGCGGGTCCACCCGGGGCTCCTCCGGCGTCGGTGGCGTCCATCTCGTCCAGCCCATCCAGAACCGGCAGGATCATGCCCGCCTCGACCAACGCCTTCGCCGTGTCGCCGGCCACCTGGTACACCCGCTCCAGATGGTCGCGCACCCAAGTCTCCACCGCCCGGCCCGCTTCGGCGGCCTGCCCGACACGGCCCACATCGTCGTCGGGCAGGGTCGTCCAGGACGCCAGGGACATCCGCACCGGCACCGGATCCCTCGCGTCACGTCCCTCCAACAGGGCCAACAGGAGCTCGAGAGCCAGAACCGTCTTACCCGATCCGGGCGCCCCCGTGATCACCAGACGACGAGGGCGCAACCTTCGGTAATAGTCGACGACCGCGCCCAGACGCCCATCGGGATCCGCGCCCTCGGCATTGCGTGCCGGCGCGGGGCGCAGCGCGAACCGCAGATCGATCGGCTTGTGATCGTTGCCCAACAACCGCGCCCGCTCCGGGCTTTCGGCACGCAGGACCTTGTCGGCAAGCCGGCCGGCCATCACGGTCACATCGGTCATCTGCAGGCGGAACGAGACGAACGACATATACGCCGCCCCCGCGCCGATGCCCAACCCCGGCAACGCGATGGCCGCGCTCAGCCAGTCGACGTCCCCCCGTTTGACCTCGTGCGATCCCCACCCGACGACCCACGCCACACCCACCAGACACAGCGCGGCCCATGCCCACCCGGCCGCGCGCCCCCTACGTCGCCCCATGACCGGTCATCATGACGACCCGCGCCCTCGCCGCGTCGGATTATTTCCCGATCGCAACCCGGTACGCGTCGCCGCAGTCGCGCACCGGCCTGGGGTATGCACGATTCCATGGGGTGGACGGCGTCTGAAGCGATGGCGTCCTTCCTCGCCCCGACGCCGTCATCCTGCGACGGGACGTCGGGGGCGAACGCGTACTCCTCGGCAACCGGCGGTCCGGTGCGCGATACCGGCGGGCGGATCCGGACGGGGACGCGCCCGTCCGGATCCCTGTCGCGTCACCCCCGTCGGTGCTTCCACCCTCGGTCGGTACGGGTCAGTTCGCGGAAGCCGGCGGCGATCAGCCGCCCGATCGCGTCCGTATCGTCGGCCGACTCGTAGGCGAGCACGCGGTCGACCCCGGCCAGGCGGAGCCACTGGGCCGCTTGGGCCAGGAGCCAGTCCTCCAACCCGTCGACGCGGTGGGCCGGTTCGACGACGAGGTTGCCGATGTCGGCCAATCCTCCGTTGCGGGCCAGCCGTTCGGGTCGGTCGAGGGCGGTGTCCACTTCGACGAAGCCGAGGACGCGGCCGTCGAGGTGGGCCGTCAGCCGGGTTCCGCACTCGCCGAGCGTGCGCCGAACCACCGGTCGGGGCGTCGACGGCTCGACGGGCGGCGACGGCAGGTCTGCGACCTCGGCGAGCAAAACCACTTCGGTGTGGCCGGTGTGCCGAAAGCCTGCCCGCTCGTAGGCCGCCCGCACGTGCGGCCACACATCGGGCACGCCGTAGACCCCGGGAGCGGGCAGGGCTCCGTCGGCATAGCGGACCCGCACGTGCCAACGCGCCAACCGGGCCAGGCACGCGGCCATGAGCTGATCCGCCGCCGTCTCGGAGTCGGGCCGGAACGACGCCGGTGGCCGGTGGACGAACCATGCGATCTCGCCCGCGCCGCGATGGTCCGGGCCGACCTCGGCGTCGTCGCGATAGCGCAGCAGATGCGCGGCGGCGACCACGGCCCCCCGCTGCTCGGCGACCAGGGTGACCCGCTCCGCCACCCACGGGTCGATGACGAACTCATCCGGGCGCCGGGAGAGTTGCCCCAGAACGGTATTGACGGACACTGACGCGCCGGGCACGACGGCAGCGACATGCGCGTTGACGAGCTCGGTCAACTGGTCGCGATCGTCGCGATGAAAGGGGCGCACGATGAGAGCGGGCATGGAGGACCTCCGAACGGATTCGCCACGAGGAAGGAGGCCGCCATGCGATGCGGTATGGCGTCGACACTACCTCACGCGGCCCGCCGCCCGCCCCGCCGCGGATGCCGGCGGCGGGACTTCCGGGCGACGGCGGGGTGTCACCACGGTACGCACCACCGCGGCGACGGACCGGCGATGCAATCGCGGCGGGTGGGCACGACGTCGATCCGACGGGCTGCGAAAGCGGCGACGGACCGGCGACTCGGTCCCGGCGGTGGGCACGACGTCGATCCGACGGGCTGCGAAAGCGGTGACGGACCGGCGACTCGGTCCCGGCGGGTGGGCACGACGTCGATCCGACGGGCTGCGATACCGTCGATCGATGATCGACACGCGGTGGGACATCCTGCTCCTCGGCGGCGCCTCGGGCCTGGGCAAGAGTCGGGCGGCGGCCGAACTGGCCCGGGAGTCGGGGGCGTTCGTGGTGGAGTTCGACGACGTGGTCGGCGCGGTCCAGGCCATCACCGACGCGATGACCCATCCCGGCCTGCACCACTTCCCTCGGCTTCCCGACTCCGCGCGGCTGAGTCCCGACCTGGAATTGCAGCTCCAGATCGCCACCGCCATCGCGCTGGAACCCGCCGTCGTCGGCGTCGTCGGCAATCGGCTGACCGTCCCCGTACCGGCCGTCGTGGAAGGCGACTACATCACGCCGGCCGCCGCCGCCCGGGCGATCCGCGCGGGTGCCGCCGCCGGGCGCAGCGTACGGGCGGTGTTCCTGCACGAGGACGACGTCGCGCAGATTGTCGCCAACTACGCCGACCGCGAGCCGGAGCTCGGCAGCCAGACGCAGCGGGCCGAGGTCGGCGTGCGCTATTCCCGGTGGCTCGCCGACGAGGCCGGGCAGCTCGGGCTGCCCGTGGTCGCCTGCCGCCCCTGGCACACCCTCACCACGCGCATCACGCGGGCGGACGTCCCGGACGGCAGGTCGGCGGCCGGGCGCGGCTTCGGCTGACCCGCAGCGCCGGGCTCAGTGGGGGCGGCGGGAGAACGGCAGGTCCGCACTGTGCGACGCGCCACCGCCCGTACTCGGCGGTTCGACGGTTGCGGCGGCTTGGCCGAAGCAGTCCGCCATCTCCCCGATCCCGATCCCGATGCCGTGCTTGTCGCGAAGCTCGCCGATCAGGTGCAACTCGACCGGGATCGGGAGGTAGGTGGGGAGGCTGGCGACGAGGGCGAGCGCGAAGGCGAGACCGCGGCGGCGACCGCGGTCGGAGCGGGTTCGCAGGGCCCGGATCCAGCCGAGATGGAAGAGCACGAGCCCGAGCGCACCGCACGTCGGCGCGGCCAGGAGCAGCATCCAGTCACGCATGGGCACCGGCTCATAGGGGCACCGCGCCTCCGCCACGTTCCCGAACCGAACGAACGCCGTCGTCCCGGCCACCGTCAGCGCGACCGAACACCACATCACCCCAGCCCGACGGCCCATGCCCGCGCCGCCCATGGTCCCCCGCCCCGCCCCGCGTTCCGCTGCGGCCTCGCGGTGATTGCCGGGCGGATCGCCCATCACCCATCACCCATCACCCATCACCCATGGACGCGCGGGCCGCCGATCGGTGCCGCCCACCCCGGCACTCGGATCAGCCGCCGTTCACCGTCACCTTGGAGACGACGCCCGCCGACAGTTGCCATCGGGCCACGACGCGCTGATAGTCACCGCGGGCCAGCAGTCGCTCCAGTGCCTGCCGGATTGCGTCGCGCAGTGGGGTGTCGGTGTTGCGGAAGGCGATTCCGTACGGCTCGGCGTCGATCTGCTCCTCCACGACCCGGAGGCCGCCGGCCGAGTTCTGCGCGGCGTACACGGCGGCGGGATAGTCGAACAGCCCCGCGTCCGCTTCGCCTCGGCGGATCCGCCCGGCCGCTTCGTCCATGGTGGGATAGGAAACCTTGGCGACTCCGCCGCCGGATGTGCAGGTGCCGCCTGCCGTGGTGACGAGATCTTCCTGGATCGTGGCGTGGACGATCGCCACCTTGCACCCGCACAGGTCGGAAAGGCCGCGGATACGCCGGGGGTTGCCATCGGGGAGCAGAATCGCGGTGCCGGCCCGGAAGTAGTCGACGAAATCGATCCCGTCGGCCCGGCGCCCCGGCGTATCCACCATCGAGGACATGATCAGGTCGATCCGCTCGGACTTGAGCGCGGGCACCAGTGTCGCGAAGGGCATGTTTTCCAGGTGCACCCCGACACCGAGTTGTTCGCCGATCGCCTTGGCCAGATCGGCGGTCATCCCGATCACCGCCTTGGCGTCGACGTCCAGGAACTCGTTGGGCGGATAGGTGGCGTCCACCCCGACGGCGAGGGGCCGCCCATCCTTGTACTTGTCGGGCAGCAGGTGGTGCAGCGGAGCGGCGCCGGCCGCGCCCACACCCGCCGGCGGTTGGGAGCCGTGCGCGCCCGGCGCGCCTCCCGCCGGCCCGTTCCCGGACGAACTCGCGTTCTGCGAGGACTTGTTCGCCGCCGGGCCGGTGTTCCCGCCGTCGTCCCGGGTGAGCAGGTACGTGGTTCCGCCCGCAAGCGCCGCAGCCGCCACCGAGCCGCCGATCAACAACCGGCGGCGCGCCATCCCGGAACCCTTCGCAGGTGGCGGGAACACCGGCCGCGGGGGTGCCGGAACCGGCGCCCACTCGGGAACCGGTGCCTGCGCGAGGGCCGGCGACTGCGCAGGCCCGAACGGCGGCTGCCCGGCCTCCGGCGGCGGCACCGTCGCGGTGACCGCCTCCGGCGGCTGCCTCGGGTACGTCGGCGGCACGCCCACCGCCTCCGCCTCCGTCACCGCCTCCGCCTCCGCCTCCGCCTCCGTCACCGCCTCCGTCACCGGCTCCGCGGGCCGGTTGCGGACCAGCGCGGAATGCGCCGCCGGCAGCCAGTCGTCCGCCGCCTGCAGCGCCGACCCGCCCAGCAACCCGAGAAGCCGCGCGGGCGTCGGCCGCTCCGCGGGGTCCTTGTGCAGGCAGGCCGCGATCAGGGGCCGCAGGCCCTCCGGCACGGCCTCCAGTCGTGGCTCTTCGTACACCACCCGAAACAGCAGTTGCGCCGCTTCCCCCGCTCCGAACGCCGACCCGCCCGTCGTCGCATACGTCAGCACCAGGCCGACCGCGAACACGTCGCTCGCGGGCCCGACCTCGCCCCCCCTGGCCTGCTCGGGCGACAGGAAGCCCGGCGAGCCGACCAGGTGCCCGGTCCGGGTGAGCTCACTCGTGCCGTGCACCATCCGGGCGATACCGAAGTCGATGACCCGCGGGCCGTCGGCGGTCAGCAGCACGTTGGACGGCTTGAGGTCGCGATGCACCAAGCCGACCGCGTGGATCGCGACCAGCGACTCGGCCAGCCCGGCGGCCAACAGCCGCGCGCTCGACTCGGGCAGCGGCCCGTGCGCGGTCACGGCCCGGGTCAGCGAGGGGCCGCTGATGTACGCGGTGGCCAGCCACGGCGTCTCGGCGTCGGCGTCCGCGTCGACGAACGCGGCCGTCCAGAAGCCGCCGATCCGCCGCATCGCCGAAATCTCGGCCGCGAACCGCCGCCGGAAGTGCGGGTCCGCGGCCAACTCCGCATGCACCGTCTTGACCGCCACCAACCGCCCGCCGGGCGATCGGGCCAGGAACACCTGCCCCATGCCGCCCGCCCCGAGCCGGCCCAGCACCGCGAACGAACCGATCCACCGCGGATCCTCCGCCCCGACCGCGTCCACCACTGCCCCAACTCCCGCCCGTCGATCCGTCGCAACATCACCGTACGGGACGCGTGATCGACCCCTCGCCCACCCGATCGGGCGAACCCGCGACCCCGTGTCGTGCACGGGGGTTCGGCGCCTCGCGTTCACAGCGGGGCGTGCTGCTGCCGCAGGTGCCGAGGCGTCGCCCGGGTTGCTGGGTCCGCCAGTCTGCGGACGGTCGGGATCCGGTCGCGGAGCGGGCGGTTTCCGAGGCCCCCGCGGAGAGGGCTCTCGCCGAGAGGAGATTCCGGCGGCCGTGCCGCAGGTCTGGCTCGGGGGGCGCCGGTGGCCAGGACGCGGACGGCCCGGACGACGTCGCGGGCCACCGGACAAATGCCTGCACTGGGCAGGGAATGTGGCTTGAGGGAACGTCAGGACGTCAGCGCCTGCATCTCCCCCGCGCGAATGTCGCCGACGGCGGTGGTACGGGTTGCGGCCAAGGTGCCGGTCTGGCCGCCGCCGGTCCAGGTGATGGTCCAGTGGGTGGTGGCGGTGACGGTGTGGATGCCGGGTCGAACGTACGTGTGTCCACAGTCCGGGCTCGATTGCGCACCCCGGGCCGGGGCGTACGGCGTGCCCGGCGTGGCACAGGTGACGACGGCGCCGTCGCCCATCGTCCAGGTGATGTGGTCGACCCGGGCCGTCGCGGTCACCGACAACCCGGGAACCGCCGCGGTCGCCGTCGCCGGACCCCACGCCGCCGGAGTGGCATCCACCCACAACCACGTCGGCAGTCCGACCAACCCGGTCTTCCCCGGCCCCGGAGTGAGGTGAACCGCAGGCGCGTCCAAAGGGATTTGAGCGGACGCCCGAGCACCGAGCTCCGCAGGAGTCGGCGGCGGAGCCGCGACACCACCACCACCCGGATCGGGATCGACACTGCCCATGCACTGGGCCGCATTCAAAACGCGCGCAGCCCCCGGACACTGCGTGTCGTCCGGATCCCTGGGATCCACCTCCACCGGAGCCGTACCGGTACCGGTACCAGTCCCCGCCGGCACCGTCGAACCCCCACCGGTGGATTTCCCGGGCGGTTTTCCGGGGGTAGCGGCCCCCAAGTTCAACTCGCTGCCGTCGCCGCCCAGTTCGATGTCCACACCAGGCGGCAGTGGCGGGGGTGTCGGCGTTTCGGCCCAGGCATGAGCGGTGCCGGCCACCAGGATGAGGGCCGTCGCCGTAGCGACTCGACTGGTCAGCATGTGCGGTCCCTTTCCGAGCGCATGTCCGCGATCACCCAAGCGCCTCCGGCGCTCGGCTGTTGGGCGATGAAGGTTTTGACGTACCTGGGCGACTGCGTGGGTACGGAGAACGGCTTGCCGGTGTCTCGGTAGACCGGGACGCGTTGGCTGGTGTCGATGCAGTCCTCCACCGTGACCGAAGGCGGCGTACCGGTGAGCGCTGTCATCACCACCTTCGGGGCTTTCACCCCCTGGGGCCCGCGCACAACGACCCCGTCGTTGTCGACCTGGGTCACAACGCCCCGCAGGAGTGCGGCGGCGCGGCCCGTTGCGACCTTGCCCAAAGCTCCTTCGTCAAGCGGGTCCCCGCCCTCCAGCGCCGCCTGAAGAGTCCTGAAGCGGTCGTATACCTCGAGGACCTGGGTTCGTGCCGCATCCTCGGCGCTCGCCGTGTGCGGGGCTTGGCTCACTGGTGGAGCCGATGACGGACGGGGCTTCGGCTTGGACTCGTCCGCCCCGCCGCACCCTGCCATGGCCACCATCGACAGCAGCACGGCTATCGCGGCTGTTCCCCTGCTCCGGCTCACACGCCCTCCCCGACGATCCGATCACACAACGTACCGAGGAGGTGTCTCAGCGCCCAGACCCGTAACGACTTCACGTCTCTCCTCAAGGATTACCCGCATGCAAGATGGCGCTATATGCGGCTTCTTCGCTACCCCGCGGCGCGGGAGTTGGGGGTTCGGCGGCGGGCTTCGAGGAGGGAGCGGAGGAGGTGGATGGTGTCGTCTTCCATGTCGCAGCCGAGGTCGTCGAGGAGGCGGTTGAGGCGGGCGGCGTAGGCCTCGAGTTCGTTGATGTCGCCGGAGAGGTAGGCGGCGCGGAACATCAGGCGGTAGAGCATCTCGGATTCGGGGCAGACCTCGAGGCCCTTGCCGAGGGCGAGCTTCGCGCCGCGGATGTCTCCGTCGCGCAGGCGTAGTTCGCCCAGGCGGGCGGCGACGTCGACGATCGAGGAGGTCATGTCCTGGCGCAGGTATTCGGCCCAGATGTAGCGGCGTGGGCTGGTGCCGCCGAACGGACGACCGCGGACCAGGGACAGTGCCGTGGTCAGGTCGGGGCCGCCGAGGGGGCCCAGGCGCATGCCCTTGCGGGCCAGGCGTTGGAAGCGGGTCCAGTCGCAGGTCACGCCCGGGGCGAAGCGGTAGCCGGCGTCGCCGATCATCGGCAGGTAGGGGGTGCCGTCGGGGTTGGTGCCCAGCCAGCGGCGGAGTTTGCTCATCGCGGTGTGGCGGTTGGTGGCGGAGCCGCTGTCGGGCCAGATCGCGGCGTCGACGTCGCTGTGGCCGAGGCCCGGGTTGAGGACGAGGTAGGCGGCGAGTTCGGTGAGGCGGGCGCGTTTGCTGGCCTCGGCCGGGTCGCCCACGCCGACGATCTCCACCGGTCCCAGGACGCGGATCTCCGGTCCGGTGTGGCGTGTGCTGGGTACGCCGGTCAGCGCCGGTTCGGCCTCCGCGGATGTGGATGCGGCAGCTTCCGTGGAGGGGGACGTCGTGGGCAGGATCGTCGAGGAGGTCTCGGCCATGGTCTCCTCCCATGCCTGGGCCCAGGCGGCGTCCTCGTCGTCCGGGGTGGGCAGGGAGTCCAACCAGGCGCCGACGTCGGCGTGTTCGTCCTCGGTGGATGATGCCGGGATCGATGCCGGATCGACGTCCGCCGCTTGGCCGTCGTCGCCCTGGGCCTCGGATCCGACGGACCCGAGGAAGGACCTGAACGGGGCGACGGGCGGGGCGGTGGAGGCGGGGACGGGGACGGAGACGGAGACGGAGACGGGAACGGTCCCGGAAGTGGAGGTGGGCGCGTCGGCGACTTCTGTGGATTCGGCGGCTTCGGTGGATTCGGTGGTGTGGGTATCGTGTTCCGGTTCCGCGGCTGGGGCGGGCGCGTCCTCGACGACGGTCACGTCCTCGGTCGGCTCCGGCCCTGGGCCGATCTCCGGCTCCGGCTCCGGCTCGCGGCCCCCCGCCACCGGACCCGGATCACCGACGGCGACAGTGGCATCGACGGCGTCGACGGCGTCGACAGCCGCGCTGTCGCCTGCGGAATCGGCGCCGCTGTTCTCGATCGGCGGTACGACGCCGATCGTCGGGTTGTGCAGCGGCTTCGCGGGCGGGGTCGGTGACGTGGGACCGCCCGACAGCGGGAACGTGGCTACTGCGGTGGGTACTCCGCGAGGGACGAGCGTTCCGCTGTCGAAGGGCGGCTCGGCGTAGGCCGTCACGGTGATGACACCGCGGTCGGGCGCGGCCGGCACAGCCGTCCCGGTGGCCGTCGACGCAGCCGCGTCGTTCGGCGTCACCACGGAAGCCTCCGCACCACCGTCCCCGGCCACTGCCCCAGCCGCGTCCCCGACAGCGTCGGCGGCTGCGTCGCCGGTCGCGTCGTCCGTCTCCGGAGCGGGATGCCCCTTCGTGTCCTCCGCCGCGGTGAAGATGCCCACCAGGGCCGCGAGTTCCTCGTCCGGCAGGCGGTGGAGGGTGGCCTCGGCGTCGAGGCCGGGCAGCATGGTCGGGTCGGGACCGCTGGGCAGGGTGTACCAATGCTCGGGCGCCTCGGAGTCGGCAGGCGCGGGGGCGACGACGGCCCAGGCGGTGCGGGTTGCGTGGCCTTCCAGGCGTCGCAGCGCGGTGATCGCGTCGGCGTCGAGGGGCTCCCGGGACAGCACGATCTCCGGGGGCCAGGTGTCGGGGGCGGCGCCGATGGTGCGGGCCGCGCGGGCGGAGGGCGTGTACTCGCGGGTGAGGACCTCGGCGCACGCGTCGTGCCAGCCGGCCAGGCGCGACAGTGCCTCGGCGGTCGATGCCGCGCGGAAGACCTTCTGTCCCGGAAGGGGGTCGAGTGCGCCGAGGTCGTCGTCGAGGCCGACGACGGTCACCGACACGTTCTCCCCGCGCGGCCCGGTCAGCAGCGCGACGGCCAGGGTGCGCAGGATCTGTCGCTGCTGGTCGGGGGTGCCGTCGAGGAGGGTGACGGGGCAGGACTCCAGGTCCAGGAGGACCTCGCCGATGGCCGTACGGGCGATCGGGGCCAGTGCCGGGCAAGGGGCGGGCAAGACCCGGGCGCGCTCGGGGCCGACCAGGGGCGCGTCGACCGGGCAGAACCAGCGGGTGGTGTCGCCGTCGACGGCGTTGAAGGGGGCGATGGGCGGTTCGGCGGTACGCAGGCGCAGTTCGAGGCCGGCGAGGGTGAGGTGGCCGGTGGTGAAGGCGGGCATCGGGCGGCCCGCGTCGGCGAGTTCGATGCCCAGCGTGCTCAGGGCCAGGTCGAGGAACTCGGCGCCTTCGGGTCGTTCCGCGGCGCGCAGGCGCTGTTCGTACGCTGCCGGGCCGGGGGCGGGCATCGCGATGCGCCGGTGGGCGCGACGTTCACGCTGCTGGAGCCGTCGGCGTACGCCCACGGCGGCGATCAGTCCGGCACCGGCCAGCGCGCCGACGCCGATACCGATCGGGACCAGGGACAAAGCCTCGTCACCGTCGTCATCTCCGTCGACGGCCGCAGGCACTGCTGGCGCGCCGGGCGCGCCGGGCTGCGCCGAAGGCGCGGGGGCGTCGGCCCCGGCGGGCGGTTGCGTCGCGGGCGCATCCGTGGACGCCGGTGCCGGGGCCTGGGCCGTTTCGGCCGGCGCGGGCTGCTGAATACCGGGGTCCTGCGCGGGAGGCGCCGGTACGTCGGCGACCGGAGGCTGTTCACCGGGTGGCTGGGCGGGCGGCACCTGAGCGGGCGGAGTCTGGGTCTGCGGGTCCTGCGCAGGCGGCACTTGGGCCGGCGGCGTCTGAGCGGGCGGTGCCTGCTCGGACGGCCCCGCGGTGGCACCCCCCGCGCCAGGCGACGACGCGCCGGGATCTGCCGCACGTGTCGAGGGCGCGCCGGGCACGGTCTCCGGAGCTGCCGCCGCAGGATCTGCCGATGCGCCGGGAGCTTCCGCTGCGGGCGGAGCGGCCTGCGTGTCCGAAGCCGTCGGCAGGTTCAGCACCCACCCGGTCTCGATCACGTCGGGATCGGTCAGCGCACCCCCGCCCGCCTGCGGCCGGTCCTTGTTGGCCTCGAAGAGCAACGTCCAGTCGGGGTCGCCCAGTTCGCGCTGCGCGATGGCGGAGAGGGTGTCGCCCGAGCGCACCGTGACGGTACGGGGCGTGTCGCCGGCCGGTGCCTGTGCGGGGGCGGCGGGGGCGGCGGGGTCGGCGCTCTCGGGCGCGGTCGCGGCGGGCGGCGTGGTGGCGCGGGCGCCGGCCGGCATCCGCAGGATCCAGCCGACGTCGATGTCGTCGGCGGCCCGGAAGGTGTGCCCGTCGGTCATGACGCGGCCGTCGTTGAGTTCGGCGATCTCGTGCCAGCGGGCGCCGTCGCCCAGGGTGCGTTCGGCGATGTCCCACAGGGTGTCGCCGCGTTGGACGGTGTACGTGGGTCCGGCCGGGGCTGCGCTGCCTCGCGCGGTGGCGGGCGCGGCGGGTGTGGCCTGCGCGGTCGTGTCGACGCCGGCGGGCGCGGACGCGGCGGCCACCGGGGCGGCGTGTGCGGCCAGGGCGGGTCCGGCGGACATGGTCAGGGCCAGGCCGCCGAGGAGGAACGCGGCCAGGCGTTGGCTCCAGCGGAATCCGCGTACCGCGCGGCGGGTACGCCCCCGCAGCGCCGCCGGGATCTCCCAGAGCACGGAGCCGGCCAGGATCGCCCACGCGAGCCAGCCGACCGCGAGCGCGGCGACGTAGGCGACGCCGGCGTCGGCGGGCCGCTCCACGAGTGCCTCGAAGGTGAGGTCGTCGCGGTCGGGGAAGCGGGGCGCCAGGGTACGGGTCGCCAGGAACAGGACGGTGGGCATCGCGGCCAGAACCGCGGCCAGCGCCACCAGACTTGCCAGGGCCCGCAGGGGCGCGATGGGGGCGCGGCGCCGGCGGTCGGGGGTGGGACGGGTGGCGTTCATGATGTGTTGCCCTCCGGTGCGATGACGCCGTGGACGAGGGTGACCCGCGCGGTGGCGGAGACGGATCCGTCGGTGAGCATCCCGCTGAAGACGGGTTTGAAGGGGACGGTGACGGTGACGGTGAGCGTGACCCGGTCGGCGCCGACCGACACGGTGCCGCTCGCGCCCGCGCGGGCCAGGTAGGCGCGAGCGGTCGCGGCCGGGACCGCGGCGTTGGGGTTCATCTGCACCGCGCCGTCCTGGATGGCGGCGGCCGGGTCGATGGCCTGGGCGGCGGCGCGCGCGGCCTCGGCGGCGAGGCTGTCCGCGCGCTGGGCGGCGCGCAGTCGGCCGCCGCCGTCGACGACCAGCCCGATCAACAACAGGACCGCGATGGCGACGCCCGCGAAGAGCAGGCTGACACTGCCCTCGTCCCGCGCCCCCAGGGGCCTTCGCCGTCCCGCCGGCGGCCGCGGCGCGGGCACCGCGCGACGTGCCCGCGACCTGGGCCGCGTCCCGGGTCCGGGGCGGCCGGCCGGTTCTTCGGGCGCGCCCGCGTACGCGCGAGCCACGTCGACGCAGCCCGAAGCGGAGCGATCGCGGTGTCGCCCACACGAGTACGCGGGAGCGGTGTCGCCCCCGCCGCCCCTGCCGCCCCAAGCGCAACCGGTGCCGCCCCCACCCTCCCCGGCGGGAACGATGGCGCCCCCGCCCGCCCGGCCGGAAACCGCGTCGGCCCCGCTCCCCCCGGCGGGAACGGCGTCGCCCCCGCCCACCCGAACGAACGCGATGTCGGCGACGCCCACCCCACCGGAAGCAGTGCCGGCCCCGCCCACCCCACCGGAAACGGTGCCGATCCCGCCCACCCCACCGGAAGCAGTGCCGGCCCCGCCCACTCCACCAAAAGCAGTTCCGATCCCGCCCACCCCGGTGGCAGCAGTGTCCATCCAGCCGCCCCGATCGAAAGCCGCGTCGCTCCCACGCACTCGGCCGAAGTCCTCGTCGTGCCCGCGCCCGTCCGCGAGCGTGGCGCCGCTCATCCCCGCGCCCGATAGGTGTCGAGCGGGGACACGAACGTGGAAGTCATCGACTTGGTCCCCAGGTTGGGCAGGCCGGGCGCGGCGAGGTCGCCGAGCGGGAGGCGGCAGGTGACGGTCGCGGTGACGGAGGCGACGGTGCCCACGGGCGCGGCGAAGCCGGAGGTGTCCACGGTGACCGTGGTGCTCGCGCAGTGCAGCCCCTGCTGGGACAGCGTGGCGCCGGCCGCGCTGACGGCACGGCTCTGGGCGTCGCCGGCCGTACGGGCCGAAGTCGCGGCCCTGGCTGCGGCCTTCGCTGCGGCGTCCACGGCCGACCCCGCCAGGGTGACCCGTCCGGCCAACACGCCCAGCAACAGCAGGGCGATCAACGCCGGTACCAGGATGGCCACTTCGAGGGCGACCGAGCCGCTGTCGCGACCGTCCACGCGAGCGCGCCGCCCCGCCCCGGGCGCGCGAGCGCTCGCGGAGGCGGTCGTAAGGGTGGTCGCGAGGGCTATTGCAGGGGTGGTCGCGACGACGATCGCCGGGCGGATCGCGGGGGCGGGTGCAATCGCCCGGCCAATCGCAGCGGCGGCTGCACCCGCGGACACGGAGACGGCCGCCGGAGCCGCCCCTCCTCGGGCACGATCGCGGCGCGGGCGAAAACAGGGTGCCAACACGGGTGTCGTCCTCCTCTCCGGGTTCCGGGAACGGCGGCGGGTCACGGGGTGATCGAATCTCGCGGGGTAGTCGGATCCCACAGGTAATCGGGTGATACGGAAGGCAGGTGCCACGGGAAATCAGGTACTGCGGAAAATCGCGTGTCACGGCACGAACGGATCCCACCGCTCCACCGGCGCCTGCGCGTCCTGCGTGATCGTGATGTCCGGCAGCAGCGGCACGATCGACAGGCACTTGGCGGTGACCCGCACCCGTACCGTGTCGGCGGTGCTGCCCGACGTGGACACGCTCGGGTTGCGCAGGCCCAGGTTGTCGGCGGCCTGCCGGGCGCGGTCCGCCGCGCTCTGCGGGCTGCCGATCCGATAGGCCCGGCCGGATTCGACGCCCTCGCGGGCGGCGGCCAGCGCCGCCTCGCGGGCGAACCACCACAGGCAGCCCTGCAGGGTCACCAGGATCAGGGTCAGCACCACCGGCATGAGGATGGCCAGTTGCAGCGAGGTGGTCCCGCCGTCCGGTTCCAGCTCCCGATATCGGCGACGGACGCGGCCGAGCGGGTGGAGCGGGTGGAGCATGTCAGAACCCATTGATGATGCTGATCTTCCCGTTCACGACCTTCGTGATGACCGCGATCAGCCCCACCGCCAGTACACCCACCCCGGCGGCGATCAAGGCGACCTCCAGGCTCGTGAGCCCGGCGTCGGAGCCTTCCTCCTCGACCTTGCGCCGGTAGCGGTCGCGCACGGTCAGGGCGAAGGTCAGGGCGAAGTGGAGCGCGGCGTTGTACATGAGTTCCCTCCGTGTGTTGTTCGGTGGCCCGGGGCTCAGATCGCGACGATCTGGAGGATGGCCGGCAGGCCCAGGAAGATCGTCAGCAGGATCACCAGGACGGTGCCCGGTACCACCAGGCGTTCCGAGTCGGTGTTGGCGCGTTCGTGCTCCGCGGACAGGAGTTCGGTGCGCAGCGCGGCGGCGCGGGCGCGGAGGGTGCCGTAGACGGCGGCGCCCTCGACGCCGGCGAGTTCGATGATGTCGGCGACGTCGGCGAGTTCGGGCAGGTCGAGGTCGCCGGCGAGGTCGCGCAGGGCCTGCCAGGGGTCGGCGCCGTGCGCGCGGGCACGGGCGAGCGCGTCCTGGATCCGCAGGAAGGCCCACCCGTTGCCCACCTGCGCGGCGTGTTCGAGGGCCTCGGCGGGGCCCGCGTCGCCGGCGCGTTGCAGCGCGACCAGGTCGAGGTAGGTGGCGGCGGCGTGCTGGAACTCCACCCGGGCCGCCTTGGCCTTGGTCGCGAGTTCGCGGTCGGGGGTCTGCCACATGACGACGCACAGGACCAGGCACGCGCCGACGGGGACGACGAACGGCAGCGTGATGCCGAGCATGCTCACCGCGGTGGAGAACAGGACCGGCAGGAGCAGGCCGAGCAGGCCCATCGCGGCCTTCGTGCGCAGGTGGTCCCCGGCGCTCTGGCCGACCAGGGCCAGCCGGGTGTGCGGGACGGAGACCCCGGGTACGCGCTGGGCCAGCCGCGCCAGGGCGTCGCCGAACGCGCTGCCGGTGCCGGTGTCGCGCGCGGCGAGGGCGGCGGCGGTCGGCCGGCCGGTCAGGCGCTCGGCAGCGGCGGTCAAGTCCGGTGGGGCCGGGCGCAGTTCGCGGATCAGCAGGGCGATGCCCGCACCGACCAGGGCGCCGGGGATCAGATACCAGGTGGAGATCATCGCACGGCCTCCGGCGTGGCGACCGTGTCGGCCGGGGTGACGACGGTGACGACGCTGCGGTCGTCGTGGACCAGGATTCGCGGCGCCGGCTTGTACGCGGTCACCGACCGCATCCACAACAGGACGCCGGTGAAGCAGATCATCAGCACGACCAGCGAGGTCTGGCCGACGGCACTGGCGTACGGCTCCGCGTAGTCGCGGTTGAACGCCATCAGCCCGCCCATCGCGACCGTGAGGTAGGTGATCCAGCGGACCGTGGCGCGGGCGCTGGCCCGGTCGGCCTCGATCGAGCGGCGCTGGCGTACCTCTTCGCGCACGGTCGTGGCGAAGTCCCGCAGCGCCAGGGCCAGTCCGGGGCCGCGGTCGTCGGCGCGCAGGATCAGCGCGGCGGCGATCTTGTCGGCGGTGGCGTCCTGGAAGGAGTCGGCGAAGCGGTACAGGGCGTCGGCGGGTCGCCATTGGGCCTGTAGGCGCGAGACGAGGTCGCCGACCTCGGCCTCGATCGGCGCCGGGCAGGTGGCGCGTGAGGTGAGGATGGCGTTCTCCAGGCCGGCGCCGAGTTCGACGAGGTCGGCCAGGCGCCGGGTCCATTCGGCGAGGGCGTCGAGCCGGTCGATGCCGGTGTAGTCGGCGCGAGTGGGGGCCATCAGCCAGGGCCAGCCCAGCACCGCGACGGGCACCAGGACGACCGCGACCAGCCAGCCGGTGAGCAGCCACGCGGCGATGCCCGCGACGACCGCGGCGATCCGGCGGATGTTGCGCGTGCGGGCGGCGCCCGGCGACAGCGGCGTGCGTACGCGGCGGGTTCGACCGGGTCGGGGCAGGCGTTCGCCCTCGGTTCCGCGCCATCCCCACCACAGCAGGACGAGGCCGGCGACGACCACCGCCGTGCACACGCCCGCCCAGAGGGCTTGTGCGTCCATGTCGGTCAACCCCCCACGAGGTGCATCGGCGCCCATTGCGGGGCGGCGTTGAGCCACAGCGGGTCGAAGCCCGCCCGGCGCAGGGCCGCGGCGTCGGTGGGCGCGGTGAGCGGCACCGCGCGCGGGTCCTCGCCGCGCGGGCCGAACACCGTGTTGGTGGCCGGGCGGCCGTTCTCCCCCATCCCGGCCATCTGCAGGACGTGCGAGACGAAGCGGTGCCGGCGTCCGCCGATCCCGCTCTCGTCGATCATCCGGACGAACACGAGGTAGTCGACGGCGTTGGCGGCCAGCCGGTAGGCCAGCCGATCGCTCATGTGTTGGCCGTACTCCAGGCACAGTTCGGCGATCCGGTCGAAGATCATGTGCGGTTCGCGAACGTGGAGGGTGCACATCGAGCCGCCCTCGCCGTTGGTCATCACCCGCAGCATCGGCACGATCTCGCTGGAGCGGACCTCGCCGACGATCATCCGCGAGAGCGTCATCCGCAGGGCCGGCGGGATCATGTCGCCGATGGTGATCTCGCCGGCGGAGCGGCCGTCGTTGCCGCGTTCGCCGTTGCCCTCGCGGGCCTCGAACGCGATCACCTGTTCGAGGTGGCCGAGTTCGTGCAGGAACAGCTCGTACTCGCTCTCCAACGTGCCCACGCGTTCCGAAGCCGGAATCTCGCGGGCCAGCGCGCGCAGCAGCGAGGTCTTGCCCACGCCCTGCGTCCCGCAGATGATCACGTTCTTCTTCGCGCGGATCAACGCGCCCAGGAACCGGGCCAGGATGGGTTCGAGGGTGCCCCACGCGACCAGGTCGTCCAGGGAGACGGTCTTGACCCGGTGCCGGCGGATGGTCACGCAGGTGTGCTGGGTGACCTCGATGACGGCCTGCAGGCGCGAACCGTCGGGCAGACGCAGCGCCAGGAACGGCGACGACGTCGACAGCGTGCGCTCGCCCGCGCCGCTGCGGCGGGCGAGATTGCGCAGCAACTCGCGCAGTTCCTCGTCCGAGGCCGTCAGCGGCGCGACCCGGCGACGGGGACGGTCGGCGTAGTCCACCCACACCGTCTCGAAGCCGTTGATCAGGATGTTCTCGACCGCGTCGTCGTTGAGGTACGGCTCCAGCGGGCCGGCACGAAAGATCCAGTCGAAGACGGCGCGGGCGTACGCGCGGTCCTCGGTCGGGGAGGTCGCGGCGCCTCGCTCGCGCGCGGTCACGTCCGCCCATTCGGCGACGACTTGGGCGATCAGGGCACGACCACGTTGCTCGCGATCGCTCTCGGGCAGGCCGGGGCGGGCCCGCTCCTGCTCGTGTAACCGCTCGGCGGCACGCTCGCGCAACACGCGAACCGCCGCCAGATCCAGGACCAGTTGCGGGGCGCCGTCGCCCAGCGCCGGGCCGGACGCGGTGCCGACGCGGGCGGCCGAGACGGGGCCGGTGGGCAAGGGCGCCCAGGTGGTCGCGGACGGGGGCGGCGGCGGCGGGGGCGGCGGCGGGGCCGGCGCGTGTGCTGGCGCGGGCGCGTGGTGGCCGGGCCCCGCGGGCGGCGCAGCGGTGTCGGCGGGGGTGGGCTGGCGATGCAGAGGGGAGGCGTTACCCAACACGAGGCTGCTCCCCCGTTCCCGAACCCGAGCCGAATCCCGAGCCGAATCCCATGCCCGCGGCCGGCCCCGGACCGGGCTTGGACCCCGGTACCCACAGACGCACACGACGGGCGCGCGCGTGCGAGAGGACCTCGTCCGCACCGGAGGCGATCTGGCGCATCAGCCTCGACCGCATGGCCCGCTTGTCCACCTCGCCCCGCCCGTCGGACATCGCCTCCGCCGTGCGCACGTCGTACGGCAAGGACATCAACAAGGGCAGACCCAGCAACTTCGCGACCTCGCCCGCCGGATAGTCCGGACCTTCCACCACGGCCAGACCCACCGCGTCCGCGCCGGTGCCGTTGGTGTCCAGATCCCGGCGCAGCGCCTCGACCCGCACGCGCGCGGCGGTGGCCGAGCGCAACGTCCCGCGCGCGACGACCAGCACGACGTCCGCCTTGCGGGCCAGGACCGCCGAGGACCCCAACGTGCCCGAGCGGCCCAGGTCGATGATCACGTCGTGCGGGATGTCCGAGCCCTCGAGCCAGGCCAGCAGCCGCGCCAAAGGTTCCCAGGTGTGCGCGAGCGACGGAGCCTGGGCGTAGTCGGCCAAGCCCGGCAGAAGCAGCCGAGTGCGCTCCCCACCGGTGAGATCGATCAACTGCTGAAAGAAGAACTCGTCCAACTTGCCCTGCCGGTGCGCCAGTCCGAGCTGATGCAGGCCGTACTGCGCCGACACCCGCCCACGCAAGGCACCCGCCAACACGGCACCGCCGTCCGGGTCGGCCTCCACCAACACCACCCGGGCGCCCTCGGCCAGCGGCCACGCCAGGGTCAGACCCAACGAGGTCGTGGTCGCGCCGGGCGCACCCACTCCCCCGACCACCGCAACGACCGTCACGGCCTGGCCTCCGGCTGCAGAACCACCAGCGCAACGAGTTCGGTCGACGCCCGCGCGGCGACGGTGGCGGCATCACCCTTGGCCACGGCGACGTCGACCACCACCTTCCCCGACTGATCGGGGGTCCCGACCGCGAACACGGTCGCGGTCACCGTGGCGGGCGGCGTCAACGTCTGACCCTTGCTCACATCGGACTTGCCCGGCGTGGACACCACCCAGACCTTGCGCCCCGGCTGCAACGGCGTCGTCGGCAACTGCCCCGGCGTCAGCGCCATGCCGACCAGAATCTCGTCCGGCTGCAACACCAACGCGTCGGTGACCTGCCCGCGCGACAGGATCGTGTCCGGACGCAACTCCACCGCGGCGCGCTTGCCCACCACCGAACGCTTGTCCTTCGCCGAGACGGTCTGCACACCCCCGCCGACCGACACCATCACGGTACGCACATCCGCATCCGTGACCACGGCCCCGTACGGCACGGTCCTCGCGACGGCCAACACCTCGACCCGCTTGTCCTTCGCGGTGAACAACGCGGCCCCGCCGACCCCACCGACCGCGACCAACGCCACCGCCAGAGCCATCACCCCCGGCCTGCGCCGCCGCTGCCCCAACCCCTTGGGCGGCGTCACCAACGAGGCCTCCGAGGCGACCCCGTCCCCACCCTCGCGAGACCGACGCGCCGTCGCGGATTTCACGCAGACTCCCCCTATATCCCGATACACAACATCGGCGACCGAAGGGACATAAAGAATTCCCCCATCGGACAAGCCAACATACTGTTCCAGCCAACGGGACGCGATCGATCTGTGACGCAATCCCCACACCCGGTAGGTGCCACCACCGGGCGCGTTGTGACACCCGGGAGAAAACTCCCCTCCCCACCCCCACCCACCGCGAAGCCCCGAAACCCCCACACTCCCACCGAACCCAACACCCCCGAACTCCGCACCCTGGCAGGGGAGTCCACCTCCCCTCCCAACAAACGGAGCCGCAACGCACGATTCCAAGATCACCGAGCAAGTCCCTCGAGGACGAATCCGGGTCGCGAAGCGCGCAATCAGCCGAATTGTCAACGGAGCAGCAAAGTCGTGACCTCGAACAGCGAATCCACCCAGCACGCACAGACGTTGAGGAACCATCCGGAAATAGCCCCACAGCTACCCTGACCCGGCCGACGCAGTCCCCATGCAGGTGGCGATGAGCCGACCCGGTCGTGGGGCTCTACGAGTGATAGGAGGAATCCCCGCGCAGGTGGAGTGAGCCCACCGTCCGCACCACGGAACCTCACCGCGCGGAGTCCGCGCGGAGTCCGCGCGCAATCCGATCGGGGTCGTGCCCCGGACACGGCGCCTCGACGCGGTCGACGTACAGCCCCTCCCCCGCCTCTTTGCCACGGGCGGCGGGTCGGATCGGGTCGGGTCGGATCGGGTCCCGACCTGCTGCCTGCGGCACCGGGGACCGGGCCGCCCTCCCCGCGACTCCCAGTGTGGTGGAAGTCCCGTACTCCGGCCCGGGTGCCGTGCGCCGTCTCGCGGTCGCGCACGATCGTCGCTCGCCGAGCGCCTCCCGGAAGGTGCGCCCGCGATGCCACGCAAAGTACGGCTCGCTTTCGTCGTTCCATCTAGTGACGATCCAGCCCGCGAAGTGGTCGGTCACATGGGCGGCGGCCTCGGCGAGGGCCTCGGGCTGAGGGCTGAGGTGACGGTCACCGCTCACCTCAGACGACCGGCCCGCTCCGGCCGGCCCCCTCTCGCAAGAGCCGTAAAGCCGACCGGCTCAACGGGTCCGGCCAGGTGGGGCGGGATCATCACGCCGCGATGAGCGGGAGGGCAAGGAGTGGGCAGGCCTTGGGCAAAGGCTGGGCCGACCTTGGGCAAGGGCCACGAATTCGTGTTGCCACGGTCTCCCGCCCGCCCTCACCCCGACGCGGAACAACTTGCGCCACCGATTGACGACCCTCCCGGAAGGCCCGGGTCGCAACGTCACCCCCACCTTCCGGATACGCCGCCACGCTCGTCGTCGAACGAGTCGTTTGGCCGGTCGGGGGCCGAGACCGGTATTGCCGGGCGTCGTGACGTGGCGGCGAGACGGCTCGCGTGTCGCCTCCTGGGTGCCGGCGACATCGTGCTCCTGCGTGCCGACACGACGCGGGTGGAGTGTCGGGTCCATCGGCTCGACAGTCCGGGTTCGCGCTGCGCGGACCCGACGTGGTTGTCGTCTCCGTTCCCCAATTCCGGCGACATCCGACTTTGGCGGGCCTGGGTGGCGCCTGTTGTCGGGTCGTGTCGGCCGCCATGTCGGTACCGGGTGCTCGGGTATGGCGGGGGTGGGCGACGTGGCGGTCGGCCCGGCTTCGTGCTGGGCGGTACGCGTTCGTACGGTGCCCTGCTCCTGGCGGTGACCGTCGAGGCGACGCGGTCCATGCCGGTTGCGGTTCCTGCTCACGGCTGGATGTGTCCATGAACGCGGCGAGTTCGTCCTCGATGGGTTGGGTCGGGATGGAGATCCTCGACAATGTCGCTGGGTCAGCCTCTCCGACACCCGAAAAATGCGACACGTGTGTCGGGGAGTCCCCACGGCAGGCATGTCGGCCGACACGGCGTGTCGCCTCGCGTCGGGTGGTGCCGGCCCCCGCGAACCCGATATGCCTGTCGGGTGGTTGGTGTGACCGAGTGACAGCCCGACATGCCGGCGTCACCTCCTGTCGGGGCCGACATGTCAGGTGGCGTCGGTGTCCGGGAACCCGACACGGGTGTCGGGGGATTCATATGGCGGTGTGTCGGCCGACACGGTGATGCCGCCCCGTGTCGGGTGTTCGCTTCCGAGGTCGGTGGCGGCCGCTGTGGGCGTCGGCCGGCGCGCAGCGGATCGGTGGGCGACATCGACCGTTCGTGGCGCGGCATGTGCTCAGGGCTCGGATCGGAGGGCGGAAGGCCCCTGCCCGCGACGATCGACCACACCCGCGAGACCCTGCCGGGCACAGCATGCGGCGACATCGAGTGGAAGGTCGAACCCGCGACGGTGGGGCGGACCGGCTGGACCCCCGTGCAGGAGGCCGAGCCGCGCGCTCGCGCCGGCGGGATACGCCCGAAGTACCCATTCGGGAACGCCTACGGGAGACACGGTCGGAGCCCCGGTCCCAACGAAACGTCTCGACGCGTCGATCGCTTTCGTCCCCGGTCATCCTCGACTGGGTCGTGGCGAAATAGTCGACTGCTCGCCACGCGGCCACCGCCCGTTCGATGCGATCCACCAGGTTTGCGACCCGGCCCGCGGCGGAGCCGTCCGATCGTTACGACGGACCCATGGGCCGTGGCCCAGGGCCCGTTGTACTCAGGCCGACGGCGGATTCGATCCGGCCTCGGGCGGCGGCGTCACGTCGGGGTGCGTGTCGACCTGGCATCGGGCACGGTGGTAGCGCGCGTGGTCGGGGTTGATCCGGTGCTCGGAGTGGAAGGTGAGTTCACCTTCGACCTCGAAGGTGTCGGTTGTGTACACGACGTCGTCGCTGCCGACGTAGATGCCGTGCAGGTCGAGTTCACGGTGGTGATTGGCGCACAGGCACAGCAGGTTCGTCAGGCTGTCGGGCCCGCCCTCGGCGAGGGGGCGGAAGTGGGCGCCGTCGCTGCCGCGTTTGCCGGCTCGGCCCCGAAGCGTGGTCCCGCAGATCTGGCAGGTGTCGTCGTAGAGCCGTTTGAGGTTCCGCACGATGTTGGAGTCGCGGTCGTAGCGTGTGGTCGCGCGGACCGTCTTCGACACGATGCGGTCTTCCTCGTCGTCGCCCGGGACATCGAGGTCGGTGGGTTCGTCCCCGTCGGTGGAAGGCCCCTCCTCCTCCGCTCCGATGCAGGTCGCCGCCAGAAGCCGAGCGTGGTCGCGCTCGTCGAAGTACTTCGCGAGGAGATGGGCAACGATCTCGGCTCGCCGCACCTCATCCGCGAGTACCTTGACGGCCTCCTCCGTGAAACCGGCGAACACGCCGGCCACGGAGTCGAGGGACTCCTGGTTCAGCCGGCCCGCGGAGGGAGCCTGACCTTCGGGGAGGTGATACCCGTGACCTCCCAGAACGGACCGCGGCGAGGTACCAGAACGGGTTCTCCGGCGTCGACTTGTTGTGGACGTGTCCGAACTCCCGCAGCAGAGGCCCCACACCGTCTCGGAAATTCGGCCAGGCGTTCAGGCGGGTCACGGGCGTGGGGTTGAGCCCGATCGCCCAGAGCAGCGACAGCGGCTTGTGGCGCGCGGACACGGTGCCCGTCTTGTGTGTGTGCATCCCCTTGATCTGCTCGAGCAACGGCATCGAGCGCAACACGTCCGGATCGGCGGCCGGTTGCGGGCCGCGCGTGGCCACGACGAACCCCAACTCCCGTAAACGGCCCGCGGAGTGGTCCTTGCCTCCGCTGAAGCCGCCCAGCACGCCGGTGGCGTAGAGGTGGGCCACGTTCAGGATCGCCTTGGAGTCGTACTGGCGCCCCTCGTGCTCGAGGACGTAATGACGTGCTGGACCGAAGCCGTACTTGGCGCGAAAGCCTTCGACTTCGAGGTTGTCGCACTCTTCGAGGGCCCCGGAGAACGGACTCGCGCGTGATGTCGCCCATCGTCATGGGCAGAGGGTACGAGTCCGCGCCGACACGCACCCCCGAGAGCGGACCCCACCACGTGGCGGCCCGGACCGTCCGCCGAGCGAGTCGAGGACGCCGGCCAGGCCGAGAACGGCAAGGAGTCGTCCCCAAGACGCCGGATGCGCGGCACGGCAGGGCCCGCCATCCGACCACCTCGGGGCACGAGGGCCCCACACGTCACAACCCGCACCGGAAGCGCACCTCTCCACATGACGGGAGCGCTGGGAGCGCTGGGAGCGCTGGGAGCGCTGGGAGCGCTGCGGGCGCTGCGGGCGCTGCGGGCGCTGCGGGCGCTGCGAACGCTGGGAACAACGGGAGGAACGACGTGAGTAGGCGCGATCATGCCCGAGGGTAGAACGCATGCACCGACGGCGATCCGGATCCGCCTCGGCGCGAACGCCGGTGTCCACGGAGTCGAACCCACCGACCCCAAGCTCATAGAGATCCTGCGGGCACAAGATTTCCGACCGCGACTCGACGACCCCCGTGTATGGGAGCCACCCGAGGGTCGGTCGGACGCGGCGCTGGCCCAAGTGCAGGTCGACCTCGAAAAAGACAAGACCGCCTACGTCGTAGTCGTCCAGGAGATGTCCGAAGATCCCACCCGGCTTCGGAGCCCCGACCCGCCGCCGCCCGCCACCTCAAGCCCCGGTCCGAAGGTCTCCACCCCAGAGCCTCGCACGCCCGCGGTCCCCGTCCCGCCCGGCTCCGATGACGTCGAGCCGCCCTTCGAGGACGACACCCCGCGCACTCCCACCCTCACCGGAGCACCCCACACCGACAATCCCCCGGTCCCCGCGCCGCAGAACGCGGCATCCGCAGACCCGGACCCGGACCCGGAGCCGGAGACGGAGACGGAGACGGAGCCCATACCCGCACCACCCGCTCCAGTGCCCGACGGCCCGAACGAGCCCTCCAACGGCCCCGAGCGCCCCAGCCCCACCTCCCCCTCCCCCGCCCCCGCCCCAGCCCCAGCCCCAGCCCCAGCCCCAGCCCCAGCCCCAGCATCAAACCCCCATGAGGCCGACCCGAGTTCCGCCCGGCCAGACCGCAACACCCGTAGACCCGAGCCCTACGCGACCCCGGACGAAGCGCGTGCCCAGGTCCGGATGATCGACGACGCCGTCCGCACGTGGCGGGCCTCCGTCGACGTCCGATCCCCCCTCTTGGGGCCCATCCACGAACGCCGGGAAGCGGTCAAGGCGACCTACGAGGCCGCCCGGGTCGAACACCGCGTCCACCTCGGCGATCCCGCCGACGACACGGCCACCCCCGCCGTCGACCCCGACAATCTCCGCATCGTCGCCGAACGCCTCCACGCCCTGGGCACCGACGTCGAGACCCTGCGCGGAACACTCCACGCCCGAGAACAGGAACTCGAGTACACCGCCCTGGGCATCGTGTGGCAGCGCACCCAACGGCATCTGCAAGCCATCCGTGCCACCGTCCGCCACCTCGACGAGGACAGTCCGCGGACCGCCGGATGGGCACCGGTCCGCACCCCTTCGCCGACAGCGGCCACACCGGGCACCACCACCGGATCTCCCACCACGAACGCCACCGGCGCTGAATCCGCCGACGTCCAACCTGCCGGATCCGGGACTCGACAGCCCCGCCCCGCCTCGACTCCTACCGAGACGCCCACGCCCCCACACCCGAAATCCGCCTTCGACCACTGGACGGTCATCGCACCCGCACCCGCACCCCCACCCGAACCCGAACGCGGTCGACGGCACGCCGGCAATCGACGCCACGCCCGCCCGCGCCGTCCCGTCCGCACCCGCGACCGCATTCAAGACCGCGACACCTTCTACACCCGCGACTACAAGGCACTCCAAAGTGCCTGGAAGACCGCCAACGCCCCCCGCATCCCACCCGAAACCCCCGATCAACACGTCCGAGACCTGCGCGATCAGGGCGACCGCCACTCCGCCGTCGCCCGGGCCGCCGCCAAACTCGCCGCCTCGCCCCAACGCGATGTCGAACGCGAGGCCCTGCACGAACTCCGCGTCACCGCGGAACGCCACGCCCGCGACCTCTACCGCAGGGCCGATGCCCTCGACCCTCGCCGCCGTCCGCGACCGCAGACCGCACGCTCCCCGTTCGTCCTGCGATTCCGCCATCAACGCCTCGTCGCCGACACGCTCCTGGCCGGTGTCGAGGACGCCGAGAACCACGCCCGACAAGGCGTCGCCGGCCGTGACGTACGCGCGAACGAGCATCTGCACGCCACGGGCCCCGAACACGAGCGCCTCGTACGCGACATCCGCGCCGAACACGCCGCCGCACACCAGGTCATGCGGGACGTCTGGGACCGCTCCTGGTGGCACCAAGCCGACTCCGGTCAGATCGCCGCCGTCTGGCAACGCGCCGTCGAATGGTCCGCACACCACGACGTCGTCGCCGCCCAAGTCCTGCAGCACGTGCGCGGCCGCGTCAGGCAGTACCACGACATCGAACTCCCCACCCCACCGGTGTACGGCGTCAACCTCAACGCCGCGATCGACCGCGGCCACCCCGCGCCCGCCGAAGGGCCCGCCGCCCGCTGGACGTACACCGTCCGCGACCCCCTCCTCCACACCCGTCTCCTCGACCAGGGCGAACACACCGCCCTGGAACGCGACACCCCGCACACCGTCGGCCGCCGCGTCCTCGCCGACCTCGCCGACCGCGGCGCCGACCCCGACGTACTCGCCCGTGCCGTCGTCGAGATCGTCCCCGCCGACCGTCCCGACGCCAAGCCCGTCGTCGTCACCGCCGCCCAGGTCCGCGATATCGCCCGTGACCAGGCGAACCGCGACCGCGCCGAACGCGACCTCGCCCAGGACGCGGCCGCCCTCAAGTCCTCCCTGGACCACCGGTGGTGGGAGAACGCCCGCCCGGTCGAGATCGGCTGGATGTGGCGCGCCGTCCAGGACTGGGAAAAAAGCGGGCCCGCCCGCAATGACGCTCTCGACTTCCTCACCGACCGCATCCAGGCCACCTTCGGCGTCACCCTCGACCGCAACACCCCCGCCGTCCTGGTCACCGAACGCATCCGCGAGCACGCCCCCGCGCCCCTGGACCCCACCGGCGCCCCCGAACGCGCCGTGGCCGCCCGGGCCCTCCGCCTGTTCGACCTAGCCAACGGCATCGAGGCCCGCGTCGCCGCCGGGGACACCCCCGGCGGCGACGCCCCCGCACAGCTCCAGCAGGCCCGCTCCCACCGCCTGCGCGCCCGCCACCTGGCCGCCCTGGCGAGCGACCCCGACGAAGCCCGACACCTGCTCGGCGCCGCCCGCCCCCCGACCGTCGACATCGACCGCTTCCATCACGACATCGCCGCCGAGTACCGCCGATCCTGGGGCCGCACCCTCACCGACGACGAATCGGCCCAACTCCGCTCGATCCTCGAACAAGGAACCGCGAACAACGGCACAAACACCACCGAAGACACGAGAGCACCGGCCGCGACACCACTCGACCCACCGCGGACGAACGTCACCACCCCGACAAAGGACACCGGGCAACCCCCACCGACCGCCCGGGAGCCCGCGCCTCGCGAACGGCCGCTCCGCACAGGCGAACCCGCATCCCGGGACTCCGAACCGAAGGCCAAGCCGATGCCCGCAGCCGCATCGACCGACCCCGCCCTCCAACAACGGACGCCCGAACCACAGGCAGCCCGGCCAGGGCGCGACCGCGGAACCATCGCGAGAATCCGTGTCGCCCTCAACGCGGCCGAAGACAGGGACGCGGCACCGCACGGCCGCCCCGGTCCTCCGCACCTCAAGAACCCGACCGGCGCGGTCATATGGGACCTTGCCGAGACATCAGTGCGCGGGTTGAGCCAGTGAACGCCCCAGCCTGCACCCTGTCGTCCGCGAGATCACGCGGCCGACCACTCGCCTCCTTCGTAGTGATCAGATCACGAATGTCGGCAACGGTGACCCGCAGACCGTCGAGGTCGAGAAGGTGTGTGCCCGGCCGATGAGGCCGTCCTACCCCTCGGGGGAGCCCGTCGGGCGCGAGTAGGACGTCCACCCGGCCTTGAGCGGTGAACAGGTGCAGGAACGGATTGGCCTCGAACAACTCGGGCGCCAGGGGCCGCCGTTGCGCGTGGATGCCTTGGGCGTCGACATAGTGGACGACACGCGCGTCCAGCGCGTGCAAGGCAGCGGCGAGGTCCTCCAGGTGTCCGTACGCCGATCCGGGACGATGTCGATGTCCATCGCGAGCCGGTCCGGCACGGCGTAGACCACCATCGCGTAGCCATCGACCAACGAACCCCGTCATCGGTGCCGACTCACGGCCGGCCCACCGCCGGGCCGCGACGACACACGCTCCCCGAACCACCACCGGCACACCGCGCCCGAGGCACACCCATCCCTCGCCGTCCCTCACCCACCTCTCGCCATCCCTCACCCACCCCTCGCCCAACCCTTGCCCAACCCACCGTCACATCCGGTGACCGTCCGACACCTCCTCCCGCATGCTGACCATCGCCCCACGCAGCGACGTCACCTACCTGTCCCGTCAGGTCGGACAAGGCGCCGAGCACTATCTCCTCAGCGGCGTCGCCCTGATCGGCGAACCTCCCGGCGAGTGGCTCGGCCGCGGCGCGCACGACCTGGGCCTGCACGGCACCATCGACCACGCCGTCCTCGAAGACCTCTACCACGACTTCGTCGACCCCCGGCGCCGCGACGAACTCGCCGCCGCCATCGCCCGCATCACCGCCCCGCCCGGCACCCCCGAGTGGACCGTCGCCGCCGAGGCCGCCCGCGACCTCGTCCGTCTCGGACCTCGCCCCCGGGACTACGTCACCGGCACCCGCGCCGCAATCACCCGAGCCCTCGCGGCCGAACCCGATGCCACACCCGCCCGACGCCGACAGATCGAGGCCCGCGTCCGCAGCCGCGCCCGTACCGCCGTCAAATACCTCGACCTCACCTGGTCCGCCCCCAAATCCTGGTCGATCCTGCACGCCGCCCTCCAGGTCGCCCATCGCGATGCCGACGCCGAACAGGTGTGGACCGCCTGGCTGACCGGCGTCCGCACCGCCCTCGACTACCTTCAGGACGCCGCCGGATTCGCCCGCGCCGGCCGCCACGGACGCACCTCCACCGGCGCCTCCTCCGGCCGCTGGGTGGGCGCACACCGCTGGACCGTCGCCGCCTTCCCCCAACACACCTCCCGCGACGAGGACCCCCAACTCCACGTCCACACCGCCGTCCTCAACCGCGCACTGGCCGACGACGGCACCTGGCGCACCCTGGACAGCCGCGGCGTCTACCGCCACAAACAGCCCGCCGGACACCTGTGCGAACGCGTCGCGGAGAACGCCCTCACCCGCGCCCTCGGCGTCGAGTTCGCCACCCGCCCCGACGGCCGGGCCCGCGAGATCGTCGGCATACCCGAAAGCCTCCGAGCGCGCTTCTCCTCGAGACGCCGCGCGATAGCCGCGGAAGTCGAGTCCTACACCGCCGAGTTCACCGCGGCACACGGCCGCGAACCCTCCGCCTACGAACACACCGTCATCGCCCAACACGTGACCCTGCTCCGCCGCGAGGACAAGAAACGGGTCCCCGTACCGCGCACCGAACTCCTGGCCCGCTGGGAACAGGCCTCCCACGCCGACCCGGCCACCCCATTGGCCGACATCCCCGCCGCCACCCTCCACCGCATCGACCCCCGCAACGCCGAACGCCCGAACGCCCAGGCGATCGTGGCCCGCGCCACGACGACCCTCGACGCCGCCAGGGACGCCTGGACCCGCCCGGACCTGATCGCGGAACTGTGCCGCCAACTCCCCGACCGCCTCGACATCGCGGACATCCGCCGCCTGGTCGAGGACCTGGCCGATCGAGCACTCCTGGGCATCGTCCGACCGGACGCCGATCTTCCTCGGCCAGACGACGAAGAGCTTGGCAACATCGCGTCGAACCCGGGCCACCCACCGGGGAAGTCCTACGCGAAGCGTGGCGGGCGCAAATCCTTCGTGGCAGGCCCCCAATCGCAATAGCGCCGGACCGCACCGTCGTTCGCAGAGTGCGCTTTTGCTTCCGCATTCCCTGAGCGCGGCAGCCGCGAACGCCTGCCGGCCCTCTCCTTCCGAGATATCGGTACCGGGCGCAAGATTGGGAAAGGCACCCATGTGTCTCCGGGACTCTTCGCCGCGCCGGACCACGAACCGAGCCACCGCACGAGGAGAGGATCAACCACCTTGCCCCCTGCCCGGGACGCCTTCGGCCCTGGCCAACTTGCTCGCCGGCTCGGAATCACCGACGGGCAACTACGCCGCGCGCAACGGCATGGCCTCATCCCACCCCCGACATCGACGAGCGCCGCTGGTCCTCAACCCTCGCCAAGACCCTTCCCGACCGGATCGAACAGATCCTGGACGCGGCGAATCTGCCGGCGGGAACCACCTCCGGGCACGTCCCGAACGACCGGGCCGAGGCCGCCAAGACACGACGCGGCAACAGCTACGGCCCCGTGCAACTGGCCCGCTTCCTGGGCCTGAAGGACTGGCAGGTCCGCCGTGCCCGCGCACACGACCTCATCCCCGATCCCGACCTCGACGGGGACCGCTGGTCCACCACGGTCGCCAACACCCTGCCTGACCGGGTCGCGACGATCGGGGCCACTGTGGGCGCCCATCCGGGCCCGGGATCCGAGAAGGCAGCCGAGCGTCTCGCGCTCCGCACCGGCCTCGACGTCGAAGTCGAACGGCTCGACGTCCAGGAACTCACCGACCGAGACATCCTCCAGGCAGTGGGCGACTACAAGGGATGGCCCCTCTACTCCGTGGAGGATCTCGACGCCCTCCCCCTCGACCGAATCTCCGTGGCGATCACCAAGCGCCTGGACTGGATCGCCGTGAACCGACAGGAATCGGCAGCCTCCCCGGCGCGGACCCGGGAGAGTCGTCCCGACAAGGACGAGCGGTCCCGTCCCCGGCCGGGGACGAAGGGGAATGGCGGATGTGATCACGCCTGCGGAGGAGTTCGAGACTCGGGGGCTTCGTTGCCTGCGAGTGTCACGCGGAAGCAGATCGCCACGACGACCGGACGATCTCACAACCTCCTCGATTCCCCACACCTAGGCATCATGTCGGCCGGTCCGACTGGTTCATCGCCGTGCGTGCTCCGTCGGAAGGCAGAAGGCGTTCGGGGTTGTGCCCCTGGGCGATTGGCTCCTTCGGCCTGCCCCCACCCCACTCCGGCGCTCCGCGCCGGACGGGATGCTTCGGCCGCGTCGGCCTCCTCCGGACGCGGCGAGGGACGGGGCGTGTGCCCCGTCCCCCGCCCACATCTCAGGCGATCAGTTGTCGGAGTGCCACGTGCAGTTGCGTGCGGCGCGCTCAGCAAATCGAGGCGTCGCAGTCGGTGCACTTGCCGTTCTCATCCGACTTCAACGGAGTCCATGTCTTCATCCCTTCGGTCGGACGCCCAAGGGCGTATCAGATGCGGTCGGCCGGTGGAAGCGAAGACCACGCATCCACCGGCCGACCGCATCTGATCCGGCGGAGCCATCCGACCAAACGAAGGGATGAAAACATGAACTCCGTTGAAGGCCCCGTATACAAGAACGGCAAGTGCACCGACTGCGACGCCTCGAAGGGCGCGCCGCACAAGCGCAACTGCACGTGGCACTCCGACAACTGATCGCCTGAGGTAGAGGGACGGGGCACACGCCCCGTCCCTCTACGCGTCCTCCCCCGGCCGACGCGGCCGAAGCATCCCGTTCCGCCACCTCACACCTAGTGCACTGTCAGTGGTCATTCGCGTGGCGAGGTGGTCGAGGCGACCTGAACAGGGCGATTGACCTACCTCCGGGCACGGTCGAGCGAAGTCGGTCCACGCGATACCGCCTTGCGAGGAGCGCCCCGTCACCGGTTCAGAGCCGCCTACGAGACGACGCCAATCCGTGTCCGGTCGGCTTGGCTTGGCTCTCCCGAACGCACCGACGCGGGATCGAGGGCAAAGCACGGATCAGGTGAACCCTGCCTGATTGCCTCAATATCCGATCACGGATCGACGACGTCCCCACGAACATGACGGTGGACAAGTGAAGTCCCCACGTAGTTGGCCCAAGACCCACGTAGGTGATGACAACCCGCGGAAACCCGACGTGAGTTCGGCAAGCGTGTCGCTCCCGCCTCGCACGCCGGGCCGCGCCCCGCCCGCGTTCCCTAGCCCAATGGCGTTCGCCCCCTTGCCCCGTTCCCCTCCGCCGCGTCGTCGTTGGTGGGCGGGCGCCGAGGCTGCCTAGCATCCCGGCATGACGGCTCGGGGGATGGATCAGGCGCGAAGTGGCGGCGCGTGGGGGGTGGTTGCGCCGTGATGACGTTGCACAAGCTTGGGCCGGGCGGGTGGGAGTACCTCGTCGATTCGGTGAGTGTGGCCGATGAGGGGCGTGGGCTCGGGCAGGACCTTGTCGCCTACTACGCCGCCACCGACAATCCGCCCGGGATGTGGACCGGTGCGCTCGCCGAGGTGTTGGGCGTTGCCGGCACGGAGGCGGATCGGGAGCAGATCAGGAACCTCTTCGGGCTCGGGCGACACCCCATGCTTGTCCGGGAGTTCGCCGGTTCCCTCGCCGCCGCAGTCGACCCGAGTGTGGATGTGGAGGCGCTCGCGCGCGCGTTGGGGCGGCATCCTTCGGTGGTGGAGCGCGTGTTGCCCGGTGCGGACGTCGCCGGCCGTGTCAACGAACGCATGGCCGTCGAGGGCGTCGACGTCACGGGCGCGGCGCGTACGACGTTGCGCAATCGCATCCGCGAGGAGGAGAAGGCCGCCGACGCCCGGCGCGTCGCGCGGCTCGCGCGCCGTCTGGGCAAGGGTGACGCGGACGAGCGGCTGCTGGCCGACGTACTCACCCGTGCGGCTCCCGCCGACCTGGTCGCCGCCGCCGACGGGCTTCAGCTCGGTCGTGCCTTTCCCGTCCATCGCGGTGTCGCCGAACGTGCCCACATGCGCTTCCAGGAGCACCAGGCCGCTCACCCCCAGGCCACCGAGGCCGAACTCGCGCAGGCCGGGGCGGAGATCCGGCGCGAGGAGGACGTTCGTGGCGAGCGGCAGGCGGTGACCGGGTTCGATCTGGTGTTCTCGCCGCCCAAGAGCATCTCCACCGCGTGGGCTCTGGCCGTGGTCACCGGTGACGACGCCACGCGGCTGGCCCTCGAGGAGGCGCACAACGAGGCGGTTCGGGCGGTGCTCGAACGGCTGGAGAGCGACGTCGCGTTCACCCGCGTGGGTGCCGGCGGCGCGGCGCAGGTGCAGGCGGGTGGTGTCGCCGCGGTGGCGTTCGTGCATCGTACGTCCCGTGCCGGAGACCCCGATCTGCATACCCACGTCATCGTGTCCACGAAGACCCGGGGCCCGGACGGGCAGTGGCGTTCGCTCGACGGGCGTGCGCTGTACGCGGCGAAGGTGGCGCTCAGCGAGCAGTACAACTCGACCGTTCTGGACGGTGTCACGCAGCGCCTGGGCTGGGCGAGCGGGATACGCGCCGATCAGGTCGAGCAGGGCAGCCGGGCGGTCCGTGAGCTCGTCGAGATACCGGCCGAGCTCAACGAGGCCTTTTCGTCGCGTCGGGCGCAGGTCAAGGCGGAATTCGCCGCCATGTACCGGTCGTTCCGCGAGGTCCACGGCCGTGAGCCACGCCGCGACGAGGAGTACGACCTGCTGCAGCAGGCGACCTTGAGCAATCGCCCCCGCAAGGAGGTGGGCAGTACGGCTGCGGATGAGGCGGGTCGCTGGCGGGAGGTCGCCGAACGGGTTCTGGGTCCGGGGTACGCGACGTTCCTGGCCGGTCTGACGCGGACGGCCGCCACGCTGAGCGCCGACCGGATCGACGCGAAGCAGTACGCCGCCTGGGCCGCGGCGACCGTGGCCGGCGTGCAGCGTCACCGGGCCACGTGGACGGTGCGCAACCTGGAGGCCGAGGCGCAACGGGTCACCCGCGACACGGCGTTCGCCTCGCCCGCCGATCGCGCGGCGGCCGTGTCGCGGATCGTGGGTGTGGCCACCGCCGACGGCCACGTCGTCGACCGTGCCGCCGGCACCCGCATCGTGCGGATCACCCCGGACTCGCTCATCGCCGAACCCGCCGCCCTGCGCCGCGCGGACGGGGTCGGCGTCTTCCAGGCGCACGCCTCGACCCGCTACACCAGTACCGCGATCCTCGACGCCGAGCGCCGACTCCTCGCCCACGCCCGCGCGCACGGGGCGCCCACGCTCTCGCGCGCCGCGGTCGACGCGGCCCTGGTCGAGTCCGAGCGCGAACACGGCCATGGGCTGGCCCCCGACCAGCAGGCGGCGGTTCGCCATCTCGCGCACAGCGGGACCTGGTTGACGTCGCTGATCGGCCCGGCCGGTACCGGCAAGACCACCACCCTGCGCGTCCTGGTCCGTGCCGCCGAGCTGGACGGCTGGACCGTGGTCGGACTCGCCCCCTCCGCCCGCGCGGCCCGCGTACTCGCCGACACCGCGGGGATCGCGACCACCGAGAACACCCACCAGTGGGCCGCGCGACTGCGCGAGGGAAGCGTCACGCCGAGCCCGCGCACCCTCGTCCTGATCGACGAGGCCGGCATGGCCGGCACCCTCGCGCTGGACGCCATCACCCGCGCGCATGTCGCCGCCGGCGGCATCGTGCGCCTGGTCGGCGACCCGCAACAACTCGCGGCGGTCGAGTCCGGCGGCGTCCTGCGCCACCTCCAGCGGCACGCCGCCGGCGCCGAACTCACCAGCGTCTGGCGCTTTCGCGAACCGGACGGAACCCCGCGCACGTGGGAGGTGGACGCCTCGTTGCGGCTGCGCGACGGTGATGTCACCGTCGTCGAGGAGTACCTGCGCCACGACCGCGTCCACGATGGTTCGCTGCAGTCGATGACCGACCGGGTGTACCGGGACTGGCACGCCGACACCGCCGCCGGCCGCGTCTCCTTGATGATCGCGTCCACGAACGCCCTCGCCGGCGAACTCTCCGCCCGGGCCCGCGCGGACCGCGCCCTCGCCGGCGAGGTCGAGAGCGGCGGGGTGCTGCTGGCCAACGGCAGTCGCGCCGGTGTCGGGGACCGGGTGGTCACCCGCCGCAACGAACGCACCATGGCGCTGTTCGCTGGCCGCGACTGGGTCAAGAACGGCGACGTCTGGGAGGTGACCGGTCGCGGCCGCGACGGATCGCTGACCGTACGCCACACCGAGCACGGCGGGACGATCACCTTGCCGCCCGCGTACGTGGGCAGCAGCGTCGAACTCGCCTACGCCACCACCACCCACCGCGCGCAGGGCATGACCGTCGACATCGCCCGCGCGCTGGTCAGCGCGGATCTCGGCCGCGAGAACCTGTACGTGATGGCGACCCGCGGATCCGCCGCCAACCACCTGTACGTCGTGCTGGACGAAGGCCTCGACCTCGACGGGCACGTGCCGGCCGGACCGCGCCGCACCGTCCGCCAGGCCCTGACCGCCGTGATCGCGCGCGGCACCACCGAGAACGCCGCGCACGACGACATCGCCGCCGCCCTGACCGCCCGTTCCTCGCTCGCCACGCTGACCCCGCGCTACCGGTACGCGCACGGTCTCGTCTCCCACCGGCTCGACGACGAGGACCAGGAGCGGGCGGTGGGCGTCGTCCGCGAGGTGCTGCCCGCCGTACTCGTCGGGCAGATCCTCGACGACGAGGCCTGGCCCGCCCTCGCCCACTACGTGACACTCGCCGGAACCCGAGACCGCGACGCCCACGAGATGTTGAACCGCGCCCTCACCGACGACCGCGTCGTGACGCCGAGCGAGGTGGTCGAGGAGTTCGGCAAGGTCGACAGTCCGGCCCAGTTGCTCGCGTGGCGGATGGAGCAGCGGCTGTTCGGCGAGGAGAAGTCGCCGCGGTCGGGTGCGATGCCGTGGCTGCCCATCCCGCCGCGGGCGGAGTCGGCGCGTGATCAGGACGCGGTCGAGGTCATCGCGTACGCGCGGGCGACGTTCGAGCGGATCGAGGCGCGAGCGGCCCACTTGGCGGTGGCCGCCGTCGGCGCCGTCGCCGGTCCGACTGTCGACGGCACGATCGGCATCCGCACGACCGGCATCGGCAACGGCATGGACGTCTTCGGTACGGGTGACGACCGGGCCTGGGTCGCGGCGCTCGGTGCGCTCCCCGGTGAAGGCGCGGACCGCGAGGGCTGGCTGCGTACGGCCGCCGCCGTCGCCGCCTATCGGGAGACGTTCGACGTACGCGGGCCGCTGCCGCTCGACGAGGCCGCGGAAGGCGAATCCGTCCTCAAGACGCTGGCCCGCGACAAGGTCGCCGACCTCCTCGCGGCGCACCACGGCCAGGATGATGCCGCCGGCCGGCCTGCCGTCACCGCGGCCCCCGGTCCGGAGCGGGACCTCGCCGCTCTGGACAACACCGCTCTGGCCCGCGCCATCGACCGGGCCAGGAAACTGCACGTCACCCGGAGCAAGCGAGCCACCAAACTGCGCGCCCGGGCCGACACCATCCTCGCCGACGCCGACGCCGGACACGGCCCCGCCGTCCGCGGCCTGCACGCCAACACCGCGGAACTGGCCGAACGCGTCGACGCCATCGAAAGTGTCACCCTCCTGGAGAACGCGCTGCGCAACGCACAGAACCGCCTCGGCACGGCGGTCGTCGCCGCCGGGAGGGCCCATGCGCGCGACGGCGTCGAACAACGAGGCGTGTCGGCGGCCCGGGCCCGCATCGCAAACCTGGGCGCGACACTCACCCGGGCCCGCCACGCGGCGGGATCCGAACACGAGTGGGACGCCGTACGGGCCCAGCACACCTACCTGACCCGGACCCGCGAACTCCACCACGAGGCGGCCGTCGCCGTCGACCGCGCCGCGGGGCTGGCTGTACGCGCCGAAGCGGAGCAGCAGGGCGCACGGGCGGAGCAGGCGCGGGCCGAACTGGACGCGCTGCAGCGGGAACTGCGGGTGCGGGTCGGGCGCGTCGGCGGGCCC
Source organism: Embleya sp. NPDC001921 (assembly GCF_053594475.1). NCBI lineage: Bacteria > Bacillati > Actinomycetota > Actinomycetes > Kitasatosporales > Streptomycetaceae > Embleya > Embleya sp. NPDC001921. The sequence continues at coordinate 45,449 of NZ_JBSFEO010000025.1, forward strand.
GGCGGCGGGCGGCTCGGCGATGTCGCTCGGGCGCTCGATGGCGCTGCCGCCGGGGCCTCGGGGACGCGTTCGCGCTCCGCCGGGGCCGGCGGGGCGGCCGGGACCATCGGGACCGACCGGGCTTTGGGGTGGCAGACGGTGATTCCCGAGAGCGGGCCCGAGCTCAACGGGTGACGACAGCTTTGCCGCCGCGGAGCGCGAGGTGGGGCGGGGCGGGGCGGGGCGGGGTGGGCTGGTGGTCCTTGCACGGTCGGCTGCGGGACCGACACGACCGCACGGGACGTCGGCGCGCTGCGTGGGCCGGGGGCGTATGGGTGGGCCGGGGGCGCATGGGTGGGCCGCGCGGCGCCGTCGGACCGGGAGGCGTCCCCTCCGGGGCGGTCACGCTCGACGGACGCGGCGCACCTTCCCGGGCGACGATCGACGTGCGATCACCCGGCGAGAGGAATGCGCCATCGGCACGACCCACCCGCCGGTCGGCGAGGCCCGAACCCCGCCTACTCGCGGTCCTTTCGGTGACCCCTCGTGCGATTTCTCCGCTTCTGCGGCTTCCACCAGGTCTTCCGGGGCCTCCGGGCCTTCCGGGGCCTCCGGGGCCTCCGGGCTTCCCGGATTCTCCGGGCCTTCCGGGTCCTCCGTACGTGTGCCCGTCGGCCCGTCGCCCGGACACGAACGCGTCGACCTGGCGTGGGAGGCATGGACCGACCACCCACACAGCCAACCCCCCGACGCCGGCGCAGCGGCCCACGCGTTGAACCGAAGCTGGCACACACTGCGCGCGACACTGCGCCGGGGCGCCGACCCCGAACACCTGGCCCAGCGTTACACCGACCTCGAAGCGGCCGCTCGCACGATGCTGCCCCTCGCCCACCCGGACACCCTGCGCGCCCTGACCGCGGTCCGCGACCGCGCCGGCGAACGGGCGGCGGAACTAAGGCGGTTGGCCGCCCCCGACGCCGCGACCAGGCGCGTCGCGCACGCGCGGACGGGGCGCGAGCGGCCCCTTGCCCAGGCAGGTGCGGAGGTACGGGCAAGCCTTGCCCATCTGAACGCGGCCTACCACGCCTGGCGGGCCGGCGACGACTTCGTCCCGACGAACGGGGAGGTCGCCGTCACCGCACTCGACGAGGCGTGGGCAGCCGCGCGGGAACGCGTCACGATCGAACTCGAAGCCGGGGGCGACGGCCCCGAAGGCGTGGACGGTGCCACGATCGCCGACCGGACCGAGGAACCGGGCGAGACTTGCCTGACCCTCGCCCACCACGCCCGAACCCTCACCGCCCTCCCCCAGAGTCCGGCAACGCGCGCCCACCTGCACGAGATACGCGTCCACGCAGAACGCACGGCGCGCGCCCAACGCGCCCTGGCCCACCCGACGAACCCGCCCCCCGTACAGCCCGACGCCCCGTCGCCGACCCGCCCTGCCCGCCCTGCCCGCCCGCAACTCACCGCACACACACTCGGCCCGGCACTCTCCCGGACCGTCCTCGACCACATCCCCGCACCAAACCTCGCGTCCGACCCGAACACCGAACGGCTTCGCAACACCTACCGTGCCGACCTCCCCCTCATGCGAGCCGTATGGCACCGCACCTGGTGGACCCGAGCCACTCCCACCGAAGTCGCACACACCTGGGCGGCGACATCCCGATGGGCAGCCCGCGGCAGCACCTATGCGGCAGCCACACTCCGCCACCTCCGCGGTCGCATCCGCCAGCACACAGGCCTCGAACCCCCGCCCCCCACTCACCCACCGGGCCCGGACCTGAGCGCCACCCTCACGATCGGCCTGATCCACCCACCTCACGGCGACACCGTGTGGTGGCAATGCACCGCCCACGACCCGACCGCAGCCACCCGACTCCTCACCGAAACCCGCGAACCCGCCACCGCCTGGGAGCGTCCCGAGGACGTGGCCGCCCGCGTACACGCCGACCTCGAACACGTACACCGACTCCGCGCCGACGTCCTGCGCCGAGTACGCATCACCACAACCCGCGAAGACGACGCCACCAACCGGCACTTGCCCAACCAGAGCCGGATCCGGGGCACCGACATCGCCCGCATCCGCCAGAAGGCCACACTGCGACACGACCAGGAACAACACACCACCCGCCTCGCCACCCTCCTCCGCCGCGACCTCGACACCACATGGCGATCCACCGCCACACACACCGAGATCAACGCCATCCGACGCGAGGTAAACACCTGGCCATCGGGCCCCACCCGCACCGACACGCTCGCCTTCCTCCAGCGCCAGACCTGGGAGCGGTTCGGTGCCAACTCCACCTCGACCCGACACCCAAAGATCCAACCGCCATGGTGAAGCAAGGTTCGTATGCTTCTACCTGTGACCGCAGCGGAACCCCTGCCAACCGCTTTCGAAGGGCATCCCCGCCAACACCACCCCCAAGGCCCGAATCACCTCAAACCGACGCAACGAACCATGCGATCTCGCCCGTCCCGTGAAGGACCATCGGCCTGCAAGGTGAATTCAGGCACAAACCTCGCCGCAATAACCCGATTCACATCACGAATCGGCAAAGCCCTCAAGAACCGCAGGTCACCAAGCGAACTCCCCACGCGAGTGGGGGTGAACCGTCCACGCCGAAGCGCTGGAGGCAGATGCACGGGAACTCCCCACGCGAGTGGGGGTGAACCGCCGGCCCCGCCCCCTTCACTGCGCGGGGCCGGCTTCGTCGTGCCCGGGGTCAGCCGATGCCGGCCGCCGTCCACAGTGCGCCCTGTTATCCACGAGCCCGTGGGCGGTCACACGATGCGGACGACCGTGATGAACATCAACCCGGCCGACACCTGGTACACGACAATGAACTCTCCGGCCGAGGCCTGCCTGTGGTCGCGGTCCCGCATCGCTGCGGTGCCGGGGCCGTAGGGTTCACGGGCGATCGACGCCACCCCCGCGTCGAGGGACCGCCGTTGGGTGGAGCCGAGCTGGGAGCGGACCTTGTCGCAGTCGGGGCTCCACTGCACGGAGTAGCTCATCGCGTCCCCTCCTCGTCCCGGGCGCGCTCGGCCAGAATCTGCCGCTCCTCCTCGCGGAGAGCTTCGACGGCGGCGATGTCCTCGTCCCAGGCCGGGGTGGGGCGGAGGGCCCAGCGGTTGAGGATGAGCAGGAGATCGCGGGCATGGGCGTCGCCGACTTCTTCGTCGAACTTCTCGCGCCACTCCTCGGGGAGGGCTGCTCGGATGCCGTTGATGGATGCGGGCAGCTCGACCATCTCGCCGCCGATGTGGGTTGTGAACGTGGCCGCCATGGTGCCTCCCGGGTGGTGATGAGAGGCCGGCGTGGCATCGCGCCGACCGGGATCGGTAGCCGGCGCACTCGCGTGGGTTACTCGCCGGTGGTGCGCCCCTCAAGGGCGTCAAGCACGCGGGCCCACGGGTAGGTCGGGATGCGGCTGCCGCCCGTGCCCGGCGCGTGCGGCCGGAATCCCTCGCCGCCGTACAGCACTTGGACCCCGCAGCAGCGGAGGGTCGCGACCGCCCGGTCGACGGCGCGATGGGCCGCCTGGGCGGCGTTCCAGAACGGCAGCGCAGCGATGGGCAGGCCGAGGCCGATCGCCTCGGTGAGGACCCCCAGGGCGTAAGTGTCCGCGTGTCCGTCCGCCCACTTCGTGATGGTGTTCATGGTCATCGGCGCCACGGCGACGGCGTGCGCTTTCGGCCACCGGCCGCCGGCGAGTTCGCGCGCAGCGCCCGTTCTTGGGCCGAGTCGATCATCGCGATGACCAGGCCGCCGCGCCGCGCCGCAGGTGCACGTCGATCCAGCGCAGGTCGCCGACTACCTCGTCGTCGAGGCCAGGTGAGCCGAACTCGACTGCCAGCGACCGGGCTTCGCGCAGATCGGCCAGCGCGCCGTCGAGGCGCAGGTGACGCTCGGGCAGGGCGGCGCCCGGGTCGGCACCGAGGACGTCGGCCAGGGTTTCCCGGACCCGTTCGTACAGCGCGAGGGCCTCGGCCTGGCGCCCCTGGGCGGCGAGCGCGTCCATGAGCAGCGCGGCCGCCCGCTCGTGGACCCGGTGCTCGGCGAGCAGGGTGCTCAGGCGGGCAGCGGCCGCGTCGGCACGGCCCAGGGACAGCTCGGCGTCGGCGAGGTCGACGACGGCCTCGATCGAGACGTGGGCCAGTCGGGCCGCGGCGGCGGGCGCCACCGCGGCGACGACCGTGGGTTCGGTGCCGGGAGGATCCCCCACAGCGCTACGGCTGCGCCGAGCACGGCCGCTGCGGCATCGGGGTCGCCGGCGCGCAGGCGGTCACGGCCGGCGGCGGCGAGCCGCTCGAACCGGAGCGCGTCCACGTCGGCCGCGTCCGCGTCCAGCCGGTAGCCGCCCGCGAGTTGCGTGACGGCTGCGGCCGAGCCGAGGGCCCGGCGCAGCCGCGAGGCGAGGGCCTGGAGCGCGTGGCAAGTGAGCGCCGGAGCTCACCGGGCGGCCTCGATCCCGAAGGAGCCGCCACCATGCACAGGCCTGTCACGATCGTCGGCGCGGGACTCGGCGGACTCGTCCTGGCCGGCGTCCTGCACGTCCACGGCATCCCGGCCACGGTCTACGAGGCCGATCCCTCCCCGACCGCGCGCGCCCAGGGCGGGATGCTCGACATCCACGACTACAACGGGCAACTCGCCCTCGAAGCGGCCGACCTGATGGACGAGTTCCACGCCATCGTCCTGGCGCGCCGCCAGTCGATGCGGGTCCTCGACAAGGACGGAACCGTCCTGCTCGACAAAGCCGACGACGGCACGGGTAGACGCCCTGCGGTACAGCGTGGCGAGCTGCGACGGATCCTGCTCGACTCGCTCCCGGCCGGCACCGTGCGGTGGGAGCACAAGGTCGCCGGCACGCGTGCCCTGGGCGAGGGGCGTCACGAGGTGACGTTCGCCGAGGGCGGCACCGTCGTCGCCGGCCTGCTGGTCGGCGCGGACGGCGTGTGGTCACGGGTTCGGCCGCTGCTCTCCACCGCCACACCCGAGTACGCCGGTACGTCGTTCGTCGAGACCTACCTGTTCGACGCCGACACCCGGCACCCGGCCGCCGCGAAAGCGGTCGGCGGCGGGTCGATGATCGCGCCCTCGCCGGGCAAGGAGATCCTCGCCCACCGGGAAACCGGCGACACCCTGCACACCTACGTGGTGCTGACCAAGCCGCGGGACCGGTTCGCCGCCATCGACTTCACCGATGCCGGCGCGGCTGCCGCGCGGATCGCGCAGGAGTTCGACGGCTGGGCAGCGGACTCACCGCGCTGATCACCGACGGCGACACCGCTCCGGTCCTGCGCCCCCACTACGCGCTGCCGACCGGTCACCGCTGGGACCGGGTACCGGGGGTGACCCTGCTCGGCGACGCCGCCCACCTCGCGGCCCCCAACGGCGAAGGCGCCAACCTGGCCATGCTCGACGGCGCCGAACTCGGCAGGGCCATCGCCGCGCACCCCGACGACGTCGAGGCCGCGCTCGCCGAGTACGAACGGGCCATGTTCCTCCGTCCCACCGAGGACGTCGTGTTCGAGGGTGCCGAGGTCCAGGGAATCGACTCCGACGACGATACGGCCCAAGCCCTGATCGCCCTGATCGCCATGACCACCCGAGGCGAGCAGACCTCATGAAGCACGCGTCGACGTGCGGTGCCGCCGGCCCCCGTCCTCGCCCCCGTCCTCGCCCCCGCCCCCGCCCCCGATCGGCAGCACCCGCCCCCACCCCCCGATCGGCTTCGCGGGAACCCGACGGCGACACCGGCGCACCATGACCCGGGCGCGCGGATCCAGCGGATCCACCGCGCCGTCGGCAGCAGGCCGGGCCCGGACCTCCCCTCCCCAACCGAATTCCGGCAGCGCACACCATGCCCGGGCCGACCCCGAAGGCGCCGGCTCAGGTCGGGGCGGGCAGGTGGATCGAGGCGAGTTCGGCCGGGTCGACGACGATGTGGATGCCGGTGATCCGGCCTTCGGCGACCGTGAAGGCGATGAGGGAGAGCGGGGTTCCGTCGGGGCGCCAGGACATCTGGCCGGGGACGCCGTCGACCAGGACGGGTCGGTGGTGGGCGACCTCGCCGGAGACCATGCGGGCGCCGGCGGCGACCCTGGTGGCGCCGAGGGTGACGACCACGCCGTCGGGGGTGTCGACGGTGAGCTTCACGTTCGGGTCCAGGACACGCAGGAGCGCTTCGAAGTCGCCGGCAAGGGTGGCCGCCCGGAATGCCCGGACGACCTCTCGGTGCTCGCTGCCGGGGCTCGCCGGCCGGTCCGTGGCCCGGACCTTGCGGCGGGCGCGGCTGGCGACCATCTTGGTGGCGTCGGCGGATCTGCCCAGGATCCGGCCGATGTCGTGGAACGGGACGGCGAACATGTCGTGCAGGACGAACGCCAGGCGCTCGCTCGGGGTGAGCGTGTCGAGTACGACGAGCAGGGCGAGGCCGACCGAATCGGCCGACGCCACCTGCTCGTCCGGCGCGGGGTCGTCGTCGGGCGTCACCACGAGCTTCGCGAACTCCTGCCCGTAGGCGGTCTCGGGATGGGCTCGGCGGGATCTCAGGAGGTCCAGGCTGATCCGGCCGACCACGGTGGTCAGCCAACCCGCCGGGTTGACGATCGTCGTCTCGTCCTGGCGGACCAGGCGCAGCCAGGCTTCCTGCACCACGTCCTCGGCGTCGGCGTGCGAGCCCAACACCCTGTACGCGACGGCCCGCAGCCGATCGCGCTGGGCTTCGAACGCCTCGGCCGCGAGGCCGGGCGGGTGGCCGGTCACGGCTTCCGCGGCTGACGGAGCGAGACCCGGTTGCCGTCCGGGTCCACCGCCTCGACGCGGATCCCGAACGCGTATTCCTGGGGTTGGGGTTCCTCGAAGACGACGCCGCGCTCGCGCATGATCTCGAAGTCCTTGCGCAGATCGTCGGATTCGAGGATCAGCGGACCGGGCGCGGCAGGCCCGTCCACGTCGCCGGGTTGTCCCGCGGCCACCGCGTGCGACCACAGGATGATCTGCACCGGGCTGTCGGGAACACCGACGGTGAGGAAACGTCCGTCGGGCCCGGGGAAGTCGAGCCGCTTCTCCAGGCCGAGGCCCTCGGTGTAGAACTCCAGCGCGCGGTCCTGATCGGTGACGTAGATCGTCGCGTACATGATGTTGGTCAGCACCCTGTTCCCCATTCACTCGTGCGTGCGGCGACCGTTCGTATTCGGTCGTCGCACCCATGACGAGTGCCGGCGGGAGAAGGTAACAGGACCGGCCCGCCGGAGCGGCTGCCGGGCGCATGCGGTGTGGCTCGCCCGCACGCGTCCGGGCCCGGCCCATGGTTCGGCTGATCGAGGGCGAAGACACCCCTGATTCCGCCGAATCCCCAACGCCGGCCGCCGAGTTGGAGCCGAACACCGGGTGCGCGAGGATTTCGGTTACGGGCCCGAAGGCGGCGTTCCCTCGGTATCGCTGTTCCCCGCGCTCGTCAGAATCGCGCTCGCGACGACCTCGAAGAGGCGATCGGCGCGTGGCGCGAGCGAGGGTTGATCGCCGAGCCACGCGAGCGCCGCTACCAGCGCGAACAAATCCGCGCCGTCGATGTCGCTCCGCGCCGTGCCCGCGGCCTGGGCGCGGGTGAGCAGCCGCGCGCCGGCCGCGCGCAGGGTGACGCACGAAGCGTGGAGTGCGGACTCGGTGTCCCCGATGGCAGCCGCCATCAGCACGGTCACGCCCCGGTACTCGGTCGTCCACGCGACACAGTCGCGCAGCCACGCGACGAGAGCGTCTTCGGGTGGGCTCGACGTTTCGAGTTCGGCTGCCTGTGCCGCCATCTCGTCGAAGCTGGTGCGGAGCAGGGCCTCGAGCAGCGCCTCGCGCGTCGGGAAGTGGCGCAGCAGTGTCGCCAGCCCGACATCGGCCCTGCGCGCGATGTCGCGCAGGGACACGTCCACGCCCTGTTCGGTGATGGCGGTGCCCGCTACTGCGAGCAGGTGGTCGCGGTTCTTCCTGGCGTCGGCCCGCATCTGCCCCCCTTGACTATCCGGATCAGTGGTCCATATATTCGGATCAGTGGTCCACTTATATGGATCGCTGATCCGGATAACCCTATACCGCAGCACGGGCAGGAGAAGGAGAAGACGATGCCGACGCACACGATGAGGGCGATCCGGATCCATGAGCACGGTGGCCCCGAGGTTCTGCGCTACGACGAGGTGCCGATTCCCGTTCCGGGGCCGGGCGAGGTGCTCGTTCGCGTGCACGCGGTCGGCATCAACCCTCCCGACTGGTACCTGCGCGACGGGATGTCCAACCTGCCTCCGGAAACGAGGCCGAAGTTCGACTTGCCCGTGATCCCGGGGACGGACTTGTCGGGCGTCGTCGAGACCGTCGCCGCCGATGTGGACGGCTTCTCCGTCGGCGACGAAGTCTTCGGTCTCCTTCGCTTCCCCAGCTTCGACGGCGCCACATATGCCGAGTACGTGGCCGCGCCCGCGTCGGACCTCGCACTCAAGCCGGCCGGCGTCGATCACGTGCACGCGGCCGGGGCGCCCATGGCCGGGCTCACCGCGTGGCAGTTCCTGATCGAGCTCGGACACGATCACCCGTCGCCCTTCCAGGCGGCGAAGCATCGTCCGGTGCCACTCGACGCCGACGTGACGGTGCTCGTCAACGGCGCCGCGGGCGGCGTGGGGCACCTCGCGCTGCAACTGGCGAAATGGAAGGGGGCACGGGTCATCGCCGTGGCGTCGGGCACGCACGAGTCGTTCCTGAGCGAGCTCGGTGCCGACGAGTTCATCGACTACACCAAGAGTCGTCCCGAGGAACTCGTGCACGACGTCGACCTCGTTCTCGACACCGTCGGCGGCCCCGACAGCAAGCGATTCCTGCGCACGCTCAAGCGCGGCGGCTCCCAATTCCCGGTCTTCTTCGGCGAATTCGACGAAGAGGAGACCGCGAAACTGGGCGTCACGGTTACGGGCACCCAGGTCCGCTCGAACGGCGCGCAACTCGCCGAACTGGGACGCCTGCTCGACGCGGGCACGGTCCGCGTCGCGATCGACAGCACATTCGCGCTCGCGGATGCCCGAGCAGCACACGAACGCGCCGCCCGAGGGCACGTTCAGGGCAAGATCGTACTCACGGTCGCTGGGGATTGAGCCGCCTCACCCACCGCCGTGGCATCGCGGACCTTGCCCGTTCCCGCCGAGGCGGACACGACCTTCAGAGCCGGAACCCGACAGTGCCGGCGGGATCGACCGGGAGGAGAGTCAGCCGATCCGGGGGTCGTGAACGCGGCCGTGCTCCTGTCCGAGGCACTTGCGTATCGCGAGGGCCACCCGGTCCATCTCCGCGGTCGACACCCGCTCGGCCTCGGTCGGGTGCAACAGGGCGAACACCTTGGGGCCACGCAACTCGGGTGCCAGGTCCGCCATCCGAGGAACCACGTGGAAGTGCACGTGCTCGAATCCCGGCTTCTCGGCGAACTGCGCCACGTAGGTCTTGGCGCAGCCGGTCGTCTCGTGCAGTGCCCGCGCCAGGCGGACCTGCCACAGACCCAAACCGGCGGCTTCGTCATCGGTCAGGTTCGCGATCGAGGTCACATGCCGCCGGGGAACCAGGACCAGCCAACCCGGCAGACTCGTGCCGACCGAGTGCGCCACCCTCCACAGCACGTCGGAGGCGATCCGCTCGCGAGGCGGGAGGGTGTCGTACGAGGCGTCCTGCCGGCAGGAGTAGCAGTCCTCGGAGGGTGTCGTCATGTCCGCGAGCGTAGGGTCCGCGCGAAACTCATTCGTCACGTCTCCCCGCCCCATGACCATGCCAACAAGCCGACGAACCGACCAGCCGACGCTGAACCAGCCACATGATCCGCCGGGCAGGACCCAGCGGCTCGCCGGCCGGACAGGACGATCCAGGGTGTGCCGGTGCGGCCCCTCCCACCGCCGCGGATACCGGCGAACGAACTCCGGCCCGGCCGTCACTGCGAGCCGAGCCCACCAGGTAGAGCACGACTTACCTCCGCCGTGACTCAGCCGAAGATCCGCCGGACGGGCCCCTAGCGCGGCGGGCCCGGCATGGGTGGCGTGGACGGGTTGTATGCCGGGTTGTATGCCGGGCCGTATGACGCGCCCATGCCGGCCGGTGCCGATACGCGCCTCGTACCGCCGACCGCGATCGAGATGGACGCGGCGATCAGCCCGACGCCGGCGAGGCCCATCGACAGGCCGCTGTTCTCGGAGCCGTACGCGACGGAATAGTTGTTCTGTCCGCCTGATACGCAGCGGGTGGATTCCTTACTGCCGGAATCGGGCTTGCACACCCACTCGTTGAAGTGCCCCCGCTTGACATCGTCCTCGTCCTGCTCGACGAATCCCATTCCGAGAAGTACGAACCCCGCTATCAGAAAGATCAGTTGGAGTAGGCGTGCGATCGGATGCATGTATAGAGGCCTCGCCGTTCGAAGTCGTTCACTACGTAAGTCGCGGGCGACGGCGTGCACCGCGCACCCACGGTTCCGGGGAACCCCGGAAGGAATCGCGCCCCTTCTTCCGAACCATCGACAGCGAGCCGGCGGGACGGCGCAGAGCACACGGACACACCACCCGCACGCCTTCCGCCACGGACACAGCTCGCGGCCGACGCGCGATCCGAGGGGCAATCCGGATGGCGCGTCACGTCACGTCACGTCAGGACGGACGTCGCCTGATGCGGCACTGGGTGAGGTACTTCACCGTGCACATCGGCGTCTTGGGTACCGACCGATCGTCGTCGAGCCACAGTGCCTCCTCCCATGCACCTTCGCGGGCGGCGCGATTCCCCGTTCGATCGTGCCGACACGTGCCGGAGCCGCCCACGGACGAGCCCCCGACGGCCCGGTGGGATCAACTGTGGCGGCCCGCGGACCCGGTGGGGAGAACAACGGCGTCCCGCCTCGGCCTGGGACGTGCATCCCGGCGCCGACCTGCGTAAACGGCCCGCGAATGGGACGGGTTCATGCGGCCGCGATCAACGAGCAGTGCCGGCCGGTCGCCCATGACGGGCAACGCGTCATGCTCGAACGCCACGGCCCGCCCCCCTCCTGAGCCCGGAGCTCGTATCCACACTGCGCACCATGACCGACGCCCGGCACTCCATAAAGCAGGTGCGGAGGACCGGGCGCCCGGGTCGCGATCCCGCTCACCCATTCCACCCACGCCCGCTACGCGCCCACGTCGATGATGGACGTCACCGTCGAGGTCCGGTCTTGCTCGGCGCGGCGCAGCGCAGCGGGTTCATGGCTCCGGGTTCATGGCTTCGGCTCCGATCCGCCGACGCTGTCTAGACTTCCGCCGTGAACGACACCACTCATGGCATACGGATCAGACCGGGCGGCCTGGCCGACGCGCCGGGCGTGCTGGGCATGCTCGACGCCGCAGTGGCCTGGATGAACGATCGCGGCAACACCGAGCAGTGGGGCACGACACCGTATTCGCAGAAACCCGGCGGGGTGGCGCGGGTCGAGCGGTACATGACCGAGAACGCGCCGCACATCGCGGAGTTGGACGGAGTACTCGTCGGCGCCCTGGTGCTGGACACCGGGCCCAGCCCCCTGATGCCGATCGCGCCGGCCGAGGAACCCGAGCGCTACGTCCGGCTGTTGGTCTCCGACCGACGGCACGCCGGCCTGGGTATCGGGGCGAACCTGCTTGCCCATGCCGCGGAGGAGACCCGGCGCGCCGGCGTGGAGCTGCTACGGGTCGACTGCTGGGCGGGCGGCGGGGGCGAACTGGTCGCGTACTACGAGCGCAACGGCTTCACCCCCACCGATCGCTTCATGTCCGACGCATGGCCCGGACAGGTGCTCGCCCGGCGAGTGGGCTGACAACACGCGGAGGTTCACCGGCACGGCAACGTGGAGGAAGTCGCAGCTCCGGCTCGGCCGGGCTCATCCGGTGCGGCTCAGGGGGCCAGCGCGACATGACAGTAGGGCGTCTTGTAAGCGGACGTGTCGAAGCACCTGACGGTGTCACTGCTCGAGATCTTCGTCCACATTCCCCGGATGTGGTACGTCTGCGCACCGTTGTAGAAGGCCACGTGATAACCGGTGTCGGGGAAGGTGAAGGCGTCGACATCCTTCTTGTCCCATAGCCACCCGCCCACCGATTTGCCGGGGTTCAGATCCTGCTGCTGGCAGCTCACGGTGCGTTGCCCACCGGGGAAGTTCCATACGTTGCACCGATGGTCCCCGCCGGTGTCCAGCTTGAGGGTGTAACGCATCTTGTCGCTCGCCGTATCGTTCACCGCTCGACCACAAGGCGCCCACGTGCACCCGGAGGCGCTGGCCGGGCCGCCCGTGAAGACGACTCCGCCGAAGGCCATCGCCATGGCCGCGACACCGCCCGCGAACTTCCTTCGCCGACTCATTCGATCCTCGCGTTTCTCACACCGTTCAGCGGGTGGTGTGCCTGCCCCCGACCACATCGAGTGATCTGCGGACCCAACGTCTCCGGCCGCGGCAAGGGAGGCAATACCGTCGCCGTCCCGCTCCGGGCGCGGGACGCTCCCAAGGTTCCTGATCTGCTGTTCCGCCTGGGAGATGGGACGCCTGCGGGATGCCGCCCGCCGGGCGGGTGTACACGCCCGGTCCGTCGCCGCTCCCGCCGTTGCCCGTCGCCCCCGGTCGGTCACAGGCGGGCGGTGGCCTTGGCGACGAGTCGCGGCAACAGGTCGGCCTCCCAGCCGCGTTGGGGGTACCCGTCCGGCGTGGACAGGTGGCCCAAGGGCGTGATCCGGACGATGAACTCGTCCTTGCGGAACTGCACACCGCCCTGCGCGCTGTAGCCGGCGTCCGCGCCTGCCGAGGGCGGCAGTTCCCGGTAGTCGGCGAGCCGACGCGGGCCAGAGGCGGAGAAGTCCCAGTCGTGGGTCATCTCGGCGCCGGTGGCGATCGACACGATGTCCACGGTCAGGCTGATCGTGCTGTACGCGTCGATCACCCGGGGTGTGTCCAGCGTGAGTTTGCAGGTCGTGCTGCGCAGCGCGGGCCCCTTGCTCTTGAGGAAACCGCGGGCGTCGGCCGTGCCGACGACATCGACGCCGCGCACCTCGGGAAAGACCTCCCGGACGTCGGTGGCGGTGACGATGTCGCACGCGTCCGGCCACGTGGTCGGGTCATCGGGTCGAGCCGTGAACCTGCCGTCCTTCCCGGGCGCGGGCGGTGCCGAGGGCCGGACGTCGGCGGTGCGCGCCGGCTTGGCGCTCTCCGTCGGCATCCGGCCCGTGGAGTCGATCGACGGAAACGGTGGCATCGGCTGCTGTGCGGCCGCGGGTGGTCCCGCTCCGGCGGGGTCCTCGAACGCCTTGCGATCGTGTCCGCCGCCACCGTCCGTGCCGTTGATCAACAAGGCGGCGACCACGGTCGATACGATGCCCGCCGCGACCAGCGCGACCCATCTGCCCGAGCCACCCGCGAACGCGCCGGAACCCTCCCGCGCCCCGGCGGCCTCCCCCGGCACGGCCGGCGGCGGAAAGGGCGGGAAGGCCGGAGCGGGCGGAGCCGCGGGAGGCGGCGGGGCGTATGCGGGTCGGGGCGGGTCGGGTACGTCGTGCCGGGCTTCGGACACACTGAACTCCAGGTAATCACGGACTCGTTCGGCGCCGGGCGCCGTTCGCCCACCCTGCGCGCGCGAACGGTCCCGACCACGGCACGCTAGGCGCCCGGCGACACACCCGGCATCCAACGAGCGCGGGAGAACCGGGTAAACCCTGGCGGTATGCGGGCGCGATCGGCCGGCATGCGCCGGGTTCGGGCGGCGCCGCGGTGTGGGCGCGCCGTTTCGTGCGTGCCCGTACGGGGGCGACGCCGGCAGCCGGCGCCAGGGCGAGGTTCCCTTCCGGGTCGGGCACGTGCCGAGCGATGCTGCGGCTACGTGCCCTGTCGGAGGCGAGGCGAAGGGGTGGGCGGTGGCCGGTAGGCGTTTGGCGTCTCGTACGTCGCGCGCCGCCGGTACTCGAATGCGACGACCTTCGGGCCGGACCCGAGTGGGGTGCGGCGGGTTCGATGCTCGTTGGGTGGGAGGTGCTTTGCCTGCGGGGTGATTGCGGCTCATCGGCGGGTTCGGCGTGTGCCGGTCGCGTGGGCACTCGCGCTCTGCCGGAAACGGTCGTCTCGTGTTCTGCCGATCTGCGGATGGAGTCGAACCGCCGCCGGAGAGCACGTTCTCCGGCGGCGGTTCGGGAGGTTGGCTCAGGTCGGTCGAATCGCTTCGGTCGGGCCCGGGGCTACTTGGAGACCTTGTTGTGCTTGAAGTCGTAGCGCCAGAACCTGGACGCGGTGCTCGTGCCGACCTTCACGCGAGTCTCGATCTGGCAGGTGAGGGTGCCGTTGATGCCTCCGAACAGGCGAAGGTGGCCGCGTTGTTCGTAGACGTCGAATCGGTAGTCCTTGTAGGCGGCGCCGCCGCGCAGGACGTAGTGGCCCTTCTTGCCCTTCAGGGGGAGGGTGGCGCTGATGGTGTCGGTCCAGGTCTTGGTGACGTCGAAGCCGACGGTGGCGCTGATGCCCTCGTGACTGACGCCCAGGGTGCCGCCGACCTTGTTGGCGAGGGAGACGCTCTTGTCGAGTTTGACCGAGATGGGGGCCCAGCTCGAGGCGGACCAGTTCGGTTCGTCGGGCCAGATGGTGTGGGTGCCGATGAATTTGGGGTTCTTGGCCTCGCGCTTGCCGGCGCAGGGCTTTCCGTCCGCGGCGGGCTTCTTGGCGGACGTGGTCGAGGACGGCCTGCGGGACGAGGAAGAGGAGGATGAGGCGTCGGCTGCGGTGAAGAGCCCGGCGAGGACGATCAACGTCAGGGCCAGGACCAGCGTGAGACGCAGGTGCGTTGTGCGGGTCGCCATGATGGTTCTCCAGGATGGAGGCGCGGCGATGTCGTGACGTCGCCGTCGCGAGGATCGGATGTCGCCCGGCCGGGGCTGTCGACGGCGTGCCGGGCCTGTCCCGTTCTCGGGGTGCAAGGCCGGTCCTTGGCGCCGTCCGGACCGAGATTTCCCGTCCGCTGCGGCTGCGACAAGGGCGAGGGGCGTGTGGGACAGTCCGGCTCCGTCCGGCCTGGTCGGAAGCCCTGTCCGAGGGTGGGGGCGTACGTGGCGCCGGTGTCCGAGCCGGTGTCGGTCGGTCGGCTCGCGGTGTGGCGCCGCCGTGGCGGGATGTCAGGCATCCAGGACGCGCCGCGCCGTGTGGTTCGGTTGCGCCGGGGAGGGCACCTCGGCCGCGCCGCTGGTCCCGGGAGTGGGCTCGGTCGCTGGGCTCGGCCCGGTGACGGCGGCGGCGCGGGTGCGGGTCGGTGCGATGGCCGTCGGGCCGCTCGTTCACGTACCGGCGGCGGGGGACCGGCGCCGGCCGCGTGGGTGTGAGAGAGGCGTAGTGCGCGGGACGACGTTCGGTGAATGCCCGTGCCCGTTCCGGGACATGGCGAAGCGCTTCGCCGGGTCGACGACGTCGAGCCGTGGTGGGCGTTGTTTCGCCGGGTCAGGTTGGTGTGCGCGCGTCGGGGGTGGGCGCCGGCTACAGGCAGTCGTTGGTCACGTCGTGGCAGGTCTCCTCCGGGAAGGGGTCGGCCGGTTCGGTCCTGGACGGCGGCCACGTGAAGGAGGGTTGCTGCGAGGTGGCCCGGGGCCAGGGTGGCGGCGTGTACTCGTCCCGGCGGGGCACCGTGATCGTGGTGCGCGGTGCGGGCGGGGCCGGTGGCGTGCTCTTGGGTGCGGTGGCCGGTGGGGTGCTGCTCGCCGAAGGCCGGGTCGTCGGCGTGTCGTCGGCGACGGGACTCACGGCGGCGATCGGGGTGTCCACGGTGGTGGGCTCGCCGGTGTGCGGGCGGGGGGTGTTCGCGGGGGCCGATCCCGGTGGGGTCGGGCGGGTGTCGTCGGAGTCGCGCAGAATGCCGATCCCGGTGGTGCCCGCGGCGAGCAGCAGCACGGTGGCCACGGTCACGGTGAGTCGACGGCGCCGCGAGATCCCCGACAGGATCCGCCGCTTCGACGACCGGGGTCGGCTCGTGTGCGCGTCCTCGGCGGGCGGCGGGTCGGCGGTCGGCGGCGGGGCGTCGTCCTCGGCCGGAGCGTGCGGGAGTTCACCGCCTCCGTGTGCCGGGCCCGTGTCGGAGGCCGGGATGCCGCCGCCGTCGCCGCCATCGGCGGCCGGGCCGGGGGTCGGGGCCAAGGCGGCGTGATCGTCGTCCGCGGGCTGCGTGTCCGTCGGCGCGGCCGGTTCGTCGCCATGCACGGGGTCGTCATGCGCGGGGTCGTCGTGCGCGGGGTCGTCGTCCTGTGCGGGGTCGTCGTTCTGTGCGGGGTCGTCGTCCGGATCGGCTGCGGACTCCTGCCCGTCGGGGTCCGTGCTCGACACGACGGGGCTTTCGAGGTCGACGGCCAGGCGCTTGCGGGCCAGTGTCCACGTCTCGACCGTGGCGGCGTCGCCGCCGCAGGCGCGTACGAACACGGCGAGGAGTTCCTCGCGGGGCAGGTCCTGTCGGTTCAGTACGCCGGCGAGCGTTGCCCTGGGCAGGCTGGCCCCGAACCCCTGGGCTCTTCGCTCCAAGGCGCGGTAACTCAGATTCGTCCATTGCCGTAACTGCCGCATCGCGGTCACGAACTCCGCCGGCGTGCGCGCCGAGTCCGGACCCGGTTGGGTATTCGTCACCCTGGTCGACCGTCCCTGTCCCCCGTGGCGGCCCGTATACACGGACCGAAACAGCGGTCATTCTCATCAACGGACGGCGGGGCGACAAGCCCTTCTCGACAACTGTCACGGCTTGTCCCGGTGCATGACACCGCCGGCCCGCAAGGCGGAAGCCTCGCGGGCCGGCGGCGGAAGTACCTTCGGAGGGCGGATCGTTCGGAGGGTTCAGGATGTGGCCGGGCACCACCCATCGATGAAGCCGGCCCGGCGTCCGCCCGGCCTGCACCCGCATCCGTCGGCCGGGGGGCCGGGCGGGTTCTCCCGGGGTGGGCGCGCAGTGCCGGTGACGGGAGTTCCGGCGCGCGGTTGTCCTTGCCGGCCGCCAGGTGGTCGAGCCATCGCTCGTACCAACCGAGGAAGTCGCCTGCGGAGGAGGCGTTCGGGCTCCGGGAGCCTTCCGCGTTGCCGATGACGATCCGTCCGGTGAGAGGGCCGGTCGTCGCGATGAGGGCCAGGTCGGTGCATCCGATGTCGATGACGCGAAGGAACAGGTCGCGCCCGGGTGCCTCGGGGTCGACGGCGAGGCTGAATCCATGAGTGCTGCCCGGGGGATCCATCGTGTGGAGCGGAGGTTGCCCGGGGCCGGCGGGGTCCGACATGCCGTGGAACGGTGCTGCGCCCGAACCGCCGATGGTGGAGCAGGAACTGCCGGTCGGGGCCGGGGGGTACGTGCGGCGTGGGAGTCGTCAGCGGTCGGCGACGGTGATGTGGCGGTACGCGACGACCCGGGACGCGGGCGCGAGGGGGGCGACGGTGACGGTTCTGCCGCTGCCGGGGGAATGGACGACCTTTCCGTTCCCGATGTACATCTGCACGTGGCCGCCGCCGTTGGTGATCACCAGGTCGCCCGGAACGAGGGCCTGGCGGGTGGTCGAGGTGCCGGAGCGGACCATGCCCCAGGTGGTGCGCGGGAGTTTCACGCCGGCCGCGGCCCAGGCGCGCATCACCAGGCCCGAGCAGTCGAACGCGCCGGGGCCCGTCGCGCCCCACCGGTACGGCTTGCCGATCTGGGCCTTGGCGTAGGCCACGGCGGCGTCCGCGCCGGACGCGTGCGCGGCCGGGGTGGGCTTGCGGGTGTCGGTGGTACCGCGCGCGTCGGGGGCCGGGGTCTGGGAGTCGTCGGCGTCACCGGAAATGTCGGTGCCGGTACCGGCCTTCGTCGCGACCGGCGTTGTCATCGTGGCGGGTTCCGTGGACGTGGGCGCCGTGGACGTGGGTTCCGTGGACGTGGGCGCCGTGGATCCGGGCACGCGCAGGGTGGCGCCGGCGTAGATGAGGGTGGAGTCGCCGAGTCCGTTCGACTCCTGGAGTGCCGCAACCGTCGTCTGGTGCGTCACGGCCAGATGCCAGAGCGTGTCGCCCCACCGCAGGACGATCTCCCGCTCGGCCGCCGGCTCGACGGGTTCGGCCGCGGGGTTCGGCTCGCCGGCGGGGGCGGGGGCCGTCGGGTCGGGTTCGCCCACCGCGATGCCGGGGGCGGTCGCGGCGGTGGCGGGGGCGTCCGGGGCCGGCGGCTTCGCGGTCGGGGTGGACGCGTCGCCGCCCGGGGTGTCGTTCGCGGGCTTGCCGTTCTCGGGCTTGCCGTCCCGCGGAGCGGCGGGGTTCGTGGGGGCGGCGGTCGTCGGCGCGGCAGTGGTGGCCGGTGCCGTGGCGGCCGGCTCGGACGGCGTGTGGGGCGCGTCCGTGTCTTCCGAGGTCGGTACGTCCACGACGAGGTCGGGCGACGCGGCGGGTTCGCTCGCGCTCGGCCTGGGCGACACGAGCGCGAACACGCCGATGACGAACGCGCACAGCAGTACGACCAGCAGGCCGCCGCGCTTGCGGGCCGCCTCGCGCCAGGCGTCCCTCGCGGGCGCCGTCGAGTGTCGACGCCGCCCGCCGGCGACGGTCTTCGTACGGCCCGGCGCGGACGACGCGCCGGCGATGTCCGTTCCCGCCGGTGGGGTGTCGGTCTTCGCGCGGTCGGCCGATCGCGATTCGCCGCGTCCCGCCGCGGATTCGGTCGTCGCGGTGGCGGCGGGACGACGCGCCGGTCTGACCCGGCCCACCGCGACGGTGCGCTCCAGCGCCGGGATCTGCCCGGCCCCCGTACCCCGCACGGACGCCGTGGCCGTCGTGGCCGCCCGGGCCGCCCGCTCCGAACGGCCCGCCGGCGCGTCGACCGCCCCGCCCCGGGCCGGAACGCGCCGCGTTTGCTGTGTCATGACGACCTCCCTCGTCGGCCGCCCTCGCGGCTCGCAGGGAACGCTCGCCGACTCGGCGATGTCCGGCCAGAGGATTCGCCGTCCGAGACAGTCCGGACTCGTCCGACGGCCGCCGACCGGCCCACGCGCAGGCCGGCCGGCGGAGCGTCGCGCCGCCGGCCGACGCGGCGCTCCGTACGCCCGGCCAGGAATCGACCCGGGCGCGCCCGGCCCGAAGCAACGCCAGTCACGGCCACCTTGCGGCCGGCGCGGCGCGCGTCGACGCGGCCGGTGGACGTACGCCGTGTCCGCGGACCGTCGAGGCGTCTTCGAGAACTCGCGCCGTAGTCCCACCCCCGAGAGCGACGTCGGTAAAGCCCGCTGACCTGCGCGGACGAGTCCGGACAGTCCCGGACGCCCAGATCCCTGGCCGGACGATGCGACCGGCGGGGAGGCTCGGCCGTGTTCGAGCCGACCAGCGACGAGGAGAAACCCCCGTGACACGACGCTTGTTCGCAGCCGGTCCCGGAAGGCACCGCAGGGACACGCCGCAACACCGGGTGCTGCGGCCCGTCGGCCTGCTCCTGGGGGCCGCCGCGCTCGGCATACCGGCGCTCGCCTTCGCCGGACCCGCGGCCGCTTCCGAACGCGGACGCCCCGCGACCCAGGGCATCGTCCCCCGGGAAACCACCGCGCCCGAGCCTGCGGCTCCACCACGCAACACCCGCTCCGACAAGGCGACACCGCAGGCCGATACCTCCTCCACCCGAGACCCCGGGTCGGCGGAGAACGTTCCCGCGTGCTCCTGCCCCGGCGACCGGCACCCGCCCGAGGAGCCCACCGGCAAGCCGGACCCGAAGCCCCCGGCCGTGGACGGGTCGGACACCCCCACCAACGACGCGAGCTGCGGCGGGGGTTCGACCCCGACGGCGGACGGCTCGAACACATCGCACAAGACCGACGGCACGGAATCCCGAGACCCGGAATCTCAGGCCTCGGAACCTGGGGACACCGAAGGTCGGGACACCGACGCTCAGGACGCGGAAGCCACGGGCACGGAACCTGAAGTCGAGGCGCCTGAGCCTGCGGAGACCGATCAGACGACGCCGACGGCGACCGACCAAGCGGCGGACGGCCCCGGCTCCGAGGAGTCGGGCAACGGGCGGAACGAGCAGGCCGAACCGGACACGACGTCCACGCCGGACCCGAAGAACGAGCCCGAGAACGACGGGGGCGACACGGAGCCCGACGCATCCCGGACCCCGACGAACGCCGACGCCGGCGGATCCGACGCCGGGGCCCCGGAAGCCGAGACGCCGAACGACTGTGCATGCCCCAAGAGTTCGAACGACACCCAGACGACGCCACCCGAGCCGGACGACAAGCCGGAGGCTCCCACCCCCGACCAGCCCGAGTGCTCGTCGAATTCGGCGGACCCGACCACCGAAACCGGTACGAACGACACCGCCACCACCACCGACGCGACGGACTCGACGGGTTCGACGGACTCGCCCGAGGCGGCCGAGACGCCCGAGACCAACGTCCCCACCGACACGACGAAGCCCGGCAACTCGCAGACCCGGCCCGACCGCACCTGCTCCCCCGCACCCGCCCACACAAAGGCCACCGCTCACCCGGACGGAAAGAAGGGCAAGACCTCGAAGCCCAAGACCTCGAAGCCCAAGACCTCGAAAGCCAAGACCTCGAAGGCCAAGAGCCCGAAGGGCAAAGCGCCGAAGGCCAAGGCACCGAAGGCCAAGACTCCCACCAAGCGTTCGCCCCACAAGAACAAGCCCCGCTGCACGGAGTTCGACCCCGCCAAGCCCGGACAGGTCGAACCGCACGCACCCGCCGACGACACCTTCGTCGCTCCCCGACCCCTGATGTCACGTCCGACGACGTCCACCGTTGTCCACACGAACGGCGATGCCCGCTGACGCGAGGCACCGACGACCTCACGTCCGGATGCCACGCCCGGCCGTGGCGACTTCGCCGAAACTCGGCTCTTCGCAACGCCGTACACGAGGTGCGTCACGCGCTCCCCGCGGACGATCCGCGAAAGGTTGTCGAACAGGCTCGGGCCGGCAAGAGCACAGCCCCGTCCGTGCGGCCCCCAGCCACCACCACCGGAGGCGAACTCCGCCGCACCAGCCGGGACATGGCCCGCGCGGGCTCCGCGACAACCCGCACCCGCACCCGCCCTCGAGCCCTCCGCCCTGTCGGCCGCGCATCGGTGACACCAGCCCGTCCTCGCGTCGTCGACCGACGAAATGTGCACTCACCCGGACCGACGCAACGGAAACGGACAACAGGCATGCCCCGCCACCAGGCCTCACGTAGTCGCGCCCCGCCACATCACGGCGTGACCAACCCGCCGCCTCACATCCACCCCGGCACCGCCCTGCCCACACCACCACCCGCGAACAAACGAATGAACGAGCGAACGGACAAGGAGCACACATGAAAATCCCCCTCCGACTCTCCCGATCCACCGTCATCGCCACGATCGTCGGCGGCCTCACCCTCGCCGCCGGCATCACGGTCACCACCCCCGCCGACACGTCCCGGACCCGATCCGCCCCCTCCCCCACCTCCGCCACCGATCCCGACGCCCCCTCGAACGGCGGCCGAGGCCTCGCCGTCACCACCGACGCCGTCGAACTCGCCGGATCCTCATCCGCCTCCACCACCCCGGCCAAGACCACACCGGCGCTCCCCGCCGTACGCAACCTCAAGACCAAGCCCGGCAATCAGTCGGTGCAACTGTCCTGGTCCAAGGTCACCGGCGCGGACGACTACCGCGTCTACGCCGCCCCCGGATGCGACCTCCTCGGCCCGGACAAGGCCAAGTACCGCCGCGTCAAAGACAACCTCAAGACCAAGACGACCTGGACGCACACCAAGGTCACCGAGACCTGCATGAACTACTTCGTCGTCGCCGCGCGCAAGGGCCGCGAAGGCGCCCGCCCTCCGTTCGGCACCCGGGCCACCGCCGCCCAACCCAACCGCAACCACGACGAGGCGGTCCGGAAGTACTTCAAGTCCGCCCCCTCCCCCGGCGACCGGGTCGCCCGCACCTCGGTCGCACCCGGCACCGACCGGGGCATGGTGATCACCCGCGCCTTCATCCGCAACAAGGACGCGGCCAGCGACGCCATCGGCGACCACCGCTCCTGGAGCAGCCTGCCGGTCGTACCCGCCAAGGCCACCATCGCGTGGAACACCGGGACCGGCGAAGTCGCCGTGTACGTCCACAAATCCTGCGCACTCGGCATCACCCTGCCCGGCGGCGCCAAGGAGACGCTGTGCCGTGACGCGCTCCCGATCGCGTTCGTCGCCGACGCCGCCTCCGTGGGCGACGGCTCCAAGGACAAACGCAACCTGTTCTCCGTGTCCAAGACCGCCGACGGTGGCCTCAGCATCGGCATGTCCGCGGCGAACTCCTGGAACGACAAGGTCTGCCTCCCGTCCGATCCCGGGCCGAGCATCTGCATCTCCCTCGGACGCATCAACGCCCGAGCGACCCTGACCCCCACCGGCAAGACCTTCTCCGCCAAGCTCACCGGAGACCTCTTCCCGGCCTGGGAGTTCGTCCGCTATCCCACCACCGCTCCCGCCGCGCCCCTGGGTCTGGGCCTGGTCCTGGGAACCCGCGACCAGACCCAGCCCCTCGACCTCACCAGCGGCAAGACCTCCACCTGCACCACACCCGCCAAGGAAACCCAGACCTTCCCCAACCCCATGTCCTGCTGACCCACCTCCAACCCCGCCCGCACCGCGCCTGCACCCGCACCCGCACCGACCTCCACGTCGCATCGGCATCGGCATCGACACCGCCGTCACCGCGTGGAGGTCGGTGCGGGTCGCAGTGACCGTCGCCGCGGACCTCGTCCGACAGCACCTCCCGGACGTCCGAGATCGTCCGGGACAAAGACCTTCCGGACCCCCGTCCGAGTCCTGAGCGCATGCGATGCCATGGCGTCCCGCGCAGCCGTCCGAGGTCGGCGACCGATCCGCCGGCCGCCCCGGACAGCCGACCCCGGCAGGCCGCCATCGGTACGTGGAGGCGAAAGACCCGACAAGAGGCGACGCCGGCGTGTCGGCCGACAAGGTCGTCGTACGGACCTCAGGACAGACACACGTGTCGGGGCCGGACACCGACACCGCCCGACCCGACACGACATGTCGGCTCACCGGACACGAGCCGACGCCGCCTTGTCGGCCGACGCACACGCGTACCGATCCACCCGACACATGTGTCGGGCTCCCAGGGGCCGCCCCGCCACCCGACACGACATGTCGGCCGACACGCTCGCCGTACGGAAGCCCGACAAACGTGTCGGGGAGCGGCTGGGCCGAACCGACGGCATCGTCGCGGATCTTCACCTGGGCCCCGACCCATCGAGGACGAACTCGCCGCATTCGTAGATGTGTCCGGCTCTGAGCAGGCGCTGCGGCCGTTGTGGGCGTCGCCGCCTCGGCAGGCACCGCCGAGGAACAGGGCGCCGCACGCACGCGTGTCGCCTGCCGCGCGGGGCGGGCCGGCCGCGACGGCCGGGGCGATGTCGATCAGCGCCCGCCATGGATGCGCAACCCGTGCTGCCGGACATGGCGGCCGACACGAGACCCGACGACAGGCGCCACACAGGTCGTCGGGCGGATGTCGCGTGCTCCCGAGGCAGCGACAACAGCGCTGTCGGGTCCGCGCGGCGTCAACCCGGAGGCGCCGCCATTCGTCCCCGACACGCCGTCCGTGTCGGCACCCGAGGGGCTCGCTGTCGCCGTCAACCCACGTGGCCGACACGCCTGTTGCCACAGTCGGTACCGCATGTCGCTTGGCGATGTCGCATGGCGATGTCGTGTCGCCTCCTCGACCGCGACCACGTGACTCTCCCCCATTGGACCTTCCGTGCGGGTCTCCATCGTTCGTGGATCGAGAGAGAAGCAAGCACCCAAGACCGCGCCCTGAGCGAGCACATCCCACACCATCGGCCGGCTCGCCCTACCGGAGTGGGGACTTCGGCGACCCATCCTTGCCCAGGGCTTGCCCGCTCCGGTTCACCCCCCCCACCTGCGAGGATCCCTTCGACGCCCCCCTTGCCCAGGGCTTGCCCAATTCGGATCACGCGCCCTTCAGGCAGCAGCAGGGCCTTCGACTACCGACCCTTGCCCGGGGCTTGCCCACCGGCTCGCGGACGGTGTGCCGGATGCCGAGTCCGCGCGGGGGGCCGAATGACACAGGAGGAGTACGGGACATCCGCAATCACGCCGGCAGGTCGACGGCTCCGTCCGGCGCAATGGACGCCCGTCGCCCGGTGGTTGCGGTTCGAAGTCGGCGACTTCGACGACCTTCGCCCGCCCGAGCCCGCCCGAGCCCGCCCGAGCCCGCCCGAGCCCGCCCGAGAGGGACGGTACCGGCCGTACACGGCGCTCAGCGCGGCGATGCGTCCAGGTAGGTGAGGACGGCCAGCACGCGGCGGTGGCCGGCGTCGGAGGCGGCCAGGCCGAGCTTGGCGAAGATGTTGCCGATGTGTTTGTGTACCGCGTTGTCCGACACCCGCAGACGCGCCGCGATGGTCGTGTTGTCGAGACCCTCGGCGATCAGGCCGAGGACTTCCCGCTCACGTGTGGTCAGCGTCGCCAGAGGATCGTCCCGGCGGCGGACGACCTGCGCGATGACCTCCGCGTCGAGCGCCAACCCTCCCGCCGCGACCTTGCGCAGGGCGTCGACGAACTCGGCGACCCGGCCGACCCGGTCCTTCAACAGGTAGCCGACGCCCTGGTGGCCGGTGGACAGCAGTTCGGTCGCGTACGTCTGCTCGATGTACTGCGACAACACCAGGATGGGGAAGTCCGTCCGTAGACGCCGCAGCGCGATCGCCGCCTGCAGGCCCTCGTCGCGAAACGACGGCGGCAGGCGTACGTCGACGATGGCCGCCTGGGGATCGTGCTCCTCCACCGCCGCGAGCAGGTCGTCGGCCGTCTCGACGACCCGGGCGACCTCGAAGCCGTGTTTGGCGAGGATGAGTTGCAGACCCTCCGCGAGCAGCACGTTGTCCTCGGCGATCACCAGCCGCACGGCAGCTCCGCCGTGATGGCCGTGGGGCCGCCGGCCGGGCTGTCCACCGTGACCTCGCCGTCGAGCGCCGACGCGCGACGGCGTATACCCGCCAGCCCGGTACCCCGCGCCTCGTCGGCGCCGCCCGCCCCGTCGTCGGTGATCCGGATCCGCAACCGGCCGTCCTCGCGTTCGACGGTGACCGTGGCGGCGGAGGCCCGACTGTGCTTGGCCGCATTGGTCAGCGCCTCGACGACCGTGAAGTAGGCGACGGTCTCGACCGCGGCGGGTATGTCACCCAGCTCGCCCATGTCGAGCCGGGCGGGCACGCCCGAACGCGCGACGACCGCGGTCAGCGCCCCGGAAAGCCCCCGGTCGGCGAGGATCGGCGGGTAGATCGTGCGAATCACGTCGCGGAGTTCGGCCAGGGTGGCCTCGGCGCTCGCGTGTGCGCGTTCGATCAGAGCCTCGGCCGTGTCCGGTTCCTCGCGCACCGCCTGTCGTGCCAGGTCGAGATGCATCGTCATCGCGACGAGCCTACCTTGGGCACCGTCGTGCAAGTCGCGCTCGATCCTGCGCAGTTCCGCGCCGTGCGCGTCGAGGACGTCGGCGCGGGTCCGGGTCAGCGTGGCCGCGCGAAGCGCCAACCGCTCCGCCTTGGACGGCGCGAGGAGACGATTCTGCGCCCGCGCGAGCGGCGGCAGCACGAAGCACGCCACAGCGCCCAGGAGGACGACCTGAACGCTGCCGAGCAACAGCGCGTGACCCCAGTCGTCGATCGGTACGTCGATCCACAACCGCGGGCGGTTCGCGGGCGAGAACGCCCACCAGGCGGTCGTGCCGATCACGCCGACGACGACGTTGCCGATAACAAGCAGGGCCAGGAGGCCCGCCGGAACGCCCGTCAACGCGTTGATCGCCAGCCGGCGGCGCGTGGTCGGCGAGGACTCGCCCGGTACGCCGAGCCAACGCCGGGCGGCGGACCGCCGACGCTCCGCCCAGTTGCCCGCCGCCCCCGGACGCGGGAGGAAGAAGAGACCACCGAGCGCGGCGACCAGGTTGCCGATCAGGTAGGCACAGGCACGCAACGCGTTCGCTCCATACATGACGGTCAGTATCGCCACCGGGCTCCGGCCCCGGCACTACAGCAGGCTGTACCGGAACACCTCCAGCCGGCGGTATCGGCGCCCGCCCCGGCCGCGCCTAACTTTCCAGGCATGAAACGCCACCTTCACGCCGTACCGCTGACATTGACGCTGGCGCTGGGCGCCACCGCGGCCGCCGTCCTGATCGCTCCGCCCGCCGTGGGCGCGGCGGCGACGCCACCATGCTCTCCGACCGCCGTCGGCAACGCAGCCGTCGCCACCACCGCCGTCGACAACACAGCCATGAGCAGCGCGGCGAGCGGCAGCGCGGCGAGCGGCAGCACCGCCAACGGGAGTACAGCGCACGGGAGTACAGGAGCGCACATCCCCGCCGGCACCCTCGACCTGCCCGACTACCCGAAGCTGCATCGCAACGCCGAGGCGGTCTCGGCGCTGGGAATCCCGGCTGTTCAGGCGAGGGCGACGACCCGCTACGCCACCTGCGCCGCTCGCGTCGGCGTCGCCGATGTGCGCACCGGACGTGCGATCCCCGCCGACGGGGCGTTCCGGATCGCCAGCACGTCCAAGTCCTTCACCGCCACCGTGGTCCTCCAACTCGTGGGCGAGGGACGCCTTGGGCTCGACGACCGGGTCGAACGATGGCTGCCCGGGATCGTGGCCGGCCGACCGATCACGGTCCGGCAACTGCTCCAGCACACCTCGGGCCTGCAGGACGCCCTCCCGACGTGGAATTCCAAGGCGGAGTACCTGCAGATGCGCTACCAGCGTTTCTCCACAAAGGACTTGGTGGCGAACGGGGTCGCCCTGCCGCAACTCTTCGACCCCGGCGATGGCTGGGCCTACTCCAACACCGGCTACATGATCGCCGAACTGCTCATCGAACGCATCACCGGGCAGCCCTGGGACCGCGAGTTCGACCGCCGCATCTTCCGGCCGCTGGGCATGCGACACACCTACTGGCCCGGGACCTCGCCGGACATCCGACTGCCCCACGCCAAGCAGTACCAGCGCTTCGACGACGAACTCGTCGACGTCACCTCCCAGAT
The DNA here is from genome assembly GCF_053594475.1 of Embleya sp. NPDC001921. Taxonomy (NCBI): domain Bacteria; kingdom Bacillati; phylum Actinomycetota; class Actinomycetes; order Kitasatosporales; family Streptomycetaceae; genus Embleya; species Embleya sp. NPDC001921. Next base: position 72,527 of record NZ_JBSFEO010000025.1, read on the forward strand.
CCCCTCGTACCCGGCCGGCGGCATCGTGTCCACCACCCGCGATCTCGACACCTTCTTCCGGGCACTCCTCGGCGGACGCCTCCTGCGCCCCGCCGAACTGACCGCGATGAAGACCACCCGGCCGGTCGGCTCCGAGATCGAGGAGATCTGGCCCGACGGCCGGTACGGCCTCGGGCTCGTCTCCCGACCTCTGCCCGGCGGCGATCGCTACTGGGGCCACGACGGCGGCGACTCGGGATCCATCGTGATCCTCGGCGTCACCGAAGACGGTCGACGCGGGGCAGTGGTCTCCATGAACTTCGCCCTCGACGGCAGCAAGCCCGAAATGCTCTCCCAGCAACGCGCCGCCGAGAAGGTCGTCACCGACGCGCTCCGGCCGCGCGGGTAGCAGTCGCACAAGGTCGTGTGACTGTCGGTCGATTGATCGGTTCGTTGTTCCCCCGGGGCGTCGGCCGTGTGCCGTCGCCCCGGGCCGGTCCGGCACTCGTGCGGACATCTTTCCCCTCAGCGCGGGCGGCGTCCGGTGACGCGGTGCGGCGCGTCGGCGCGGTAGCCGCCGGCCCCGTCGCGTCACCTGGCGCGTGATCGTCGAGATCGGACGGTCCAGGCCCCCTGGAGCTCTCGGCGTGGGCGAGGCCGTCGGCGGCCCCGGTGCGATCTGCCGGCGCACCAGCCGGCGCACCTGCCGGGTGAGCCTGCCTCCCGGCATCACGGTCTCCTCCATGCTCCATGGGGGTCTCACGCTGGCGTTCACTTCCAAGCCATTGCACCGACCACATGAGGATCGTTGCATTAAACCTCAACACATTGCAACGAATTGTTGCCATCTACCTGCACAAATATTAACCTCTCGCAATGATCGAGTTGCCGACATCATGAATGCAACGTAGCTTTTCCCTCATCGGAAACGGCGGTCCGCAACGGACTCGCCGCACCACAGGGAGAGCACCATGCACAAGTTCGGCACCCCCACCCCCGTCACCGCCGTCCTGGACATCCCCTCCGGGCGCATCCGCCTCATCGCCGCCGACCGGACCGACACCACCGTCGAGGTCCTGCCCGCGGACACCTCCAGGGCCCACGACCGGAAGGCCGCCGAGCAGACCACCGTCGCATTCGCGGACGGCGTCCTGCGGATCCAGGCCGCGCCGGCGAACAACCGCGTCCTCGGCACCTCCGGATCCGTCGAGGTCACCGTGCGACTGCCCACCGGCTCCCGCGTCGACGCGAAGACCGCCGCCACCGACCTCCGCGGCGTCGGACGCCTCGGCGACGTCGCCCTCGACGGCGCCCAGGCCACCGTCAACCTCGACGAGTCCACCACCGCCCGCCTCACCCTCCAGGCCGGCGACGTCTCCATCGGCCGCCTCGACGGCCCCGCCGAGATCCACACCCGCAAAGGCGACATCCACATCACCGAAGCCACCCACGGCACACTCACCCTGCGCACCGAATACGGCGAAATCTCCGTCGGCGCAGCCCCCGGAGTCTCCGCCACCCTCGACGCCGGCACCACCCACGGCCGCATCCACAACACCCTCCAGAACACCGACGGCACCACCGCCGCACTCGCCATCCACGCCACCACCGCCTACGGCAACATCACCGCGCGCAGCCTCTGACACGCACCCCACACACCCGAACCCCCGACACCGCGAGGGCTGCGCCAACAGCCACCCCGCACGGGTGATGGCGGTCGCGCTCTCGTGCCGGCCTGGTCGAGCGCCGACTTGTGCCCCGACTCGGCCGGGAGTCGAGGACGACCGCGCCCGAGCCGAACACCTGCGTGCCGACGAGTGTCCGCAGTGGTGGAGGGGCCGCCGGCAGGGAACGGGCGCCGGCCATCGCCGACCCTCACCACCGGCTGGAGGAAGGCCTTCGGCCGCGACATCGTGGCCGCCGACCGTGTGTTCGCGCTGCCGAGGCAGACTCGCCCCTGCGCCTCTCTTCGTGCAGCCGAGCCGCGTGGGCCGCTCAGGGCGCGACGTACCCGAATGGCGGCGATCATCGGAGACGTCGCAGACGCCCAATAGCCGTGTCGGGGCGATGTTTGTCCGTCCGTGTCGTGTGATATCGGCTCGCGGAGGTGGGCGCGGTGCCCGCTCCGAAGCCGGCCCCGGAAGGATTCCAGCATGCCCACGGTGACCACTCGCGACGGTGTCGAGATCTTCTACAAGGACTGGGGCAGCGGCCGTCCGGTCGTGTTCATTCACGGCTGGCCGCTGAACGGCGACGCGTGGCAGGACCAGATGAAGGCCGTCGTCGACGCCGGATTTCGCGGCATCGCGCACGACCGGCGCGGTCACGGTCGCTCGACGCCGGTGTTCGACGGCTACGACTTCGACACCTTCGCCGACGATCTGAACGATCTGATCACCCGGTTGGACCTGCGGGACGTCACGCTCGTGGCGCACTCGATGGGTGGCGGCGAACTCGCGCGATACATCGGGCGCCACGGCACGCAGCGGGTCAAGTCGGCGGTCCTGCTCTCCGCGATCCCGCCCCTCATGCTCCAGGGCCCGGACAATCCGGAAGGCGTACCGCAGTCCGTTTTCGACGACATCAAGAACGGCATCCTCACCGAGCGCTCGCAGTTCTGGAAGGACACCGCGGTCGGATTCTTCTCCGCGAACCGCGACGGCAACAAGGCCACCCAGGGCAACAAGGACGCGTTCTGGTACATGGCCATGGCCGAGACCATCCAGGGCGGCGTCGCGTGTGTCGACGCCTTCGCCCACACGGACTTCCACGAGGACCTCGAGAAGTTCGACGTTCCCACACTCGTCGTGCACGGCGACGACGACCAGGTCGTACCCATCGACGCCACCGGTCGCAAGAGCGCGAAGATCATCCCGAACGCCACCCTCAAGGTCTACGAGGGCGGTTCCCACGGCATCGCCCTCGTCCCGGGCGACAAGGAGAAGTTCAACAGGGACCTCGTCGCGTTCCTCGAGAGCTGACACGGCACCCGGCCGGGTGGCGCCTCGGAACTCTTCGGCGCGCGACCCGACCGACTTGCCGTTGATGATGGCGATCGGTTGTCGGGAGTACGTGCGGCCCGCCCCGGATCCTGGGTTCCACTGACCGGGGCGGGCCGCGAGGTGATGCCTTCCTACGGCGAGGTGGCGGGCCTCGGCCCCAGGATCTTCGTCGTGGGGGTGGGCCGGGACCCGCGCGGGGGTGTTCCGATCAGTGCGCGAATCCTGTGCCAGGCGCGCGCCGACCGCGAGGGTCGTGCGGGGGCGGGCGACGTGATGTTGTTGTCGGTGACCTCGATCGTGACGTCGGCGTAGGCGTCCGTGTCAGCCGGGGCCACCGCCGGTGGGGCGGTGCGCCGGGCCAACTCCTCCCGTGCCCGGCGCAGTTCGGCGTCCTTTTCCCGCAACTCCGCCAGGACGCTCGCCAGGGCCGGTTGTGCGGGGTTCCCCTTTCGGTACGCGTTCACCCGATCCCAGGCCTGGGACCAGGCGCGGACGGTGCCGCTGTCGGGTTCGGCGCCGGTGCAGACGACGACGAGGACGAGCAGCGTTTCCTTCGAGGTCGCGCGCTTGCCGGACAGGATCGCGCCCAGGGTGCTGCGCGGCAGGAAGCTGACGCCGTCCACGCGTGCGGCGTCCTCGAGTTCGCGCAGCGACCGGTAGCCGCGGGCCGTGCGCATCGCGCGCATGGCATGCAGCAACTCCAGGGGTTCCGAGATGTGTTCCGGAGGCAGCACCGTGCGCGCCGCCGGGGCCGGTTCGGGCCGCGCCGCGGCGGAGGTCGCGGCGTCGGTGGCTGCGGTCCACAGCCGTTGGGCCTTGTGGGTGTTGCCGTGGCAGACCTCGATGTAGGCGCGCACGGTTTCCCACGTGGGCGGCTTGATGCCCTGCTCGGCGCGAAAGAGTCTGGTGTGGGTGACCGTCCAGTCCTGACCGGTCGTCATCTGCGCCATCTGACGAAGACTCAACCCCGCGCCCAGGCGCAGTGACCGGAGCCACTGCGCCTGGACCATTACGGGGTCGGGCTTCGTCAGGGCGCCGGTGGGGCGCCCCACGCCCGGATCAGGCGGTACGGCGCGGCGTGAAGACCGCGACCAGGCGACGGATGATTTCGGCGGCGATCAGGCCGCCGACGGTGAGGATCGTGGTCACGCTCTCCATCGTGTGTCCGCGGGCGGTCAGGCCCGCGGCGATGACGAGGATGACGACGACGACGATGACGGCCGACCCGGGCAGCGCCGGGCCGGTCTTCGGGGCCGGCGGGCAACCGCACAGCGTCCGCAGGTTCTTCAACGGCTTGTTCTTCAAGGAATGCACTCCCTCGACTCGTTGCCACTCGACGGAGTCCTCGGGGGGTGGTGATTCGCACGCCTTGCAGGACGTGCGAAGGCCGAGTACTCGGGGCCATCCTCAAGCCCCGGACCACATGGCGTAAAGCCGCGCCTACCCTGCGTGTTTCACGGTGTCCCACTTGGAAACGCAACAACTCTCCACTGTTTGCCCAGGTCGGCGACTTGGGCGAAGGGTGAGGCCGTTGCGTGTTCCATGCGTCGTCCGCGATCTATCGCTTTCGGGGACTGGTGTCGCGGCGCCTGGACGGGCAACCTCAGTGCGTAATCACCTTCCGGGCGGTGCGCCGGAGGGGAAAGCACGCCGATAGGACCGGACACGATCCGAGAGGGAGGCAGGACAGATGATGTGCATGGTGATCCTCGCGGTGGTCCCGCCCCAGGTGGTGGGGTCCGTGTCCTGCCTCGCGTTGCGATCCCCCTTCGTGTCGCGACCCCGCCTCGCGTCGCGATTGCCGCGAACCGGGCACCGACAGGGGGCCTTTCCGCAGCTCGCGCCGGAGCCCTGACTCTCGGCCGGGATCGCCGCCGGCCGCTGTCGCGAGGATGAAGGACGACGGTGAAGCCGCTTTCGCCGTCGTTCACATCGATGCCGCATGGGCGCCGGCGGTCGCCGCCTCCCATCGCCAGGCCCACATGGGCCCAAAAGGCATGTCGAACCACTCCCAGGTCACGCGTCGCCTCGCGCGCGGACCCTCGAACGCGGTCCACCCCGGCCGTTGCCACTCGACACAAACAGGGGAAACGGATGTCTCTCGTTGCAGCGAAGGCATCCCTGGGCACGGCCATTTCGTGGTCGTGCACCCGGCTTCCGCGGCTGATTCGTCCCATCGGGCCGAACCACGATCGCGTATTCAAGGAACGGGCGGAATCCCGCCGAGTCGATCGGGACAGGTGAAACACCCGCGGGCCGAACCCGGCATGGCCCCGCGTTTCCCGAGATCGCCCGGGGTGCGTGCGCACAGCCGTGTCCCACCAGCCCGAACCCCGCCGAAGGGCGCTGTTCGGCGCGCCCCGGCTCGCTGCCGTGCGTCCGGCGGATCCGAGTCGGGCGCGGTCGAGGCCTTGCCGCCGACCGCGGTGGTCGATTGACCCACGGCAGATGGCAAATGGCCGCGTTTTCCGGGCAGTTCGTCGGTTTTGTGGCGGCAGGTCGGGGCGGGTTCTACCGTGGGTGGGTGGCCGCTGATCCGGTGACACCTTCGACTCCGCCGGGGCGACGCCGTCGGTCCGGCACGTGGCGGGCTCGGTGGCGGGCTCTGCCGCGTGTGCCCTTCCGGTCGTCGGCCGAGGCCGGGCGGGCTCCGGCCGAGTCCGATGCGGACGGCCTGATCCGGGTCTTGGTGATCGTCCGCAGGCTCGTGCTGTTGGGGTCGGCCGCCGCGGCGTTCGCCGTGTCGCGGCTCGTCGAGCCGAATCCGTGGAACCTGGACGTGCTGGAGCGCGGATTCCTGTCCTGGGAGGTCGTCCCGGCCGCGATCGGCTGGTGTCTGGTCGCCGCCGAGGTGGGGGCGACCGCCCGCGGCTTGCTGATCCGCGTCTGCGCCTGGGCGTTCGTGATCCTGACCGTGTCGATGGGAGTTCTGATCCTCATCGCCGTGGCCGTCTTGATCGCGCCGTTCGTCCCCGTCGCCGACACGACCGAGAAGGTCGTGGCGGTGTCGCCGGACGGTCGGACCCGGGCGGTACGGGTGGATTACGAGAGCAATGCCTACCGCGACCGCCGGTACGACCTGGTGGTTCGCGTAGTCGTGGGCCTGGACCGGAGCACCTGGATCCTTGATGGATGCAACGAGGCGAGGAGCGCGATCACGAACGTGCGCTTCCTCGGCAACCGCACCCTGGAGTACACCCCGGCGCAGGGCCCGCCGGTGCGGGTCCACTTCGATCGGAACGCGAAGGCCGACCTCCAGAGGTGCCCGTAAGACGTGTGCGGGGCTTGTGCCTCACCCGGAATCGGGGCGAATCGCACCGGGTGACATGGTGATGACGACCTTCGCGCGGGCGTGTTCCACCTCCAGGTGTCGGATGGCTTCGGGCGCCTCGTCGAACGCGTAGGTCCGGTCGATGGCCGAGCGGACCTTCTCCGAACCGGCGAGTTCCGCCAGCGCCTCCAGGTTCTCCCGACTCGCCTTCGCGGTCAGGACCAGCACCTTGTGACGTGCGAGACGCGACGCCGCGTACCCCTTGACGATCAGGCCCATCGGGCCGACCAGGCTTCCGCCCTCGGACGTCCCCCCGCCGGAGAGTACGAGAGCCCCCTCCGCGGTCAGCACGCTTCGCAGGTCCTTCAGGGTCCGATTTCCCACCAGGTCGAACACCACGTCGTACCGCGCGTCGGCCTTCGTGAAGTCCGCTCGGGTGTAGTCGACCACATGGTCCGCGCCGAGCGACCCGACCAGATCCACGTTCCGGGTGCTGCACACACCCGTCACCTCCGCGCCGAACACCTTGGCCATCTGGACCGCGAACGTACCCACGCCACCGGACGCGCCGTTGATCAGGACCCGGTGCCCCGGCCGCACCCGAGCCGCGTCCCGCAGGCCCATCAGCGCGGTGTTCGCCGCCAGCGGCAGCGCGGCCGCCTGCTCGAAGGTCACGTTCGACGGCTTCGGCGCCACCAGGTGCTCCGGCGCCGCGACGTACTCCGCGAACGCGCCCTCGACCTCTCCGAACACCTCGTCTCCGGGGGCGAACCGCTTCACCCGCTCGCCGACCGCCTCGACCACACCCGCGAAGTCCGTACCCCGGATTCGCATCTTCGGCCTGGTCGGTCCGAACGCCAGTCGTGCGAGGTACGGGTCGCCCCGCATGACGTGCCAGTCGCGCGCGTTGACCGACGCCGCCCGGACCCGGACCCGGACCTCGTGGCCCGCGACCGTCGGCTTGTCCACCTCCTCGACCCGCAACACGTCGGGTGAGCCGTATCGGTCCTGGACGATCGCCTTCATCGAATCTCCGTCCCGCGCGGATGGATGCCGAACGACTCGTCTCGCCCGGCACGACAAGACGCTAGAGGAGCGAAGTCCGCACAGGCATCGGGGACTTTCCCTAGTGGTTCGGCCCGACAGGCACGGGGACTGCTCCGCCGCAAGGTCATCGGGTCGCGGGCGTCCCCGCCTGGGCGCGGACGGGTGCGCGAGGCGACCCGCCGGGTCGAAGTGGTTCGAACGACGGGTGCCCGTGTCGCCGTATGCCCGGGTGCATCGCCTCGCGCGGCTGATGTAACGACGTCTCGGCCGGCGGGCGACACACCGAGGCTTACTCGTATTCGAACACATGTGCGTACGATTGATCGCGTGGTCGAGGAACTGAAGGACGCGCCTTTGGCGAAGAGGATCACCGCGACGCGCCCTGCGCGCGACACGGAGGCGAAGGCCCCTGTGCGGACGAAGATCGCCCGCTCTCGGATCAGGACGGTCCGGCGACACTCCTGGACACGCGGGACGGGTGCCCGCGCGGTCGTCGTGCCGAAGCGGCCACAGCTCGCGGACCACGCTTGGCCTGTCGTGGACATCGCCTGGAGGGAGCGCACGCTGCCGACTCTCCTCGACGACGCCGGACTGCCCTTCTACCGCCGGCACCAGGTCCTCTACGACTATCCGGACGTCGCGGCCCGCGTCGTCCGAATGCAGCTCGCCGCAGACCTCGAGGCCCTGCGCCAGGGGTACGCCACGGCGAGGGTGTGGTGCCGGGACGCGGGACTGCCACCGCACGCCGTCGAGGAGCTCCTCTCCTTGTACGCGACGCTCGGCACCATCCAGCACGAGATCATCGACCGCACGGAGGCCCTTTTCCGGGAGCGGGACCGCGGCGAGCGCCAAGATCGGTGATCAGGCGGGGTGGGCGTCGTCATGTGCCCGCTCTCCCCCGCTGGAATCCTCTCCGGCTCACCCCAACCCGCGTGGGGACTTCCCGGCGTCCTTGGAGCGACTGCGGCCCTCCCCCTTCCCGATACCCGCCGGAGGCGACAGCGCGGCATTCGCCACAACCGGGCCCGCACGCGAAGCCGCCGCACGCGCGGGGCCCAGTGCCGACGCCAACTTGCCGCCGAGCACGATGTAATGGCGGTGTGGCGTCGGCACGGTCACCGGGCCGCGTGCCGCTGCCACGGTGCCTGCGCCGGCGAGTGGCGTGCGGAGCGCGGGGGCATCGCTCGATCCCGCATCCGGCGCAACGGTGACTCGCTGTCCGAACGTGTTCGTCCTGTGCGTCGGCTCGGTTGTACCGGACGGGGTCGAGAGGAGGAGGTGTTGTCGGGGGCGCGGCTGTGCGACGTCGGGAGCATGGGTGTGCTTGCCCCGACGAAGCAGCGACCGGATTCCTCGCCGAGGGGCACCCCGCGTGCGGGCGTGTCCGGCCTGCCTGGCTTGTTCGCGGAGGGCGCGGGCGTTCTCGATCTCCCGACGGCGAGCCAACAGGTTCGTGGTTTCCAGGCCGGTCGCCTCGTCGAGGTGGTGGCGCAGATGGTTGAACGTGGCGACCAGCCCCGGGGCTGCGGCGATCTCCGCAGCGATGGGCGGTCCCAGTCTCGCCACCATGAGGCTGGCGTCCCCTGCTTGATCACCGGCGATGTAGACCTTGGCTTTCGCCACCGCGTAGGTCTCGTGTTTGCCTGTTGCGGCGTAGGGGCTGATCTGTTCGGCGACCGCCTTGTCGTCCAACAGGCGTAGTCGGGGGAATCGCGCGAAGGCCGGGTGCTGAGCCGCCCGACGCGACGAGGTCTTGTCGTACCCCGGTTTGCCTCTGCGAGCGGCCTTCCTGTCCGCCTTGAGGATGTTGGGCATGAACGAGTGGTTCACACCGCCGAATCTGAACGCTTCGATATGGGAGAGTTCGTGCAACACGTGCGTGATCGCCGCGTATTCGGGCGAGTCGTCAATGACGTGCTCGATACCCCCGACGACTCCCTCGGCCAGCCGATCCCGGTGGCCCTCTCCTCCGAAATACGGCGCATGCAGGTGAACCGCCCCGACCTCGGTCGCGTGAGCCGCGTACAGGTCGCCGCCCCACTCGGTGGCGTGGACCCCCAGGAAGCCGAGGTTGTCGTGCCCCGGATGCAGCCCGGACCAGTGACCGGCGGCCACGGCGACGAATTTGGCGATGTACAGGTCCGCACCGGTCATATCGACAACGACGTCGCCGACATCGTGGCCGAACTTGGCGTGCAGCAACTCCCCCACCTCGGCCACGGAACGCGCGGCCAGCACCTGGCGGTAGAACGGATCGTCGGGCGTGATCCCACGAGGAGCCCGGAACGAGGACGGCCGGGAGTCCTTTCCGACTCCGACCGCCTTGAGGACGGGGTCCCCGGCACGGTAGTTCTTCACATATTGCTTCACTGGAGGGCCCTTCGCCCCGACGGCACCGGCAACCCCGAATCGCGCGGTGCACGCCCCTGGCCGAAGAGAGGTCCGAGCAAGCTCCCATGCGGCCGTGAACTCACCGAGCCGTCCCGCCTACGCCATCACTTCGCATCCTCGCGCCCATCACCCGACCACCATGAAACGACACCTTCAAGCCTCGCTCGGTGATCCGATCCTCGGTCGGCGGCGTCGATGCCACGTGAACCCCCATGTCGTCGGAGGCCGATCGTAGTTGGCAACTCCGCGAGGTCACGCCCAGATGCGTGGGCGGCCCATGGCCGTGTACGCGTGTCCACACCCGGTCGGCCTCGCGGTTCGCACCCGGGTCCTGCGTGCGGCCGTAACAGGGGCGCGCCGCACCCTGGCCTGCGGGCTCTCAGTCGCCCGCCGACGGCCCGGTCCGCCTCCACGACCGGTGCTGCGGTGGGGCGTTGGAGGGGGGTGAGGTATGGATGCCGGTAGGGCTTCCACGAAGTGGACTTTCCTGTGTTCTGTTGTCGCCCATCCGGCCCCACCCCCCATGACCGCGGACTTCGAAGGTGCTCTGACCGGCCTCGATCAACGGAGATCGTATCCCGCCCCTCCGACAGAGGCGTTGCCGTGAAGGCGACTCGACCCGACCCGACTCGACCCGACCCGTGAGCCCAGGCTCCGGGAGTCGTGGGCGTCAGTAGGCGTCAGTAGGCGTCAGCGGGCGTCGGCAGGCGTCACGGGTGCAAGCGGGCGTCAGTGTTCGAGCATCGCCGCGGCGAGCCGGTCGGCCGCCGTTTCGGGGATGGCGGTGCCCATCTTGTCGAGGACGAGCAGGCGTGCGCCGCGGATTGCCGTGGCGAGTGCCTCGCCGTTGCCCACGGGAAAGAACGGGTCGTCACGTCCGTGCACGACGAGGGTCGGGAGGGTGAGTTCGCCCAGGCGCTCGCGCCAGCGCGGCGCGCAGTCGAGGCGCGCGAACACCATCGCGAGCTGATTCGCCTGTTGTACGGCCGGTTCGACCGAGGGCGTGCGGTCCCAGATCCGGGCCGCGGTTGCGCGTGCCTGGTCCGGGTCGTTGCCGAGCAACTCGGCGCCTTCGGCGGCGTACGCCGCGACCGCTGTCCGGTCAATCCAGTCGGGCCTGGGGCGGGAGAACAACGCGCGCATCCTCGCCGCGTCGTGGTCCGGCAGATCGTCGTCGACCGGGCCGGGCGCGACCGGCCGCGTGCCCACCAGGGTCAGCGCCGAGAACGCGTCCGGATGGTCGAGCGCGGCGACCTGGGCGACCATGCCGCCGACGCCGATTCCGGCGAGGTGGGCCGTCGTGGCGCCGAGGGCACCGGCGAGCGCGGCGGCGTCGGCGGCGAGATCGCGCAGGTTGTACGCCGGTGCCTCCGGGTCGACGGACGTCGAGGCTCCGCAATCGCGCAGGTCGTAGCGGACCACCCGTCGTCCGCCCGCCGCAAGCCGCTCGCACAGCGCATCCGGCCACGAGAGCATGGTGGTTCCGCCGGCCAGGAGGACGAGCGGATCGGTGTCGCGACCGAAGCTCTCGATCCCGAGTTCGACGCCGTTCGCCCGCTGTGAGGTCATGCGTGATCGTACCAACGCACACACGTCGACGCCGGGACGCGCGTGCCGGTCGGCCGTCCGACGCCTCGCTCCGCTCCGGGGGCGCCGCCGTCGACGGTGCTCGCTTCCCAGGCGTCGACGGACGCATCCACGGGGACTGCCGACGATCGCGCCGTGTGGGCGCCTCCCGGCGACGGCGGTCCGGGGTCCACACACCGCGCTGCCGTTCGTGTTCGTGTGTTCGCGTGTGGGTGTGTCGGGTCAGACGGGCAGGTGCTCGGCCAGTTGCTTCCACTGCCGGATCGGTGGGGAGTCGGGGGTGGAGGTTACGAGGTGGAGGCTGACGTGGTCGGCTCCGGCGTCGAGGTGTGCTTGCACGCGGTGGGCGATGTCCTCGGCGCGGCCGTGGGCCACCAGGGCGTCCACGAGTCGGTTGTCGAGGGCTTCCGGGTGTTCGTGTCCGAGTCCGCGCAGGAGTCGGTGGCGGTTCGGCAGGGCGGCCGCGGCGGTGGCGCGGGCCGGGTCGGCGGTGGTCGCTTGGTCGTCGCCGAGCACGCACAGTTGGGTGATGGCCAGGAGGCCGTCGGCTCCGAGGATGCTTCTCGCGGTGCGGGTGTACTCGATGGGCATGCCCAACACCGTTGCGCCCCGGGCGCGTTCGGCGGCGAGGGCGAGCATGTCGGGGGCCAGGGCGGCGAGTACGCGGTTCGGCGAGGCGACCGTGTCGGGTGGCCCGAACGGGGCGGCGTCCAGCGCGTCGAGGTAGGAGCGCATGGTGGCCAGGGGCGGGCCGAAGCGGTGGCCGCGGATGTCCTGGGCCAAGCTGGGGTGGCTGTCCCACAGGCCGAGCAGGAAGCGCCCGGGGAACGCCTCGTCCAGGGTGCGCTGCGCGGCGGCGGTCGTGATCGGGTCGCGGGCGTAGATGTCGGTCATGCCGGCGGCCACGGTGATGTGCCGGGCGGCCGCCAGGAGGATCGCGGCCTGGGCCATCGCCTCCCGGCCCGTGGTCTCGGGGAACCACAGGGCGCCGAAGCCGAGTTCCTCGATCGCGGTGGCGGCCGAACGGATCTCGGGTGCGGGAAGACGGTCGAAGTCCCCTGCCCAGATCCCGACGCGCCCGAGGCCGTGGGTGCCGGTGCCGGTGCCGCCGCGAATGTGCGTGCGGGTGCTCATGCGTCCTGTCCGGCGGCACGCTCGGAGGCGAGGAAAGCGGCGATCCGGGCCGCGCCGGTGCGCTCCAGCCAGGTGTGGAAGTCCAGCACGCCCGGGTGGATCCTCCGGGTTGCGGGGATGTCCGCGCGGTAGCCGCGTTCGTTGAGCCATTCGTTGGCGTAGGCGAAGTCTTCGCTCAGGGCCCGGATCGCGTCGATCGGAATCTGTACGTAGGGAAGCGGTATGCCGAGTGCCTTCCCGATGGCCGCGGCGATCCGAACCGGCGTGAGTTCGTCTCCCGCGAGCGGGACCGCCCGGCCGATCCATTCCTTCGGCCGGGCGAACGCCAGTGCGGTGACGGCGCCGACGTCGTCGACGGCCATGATCTGCTGGGGGACGTCGGGGGCGAGCCCGGTGGACAGGTTCCCGTTCCGCAGCGCGTAGCCGCCGGTGAAGTTCTCCATGAAGGACACCGGCCTCAGGATCGTCGCGGGCAGGCCGAGCGCGGCGATGTGCCGCTCGATCCGCCACTTGCAGGCCACGTTCACCGGAAGCTTCTCCTCGCGGTGTCGGTCGGCTCCGGCGACCGAGGTGAAGACGAAGTGTCCGATACCCGCGGCCCGCGCCGCCTCGGCGACGTTGATGCCCCAGGTCACCTCGTCCTCGGTGGTGAAGTCCGGTGCGGTGCCCGGCGATCCGACGGTGGGCTGGACGCTGAACAGGCCCCAGGCGCCCTCGGCCGCGGCGGTCAGGGAGTCGACGTCCTCCATCCGTGCCCGCACCACCTGCGCGCCTGCCTGTGCCAGGGCAGCGGCCCGCGCCCCGTTCGGGTCGCGTGTCAGTGCCCGCACCTGCCGGCCGTCGCGGAGCAGGTGATGTACGACGGTCCTGCCCTGCAGGCCGGTTGCTCCCACGACCACGACGGTCTTCCGTGTCGGCTTCACGTTTCTTTTTCTCCATCGTTTCCGTGCGCGAGGGAGCCGCACCATAAGTGGGGTGGCCCTCCATTTGTCGTTCGCTACGATATGGAGGACCACCCCATTTTTCAAGCCGCCAGGAGTGACCGTGCCCAAGGACGCCGCCCCACCCGGCCGACCGATGCGCGCCGACGCCCGCCGCAACGTCGAGAAGCTCGTGGCCGCCGCCGGGGCCCTGATCGCCGAGTACGGCGCCGACGCCTCGCTGGAGGAGGTCGCCCGCCGCGCGGGAGTCGGATCGGCCACGCTGCACCGCCACTTCCCCTCCCGGCAGGCTCTCCTGGAGGCGGTCTTCAAGGACCGCGTGGAGGCCCTGTGCGCGAAGGCCGACGATGTGCTCGCCGAACCCGACCCGGGTCGGGCGTTGTCCACCTGGCTGCACGCCGTCGGCGCGCATGCCGTGGCCAACCGGGGCCTGGGGGCGTCCCTGATGCGCGACGGGGACCCGGGGCTGGGCGAGACCTGCCACGACATGATCACCAAGGCGGGTGACGCGCTCCTTGTCCGCGCCCAGGCGGCGGGTGCCGTGCGCCCGGACATCACCATCACGCGGTTGCTCAAGCTCGTCGGCGCCATCGCGCTCGCCACCGAGCAGGATGTCGACGGTCCGGTCGAGGCCGATCTGCTGCTCTCGATCGCGATCGACGGAGTACGGGTGCGCTGACCCTGGTCGGCTCGGATGGCGACAACACGCGACCGAGGGCGGCGTACGCCGACGCGGTGTCGGTGTACGCCGCCCTCGAGGGGACGAGTCGCGGGGGATGGCCCGCGCGGTCGTCCGGGCTAATGCCTCGGGTCGCGGTTGAAGACCGCCTTCGACCAGAAGTAGCCGAGCACGGTGAGGCCCAGGCACCAGGCGATGGCGAGCCATCCGTTGTGGCCGATCTCGGTGCCCAGCAGCAGGCCGCGCAGGGTCTCGATGGCCGGGGTGAACGGCTGGTACTCGGCGATCGGTTGGAACCAGCCCGGCATCGCGTCGATCGGGACGAAGGCGCTCGAGATGAGCGGCAGGACGATCAGCGGCAGCGCGTTGTTGCTGGCCGCCTCGGCGTTGGGGCTGACCATGCCCATCCCGACCGCGATCCAGGTGAGCGCCAGGGCGACCAGTGCCATCAGGCCGAACGCCGCGAGCCATTCCAGGGCCGTGGCGTCGGTGGACCGGAAGCCGATGGCCACGGCGACCACGCCCACCAGGAACACGCTGGCGATCGACTGCAGGACGCTGCCGATGACGTGCCCGATGAGTACGGATCCGCGGTGGATCGCCATCGTGCGGAAGCGGGCGATGATGCCCTCGGTCATGTCCATGGACACGGACACCGCGGTCCCGACCACCGTGCCGCCGATGGTCATCATCAGGATGCCCGGCACGACGTAGGCGATGTACTCGGAGCGGTCGGCGCCGCCGCCCATGCCCGCGCTCATCACGTCGCCGAAGATGTAGACGAAGAGCAGCAGCAGGATGATCGGCGTGAGCAGCAGGTTCAGGGTGAGGGACGGGTAGCGGCGCGCGTGCAGGAGGTTGCGGCGCAGCATGGTGTGCGAGTCGCGTACGGCGAGGGAGAGGGAGCTCATCGGACAGCCTCCTTCGGCTGGTCGGTGCCGCCGGTGAGGGCGAAGAAGACGTCGTCGAGGTCGGGGGTGTGCACGGTGAGTTCGTCGGCTTCGATGCCGGCGGCGTCGAGTCGGTCGAGGATGGAGCGCAGTTCGCGTTGGCTGCCGTCGCTGGGGATCTGCAGGGACAGCGCCTCGTCGTCCCGGGCGATTCCGCGCAGCGCGTCGGTGGCGCTCTTGTACGCGACGGGGTCGGCGAAGCGCAGTCGCACGTGCCCGCCGGGGATCATGCGCTTGAGTTCCTCGGCGGTGCCCTCGGCGGCGATCCTGCCGTTGTGGAGGACGGCGATGCGGTCGGCGAGTTCGTCGGCCTCGTCCAGGTACTGGGTGGTGAGGAAGACGGTGACGCCGTCGGAGACGAGTTCGCGGATGATGCCCCACATGTTGTGGCGGCTGCGCGGGTCCAGGCCGGTGGTGGGCTCGTCGAGGAAGATGATCCGCGGGTTGCCGACCAGCGTCATGGCGATGTCCAGGCGGCGCTTCATGCCGCCGGAGTAGGTGGAGGCGGGCTTCCTCGCGGCCTCGGTGAGGTCGAAGCGCTCCAGCAACTCGGCGGCGACCCGCCGTCCCTCGCGCTTGGACAGGTGGTGCAGGTCGGCCATGAGGAGCATGTTCTCCTCGCCGGTGATCAGCCCGTCGACCGCGGAGAACTGCCCGGTGACGCCGATCGCGGCCCGCACGCCGTTCGGTGACGTGGCGAGGTCGTGACCCGCTACCTGGGCCTGCCCGCCGTCGGCGCCGATGAGCGTGGACAGGATCTTCACCGCGGTGGTCTTGCCGGCGCCGTTCGGCCCGAGCAGCGCGAACACCGAGCCGGCCGGGATGCGCAGGTCGATGCCGTCGAGCACGACCTTGTCGCCGTACGACTTGCGCAGATCGGTGGCGGAGACGGCGACCGTCGGCACGTGACCGTCGGCCCGCCGGGACGTGGGCAGCATGGAAGAAGGCACGGGGCCCTCCATTCGAAGGCTGAAGTGGCTGGGGGATGGGGCGATCGAGGATGTGGCGCTCAGACCCGGGCGCGGCGTACGTCGATGTTGCCGTGGCGGGTGCGGGCGCGGATCTTGACGGCGTCGGCCGTCTTTTCCGGGGTGTCGGACGCGGCGAGCGAATTGCGCACCTGGCCGGAGTTGGAGCTGACGTCGAGCCAGGCGGCCGTACCCTCGCGGACGCCGACCTCGATGGCACCGTACGAGGTCTCCAACTGGACCGTGCCGGAGGCCACTTCGCCCACACGCAGGGTGCCGTGGGCGGTGGTGGCGGTGACCGAGTCCTCGGCGCGCCGGATCTCGATGTCGCCGTTGGCGCCACTCACCCGCAGTTCGCCGGTCACGGCCTCGACGGTCGTGGTGCCGTGCGAGTTCTTCAGTACGGCGGGGCCGTCGACGATGCCGACGCGCAGGCTGCCGGAGCTGGTGGTGATCTCGGCCGGGCCCTCGACCCGGTCCACGGTGATGGAGCCGTGCGACGCGATCAGGTTCAGCGGGCCGGTCGTGTCGAGACGGACGTCGCCGGAGGAGGTCTTCACGCGGACCTCGCCGAGCCGTCCTTCGCCGAGCACCTGGGTCCAGGCTCCGGTCGTGTCGATGCGCGAGCCGGTGGGCAGTTCGACCTTCACGTCGACGGTGCCGGTGCGGCCGAACAGACCGGACTTGGGCGTCGTGATGGTCAGCGCGCCGTTCGCGTAGGTGACCTCGGTCTGGTCGGTCGCCCGTACGTCCTGGTCCCGCTTCGGGTCCCGGGGTCGTACGTCGACCACGGTGTCGGGGCGGTCGCCCGCGGTGAACTGGATGGAACCCGCCTCCACGTGCGCGGTGATCGAGATGGGTTCGGGAGTGTCGAAAGAAGGCATGGCTGTCTCGTCCTCTTGGGTCTTCGGGACGTCCCCGCTGGTAGGACGTGATGTGGGTGGCGTGCTGGGGGCGAAGCGGTGGGGGTGCAGCGGTCGGGGTGAAGTGGTGCCGCGGATGGGGGTATTGCGGCTAGCGCACCCAACCGCTGAAGCTCTGTCCGATGCTCTGGGTCTTCTCCGTCGTACGTGGCCGCGCGCCGTCGACCGCGCCCGACACGGCCCGCACCAGCCACGCGTTGACCGACAGGCCCTCGCGACTCGCGGCCTCCTCGACACGCGCCTTGAGGTGGGCCGGCAGCCGCAGGTTGACGCGGGCGGCGGCCTCGTCGCCGTCGGCGGGCGCGCGAGCCCTGAACGGTTCGACCGGCGCGGCCGGCTCCGCGGCGGCGCCACCGTCGGCGGGCGGCGTCACCACGAAGTCCGGGTCCAGTCCGCGCAGCCGTATGTCGACCGACCCGGGGGCAAGCTCACGAGTGATCTCGTCCATCGCGGCGGAGAGCACGTTGAGCATGGTCAGACGGGTCGCCGACTCCAGCGGAGCGATAAGCCGCTCGGCCAGTTCGCGGGCATCTTCTCCGCCGGCTTCGGCGGCCACAGCGAGTTCGCGGCGGAGGTTGTCGACATACGGTGCGAGGTCCATGACGTCATCATGGCAGCACAATGGCGCCATATGCAAGCCCAGATGGCACCTTGCCTGGGGCAGGCCACGAAACAACGGCTCTACCTGCGGAAACACAAGGAAGGTGGCCCGAGTCGCGGTGGTGTCACGCGCACTCCTGGGCCCCCTGAGGCAGGACATGGCACCGGGTGGCGCCGAGCGGGTCACCGTGACGCCCTGCGACACCAGATGGCGCCAAGGGGCGCCACCGAGCGTCATGCGATGCCGTGGCTTGCCCCAGAAGGGGCTGACCGCACCCTGCCGAAGTGATCCTCGTGCCCGGCGTGACAGCCCGGCGTGACGGCCCGGCGCGACAGCCCGAAACGACGGCCCGGGCGCGACTGGCCCGAACGTGTGAACCCGCCACCGAACTGCCTTCGGGTCCCGTCGGGTTGCGTCGGCGAAACGTAGTTTGGCTGCGACGCACTTCGCGCGATCGGGGGCCAGGAGAGTGAGCATGGCGAACGAACAGCTCCCATCGGCGATGGCCCCGGTGGCCATGACGCTCGCCGCGATCGCAGCGAGCGCGGCCGCTCCGCGTCCGTCGGGGGAGACGCTGGCGGAGCACAGCAACCGGGTCTTCCTGGGCATCCACGAGCAACTGGCCGACTCCTCCCTGGCGACCGGGAACGACTGGAACCTGCAGTGGGTCGCGCTGAGCCCGGACAACGCGAACATGGCGTATCTCGCGAACAGCATCAACGGATCCAACGAGTTCGCCGTGGTCATCCGCGGCACGGTCGGCAACGAGACCGACCTGCTCGAAGACCTCGGCGTCGGCACGGTGGTGCCGTTCACCGTCGGCAATTCGCCGTCGACCCCGGTCTGGGTCGCCAAAGGCGCGATGGAGGCGTTCACCCAGGTCGTCACCATGAACTCGGTGGGTGTCACCCTGATGCAGGCGCTCACCCGCGCGCTCGCCAAGGCGCCGGCGAACCCGACCATCCGGGTGATCGGCCACAGCCTGGGCGGCTGCGTCGCGACCATGGTCGGGCCCTACCTCCAAGCGCAAACCTGGCCGAACCCCCCGCGGTTCGCGATGCACACCTTCGCCGCACCCACCGCCGGCGGTGCGGACTTCGTGTCCTACGTGGAAAGCCTGCACTGGGTCGCCAACGAGCGCTACTACAACGCCTACGACCTGGTGCCGCAGGCCTGGACCAACCTCGACGACGCCAAGAACTGGTACCCCGGCCCCGGCCCGGCGGCGACCAACGACGTCAAAGCGGTCATCTCGACGATCGCCGGCCTTCCCGGCCCCAACGTCTACGCGCAACCGGGCGACGCCTGCGAGCTGAACACCGGCTACGGGACCACGCCCGGCTCCTACGACCCGAACGTGACCAGGAAGTCACTCCAGGACTTCATGGGCCAAGTCGCCTACCAGCACGCCAACTCCACCTACCTGAACCTGCTCGGCGCCCCCGACGTCCTGCCGGGGCCGGTGGTCACCTCCATCAGCCCGAACGTCGGCCTACCGGGCACCGCGGTCACCATCACCGGCACCGGCCTGGGCACCGGGGTCAACACCGGTGTCGACTTCGGCACGCTGGAGTGCCCCCGAATCGACATCACGGACAACGGCACCCGGATCACCGCCTATCTCCCCCGGGGCATCGGCGCCGGCGTCGGCGTCGTCGCCGTTCGTGTCACCACCAACCTGGGCACCTCCCCGGCCGTCCCCTCCTGCCGGTTCGCCTACGGCGGCCCCGAACCCGTGCTGGTCACCGGCATCAACCCGATTACCGGACCGAAAGGCACCCCGGTCACCATCTCCGGCGAGAACTTCGCCTCCGACGCCAAGGTCTGGTTCGGCAACAACGCCGCCGAAATCACCCGGCGCACACCCCCCGACCAAATCACCGCCACCGCACCCCCACCCGACCTCGGCCCGACCGACCCCTTGACCGTGAACGTGACCGTCCAGTCGAACGGCTACACCTCCCCCGCGACCCCGGCGGACGAGTTCGGCTACAAGCTGTAACCCCGCCGAGCAGCACCGGATGGGCCCTGGCCCAGTACTCGTCGATCGGCCCCGACCCGTTGAGGCAGGTCGGGGCTGTGGGGACTTCCTGCCCCGGGTCGCTTCCCCCCTCAACGGCTCAGTTCGGTCTCCTGCTCCAGGCGGGACAGCTTCTCCGGGTTGCGCACCGTGTAGAGGCCGGTGATGAGGCCGGCCTCGACGCGCATGGCCATGACGCCGTGGATCTCTCCGGCACGGCGCATGATGAGTCCGGGCCAGCCGTTGATCTGGACCGCCTCGATCGATACGCCGGCGGTGAATCTGGTCACGCCGAAGGCCAGGAAACGGGCGACTTCGTCGGCTCCCACAATCGGATGCACCGCGGCGTGCCTGATTCCGCCGCCGTCGCTGAGGGCTACGACGTTGGGCGCGAGGATGTCGACGAGGTTTTGCAGGTCTCCGGTCTCGACCGCGCGTTGGAAGGCCTGGAGCGCGGCTCGGGTCTCGGCCGGGGAGATGACGTCGCGTGGGCGGCGTGCCGCGACGTGCGCCCGCGCCCGGTGGGCGATCTGGCGGACCGCGGCGGGGCTCTTGTCCACGGCTTCGGCGATCTCGTCGTAGGCGACGTCGAACACCTCCCGCAGTACGAACACCGCGCGCTCGGTCGGCGTGAGCGTCTCCATCACCAGCAGCATCGCCATCGAGAGGCTGTCGGCGAGTTCGATGTCCTCGGCCACGTCGGGCGTGGTCAGGAGCGGCTCGGGCAGCCAGGGGCCGACATAGGTTTCCTTGCGGCGGTCGAGTGCGCGCAGCCGGTCCAACGCCAGCCGGGTCACGATCCGCACCAGGAACGCGCGCGGCTCGCGCACCGCGGCCAGGTCGACCCCCGCCCACCGCAACCAGGCCTCCTGCAAAACGTCCTCCGCGTCGGCGGCCGAGCCGAGCATCTCGTACGCGACGGTGAAGAGGAGGTTGCGGTGGGCCACGAACGCGTCGGTGGCCGCGGCCGAGTCCACGCGACCCTCGCCGACGCGGGGCGGCTCGGTCGTACCCGCCGCAGCCTCCGCTGGTTCCTCGCTGCTTGCGCTCATGCCTGGCTTCTCCTACCCGTTCGTTCCCATGACCGGTTCCCGCACCCGTACGCACAAGACGTCGGGCCCGGCCGCTTTGTGACACCTGCGACCGGGTGACGTACGGCACATCACGCCACTGTCACGCGGATCGAATCGCCCACGTCTCGTGAACGTCAGGACGCCGCGCGAAGGATCGGCGCGGCACGTACCACCACGAGTGAGGACCACGTCATGGCAACCACGAACGCGCAGGCCCCGGCCGGCCCATCGCGCCGCTGGGTCGCGCTGTTCTTCATCGGGTTGGCCCAGCTCATGCTCGTACTGGACGCCACCGTCGTGAACATCGCGATGCCGTCCATCCAGGGGGACCTCGGGGTCTCCGATGCCGACCGGCAGTGGATCATCACCGCGTACACGCTGGCGTTCGGCGGCCTGCTGCTGCTCGGCGGCCGGATCGCCGACTACGTCGGACGCAAGCGGACCTTCCTGATCGCGTTGCTCGGCTTCACCGCCGCGTCGGCGCTCGGCGGCGCGGCGGGAAACTTCGAGATGCTCCTGGTCGCCCGGGCCGTTCAGGGGGCGTTCGGCGCGCTGCTCCAGCCGTCCGCGCTGGCGCTGCTGACGGTGACGTTCAGCCAACCCAAGGACCGCACCAAGGCGTTCGGGATCTGGGGCGGCATCAGCGCCGCGGGCGGCACGATCGGGCTGCTGGCCGGCGGGGCGCTGACCGACTACCTGGACTGGCGCTGGTGCCTGTACGTCAACATCCCGATCGCCCTGGTCGCGGCGATCGGCGGGTACATGGTGCTGGCCGAGTCGCGGCGAGACGGCAAGGCGCGCCTGGACATCCCGGGCGTAGTGCTGGTGACCGGCGGGCTGGTCGCGATCGTGTACGCCACCACCAGGGCCGAGGCGGACGGCTGGGGCTCGACGACGGTCCTCGGCCTGCTGACCGTCGGCGCGGCGCTGCTCGCGATGTTCGTCTTCGTCGAGAGCCGGATGGCGCAGCCGCTGCTACCGCTGCGGGTGGTCGCCGACCGCACTCGTGGCGGCGCGTACCTGGCCGTGGGTCTGGCCATCATCGGCATGTTCGGGGCGTTCCTGTTCATGACCTACTACATGCAGGTGGTCAAGGGGTACTCGCCGACCAAGACGGGGGCGGCCTTCCTGCCCATGGCCGTTGCGGTCCTGGTGTCGGCCGCCGGGCTCAGCACCCGGCTGATGCCCAGGTTCCCGCCGCGGGCGCTGATCGTGCCCGGCATGCTCGTCAACGCCGTCGGCATGTTGTGGATGATCACCGTGGACCCGGACACCTCGTACGCCGGCGGCGTGCTGATCTCGCAGCTCCTGCTCGGCTTCGGAGCGGGCCTGGTCATGCCGGTGGCCATCAACTACGCCACCCACGGCGTCGACCAGGGCGACCTGGGCGTGGCCTCGGCCACCGTCAACACCGCGCAGCAGATCGGCGGTTCGCTCGGAACGGCGCTGCTCAACACCATCGCCACGAGCGCGACCGTGGACTACCTGGCCTCCCACGACAGCAGCCCGGCGACCGCGAAGCAGGCACTGGTGGAGGGCTTCGCGGAGGCGGGGGCGTGGGCCGCGGGCATCATCGTGGTGGGCGCGCTGATCGTTGCCGCGCTGATGAATACGGCCCGTCCGGAGCAGCTCGGTGCCGAGACAGGCGCCGCAATCCCCGACGAAACCGCCAGGTTCGAGGGCACGGAGAAGAATGCCGCACTCGCGGACGACCACGGTGCCAAGCCTCTGCCGGCGCACACCTGATCCCAACGGTCGGCATTGGTCGAAACGCCGGCAACACCGCGCGCACGCGGAGAGGCTCCGGTCTCGGGAGAATCGAGACCGGAGCCCTCGGCGGGGGCACCCTTCGATGTCGAAGGCAGCGGATGGTGCTGTCCGGTGTCAGAGTCCGCGAATCCGGTGCAACAGCAGGAGCGCGGCCATGGCGTTCGCCGATCGGATCTCGCTGCGGCCCACGAGGTCCGGTACTTCCTTGAGCGACACCCACTCGACCCGGTCCGACTCGAACGCGTCTTCCGGATCGCCGACGTGGTCGCCGCTTTCCGACCAGTAGACGTGGTGGACCGCATCGGAGAGGCCGTTTGAGGGTTCGATGCTGAGCAGGTGACGGAGCGGTCCCGGTCGCCAACCGGTCTCTTCCAACATCTCCCGGGCGGCGGCCTCCTCGATCGTCTCGCCCTCCTGCTCCTCGACGATTCCGGCGGCAAGTTCCCAGCCCCAGGTGTCGGTGATGAATCGATGGCGCCACAGGAGCAGGACCCGGTCCTGGTCGTCGACGATCGTTGCGAGTGCGACGGGCCGTTGCCGGATGAGGTAATGGTCGAGGTGGCGCCCGTCGGGCAGTTCGACGTCGGCGAGTCGGATGGCGAACCACTTGTTGCTGTAGACGTCGGTCTCGCTGTGCTTGATCCACTTCATGCCGGTCTCCTCGCGGGCGATTCGGTGTCCGTCAGACAGACAGGGCCAGCGCGGTCTCGACTCTCTCGGCCACCTCGCGCACTGCCCGCACGTCCGCATGCGGTGCGAGCGTGCGATGCATCGCACACATACGGTCGAGCAGCCGGCGGGACTCGACGCCCTGTGCGGCGTCAAGCATCGACGCCGCCGAGAAGACCGCTTGGTCCAGGTCCCCACAGGCCACCGCCACGGAAGTGAGGGTCGCGAGACGGTGGACGCGCCCGCGTGTGTGGGTCTTTACGTGGACGGCGTCCTCGGCGTAGCGAAGGGCGGCCCGGTGATCGCCGAGGCTGAGCATCGCCTCTGCGGCTTGATGGTCGATGCGGCCAGGCTGTACGTAGGTCGTCTCGGGGGGTTCGTCGGCGCGGTGGATCCGTTCGTGGGCCGCCTCGGCCCTGGTGAGGCTGTGGCGTGCTGCGGTCGAGTGCTTCATCCGGGCAAATGCCTTGGCCTGCATGGCGTGTAGGTCGGTCGCCAATGCTGGTGACAAGTGCGGACCGGCGGTGCGCAGACCCGCCTCGGCGAAGGCAATGGCTTGCCGATAGTCGCGCAGGAACAGAGCCTGATTGACCAGGAGAGCGATGACATATCCGCCGAACGCCTGGTCGCCGGACGCCTTCGCCATTCGCAACGCCTGGTGGAAGTAGCGCTGAGCCAGGCCCTGTTGATCGGAGTCGTAAGTGCAGATGCCCGCGATCGCAACGAGCCCCCCGACCGCGCGGAACAGCTCGCGGCCGACGCGATCGGGGTAACTGCCACGGATGGCCGGGGCGACGTTTTCGGCGAGGAATCGGATGACACGTGGTTTCGCGGCCAGGCCGCCGGCCTGCTGGTACATGCGTTCGTAGTGCATGCGCGCTGCGCGCAGCATCTCGAGATCCTCAGGACCAACACGGGCGATTCCTCGATGTGAGGTGTTGGCGTCGTGGGCGGGTTCTCCCACTCCCACACAGGTGCAATGGCAGCCACGCCTGTTATGGCGGGAGTCTCGTGAACGGTTTTGGAGAGCCGGTGGTCCGATGTCCAGAGAGCCGGGGCACGTTCGACGAAAGCCATCAGCTCGATCGGCGAATCGTCCGGCCGACCGGCGAAGTCGATGTCGGGCGCGGTGACAGCGCGGCCCAAGCGCTCGGCTAGGACCGCGCAGACCAGTTCGACCGACTGCCCGCGAGGTCGTTGGCCCTTGAGCCAGCGGCCGACGGAAGTATGGTCATAGCGCAGCGTCAGGCCGGCACGGGTACCGAGGTCGTTAACGCGCTGGGCGAGTCCGGCGCGGGACATACCGGCGTCATCAAGCGCTGCTGCGAGCAAGTGGTTCGGGCTCACGGGTCTCCTCGCTGTTGCAGAACCAGGCCCTGGTCACCGAGCCTAACGATTTCGGTTTCACACCCCGTGTGAATCGTGCACATCGGCGGCCGGTTCGCACACCTGCCGTGACGTCCGCAGGAGCACGAACCTGGGGCTGCAGCGGCGACCGGATGGAGACAGCGTGACCAACCAGGAGGCCCTGATCCAAGTCGGTGCGCTTCCGGGCACCGGCCACCCTCCGTCGCCCGCGCCGCACCGAGCGGCAGCCGGGCCCGCTCCACCACCTCGCTCCACAGCAACCCCCGATGCCCACACACCCGTTGGAGCCCTCGTGACCGATACCGAGGCGATCACCGCGATGGTGACCCTGCCCGCCTGGAGCATCCACCTCGCGCCTGTCGAACACGCGCGGCCGTGGCGGCTGACCGTCGCCGCCGCCGGGACGCACTCGTCGGCGGTGCGGATCGACCGCGTCCATCTCCACCTCACCGACGCCGAGGTGGGCGCCCTCGCCGAGACCCTGCTGTGCCCGCGACACTCGGACGAGCCGCAGCCCGGTCGAGCGCGGGTCGTCCGCGACGGCTTCGGGCTCCTCCTGCGCGTCGTCGTGTACCCGATCGACGACGAACCGGGTGTCGTCGCGCACATCGAGGAACACCACCGTGTCGTACTCCTCGACGACATCGGTCGGCATCGCCCGGACCTGATCCCCACCACCGGGCCGCCCGAGCCACGGCTGTGCCTCGACCCCGTGCCGGTGACCGGCCTGACCATCGACCAGGTCGCCGAACTCCACCGGCGCCTCGGCCTGTGGCTCGGAAGCGAGGGCATCCGCGCTGCCATCGCCGACCGGATCCTCCGTCGCCGACTCGACACCCCGGCGGCCGGCCGGTGAGCGGATGCGATGGTGCGCGATTGAGCACGCCGGCCGTACCGAGCCCCGTCCGCCGGGCACCTGGGGCTCGTCGTCGGGGGTGGGGCCAGGGTGTGCTGTCAGTCGAGTTCCCCCCTGGCCTCCAGGCGTTGCCAGAAGGCTCGCATCATTCGTTCGTCGACCTCGGGCAGGGCGATGTCGAGTTGCTCCAGGGTGTGCAGGGTCCGGGCGTTGGTGTACGTGTCGGGCGGGAGATGGGCCGTGTCGCCGAGGGTTTCCTCGAACTGCCGGAAGACGTGCAGGTAGGGCAGGAATGGCAGGGGGCGGCCGGCCTCGGCGGCTTGGCCGAGGCGGCGGAGCCACTCCGGGACGGATACCGGCTTCGATCGGCTGCCGCGCCATGCGTCGAAGACGTGCAGGAAGGCGTCCACACCCGTCTGCCGAGGGTGGTGCAGATGGTGGACGGCCGGGGCGGCGTCGGCCAGGGCCAGGGCGACCAGGGCGCGGGCCGCGATGTCGGCGGGCAGGAGGTCGGCGCGTAGGGCCGTTCCCTCCGGGTGGCAGCCGAGGGCGGCGCACGTGGTCAGGAGGCGGCAGAACATGTCGTCGGGGTTGACGGCGCCGTGCTGCGACTCCGCCCAGATCCGGCCGAGTCGGTATACCCGGCCGGACGCGCCGCGCGCGATGGCCTGTTGCACCATCAGGTCGGCCACCCACTTGCTCGCCACATAGCCGTCGGCGGCCGTGTGCCGTGCGTCCTCGATCGGGGAGTCCTCCGTGAGCAGGCGCGGCCCGGCGGCGCTGCCGAAGATCCCCAGCGTGGAGACGTGGTGGAAACGCTTGGGGATGCCCTCGGCGGCAAGCCGCAGCAGGGTCCGGGTGCCCTCCACATTCGCCGCCTTCAGGCGCTCGTACCCGGACAGGTGGTGCACGTGTGCGCCCGCGTGCACGATCGTGTCCACCTGATCCCGCAGCCCCGCCCAGCGGGCGGCGCCGATGCCGAGACCGTCGTGCGCGAGGTCGCCGGGCACGATGTGCACGCGCCCGGCGTCGGTACCCACGTCGATGCCGTACGAGTCCAGCACGGCATACAGGCGTACGCGTCCCTCCTGTTCCGCATCCGCGTGCGCGTGCGCGTCCGCGTCCGCGCGCACGAGGCAGTGCACCTGTGCGTCGGTCTGCGCGAGGAGTTCGCGCAGCAGGAAGGCGCCGACGAATCCGGTGGCTCCGGTGAGCAGTACGTGCCGCGGTGACGCGCCGAAGCCTCCCGCGTCCGGGAAGCGCAGTTCGGGTGCGAGCCGCGCCTCCGAGCGCGGCACGACGGCGGGGGCGTCGGCCGCCCGGCCCGCCGCCGCGTTCTCGACCAGCCCGGCAAGGCCGGCGGGGTTCGGCGCGGCGAGGAAGTCCCGCACTCGCACCCGCACACCGAGTTCGGCGTCTACCCGGGCGAACAGGCGCATCATCAGCAGTGAATGCCCGCCCAGTGCGGTGAAGTCGTCGTCGACACCCACCCGTTCCACACCCAGGACCTCCGCGAACAGGGCGCACAGCGTCTCCTCGCGCGCGGTCCGCGGCGCCCGATACGCGCCCGCGCCGGCGCCGAGGTCCGGGGCCGGCAGCGCGGCCCGGTCCAACTTGCCGTTGGTTGTCAGCGGGAGCCGGTCCAAGGCCACGAAGGCCGACGGGACCATGAAGCCGGGCAGCTTGCCGGACACGAACGCGCGCAGGGCATCGGTGTCGATCCCGTCCCCGGTCACGTAGGCGACCAGGTGCTTCCCGGTGGGCGCGTCCCGCGCGATGACGGCTGCCTGCCGGATGTCGGGATGCGTGCCGAGGGCGGCTTCGACCTCGCCTGCTTCGACACGGAAGCCGCGGATCTTGATCTGGCTGTCGGTGCGACCCACGTACTCCAGGTGTCCGCCCCCGCGCCGGCGGGCGAGGTCGCCGGTGCGGTACATGCGCGAGCCCGGCGGACCGTACGGGTCGGCCACGAAGCGCTCGGCGGTCGGTCCCGGACGGGCGTGATAGCCGCGGGCCAACTGCCCGGCGACGTACAACTCGCCGACGACACCCGTGGGAACGGGCCTCAGCCCGGGCCCGAGCACGTAGGCGCGCATGGCGGGCAGCGGGGTGCCGATGGGCGCGCTGCCGCCGGCCGTGCTGGTGCCATCAATGGTGCTGATGCCGAAGGTGGTCGCGTAGAAGGACTCCGTCTGACCATAGGCATTGACGACCCGCACACCGGGGAACGCCTGCCGCGCTCGCTCGACCAGCGTCGACGGCAGGGCTTCGCCCGCGAAGACGAGCGTGTCGACGGTGACGGTGTGGGTGATCCGGTCGAGGAGTTCGGCGAAGGCGGAGGGCACGGTACTGATCACCCCGCCGTGCCATTCGTCGCGTTCGGCCAGTTCGAGAACGTCCCGGGCGAGGTCGAGGGTGCCGCCGTGGCAGAGAGTGGTGAAGATCTCGAAGACGGAGACGTCGAAGTTGACCGAGGTCGCCGCCAGGACCCGCGGGCCCGGGCGGATCCCGGTGCGGTCGGCGAGATGACGGATGCCGTTGACGACGGTGGCGTGGTCCAGGAGCACGCCCTTGGGAGTGCCGGTGGAGCCCGACGTGTACATCACGTACGCCAAGGAGCCCGGCTCGCAGCGGCCGGCCGGGTCGGTCGCCGGGAGGCCAGCGAAGTCGAGCCCGTCCAGGTGAAGGATCGGGACCTTCGTGTCGGGAAGCAGGTCCGTCGTCACGGTGTCGCTGAGAATCAGCGCGGGATCGGCGTCACGGAGAATGAAGTCCAGGCGGGCGCCCGGGTATTCGGGGTCGATCGGCAGATACGCGGCGCCTGCCTTGAGGACCGCCAGCAGCGCCACGATCAGGTCGGGGGTGCGGGGCAGGGACACCGCCACCACCGTCTCCGGGCCCGTCCCACGGGACAGCAGCTCCCGGGCGAGGCCGTTGGCGCGGGCGTTCAGGTCCGCGTACGACAAACGACCGCCGGCATGCATCAGCGCCGTGGCGTCCGGCGTGGCCGCCGCCTGCCGCTCGAAGAGCTCGGGCAGCGTTGTCGCCGAAACCACCGGATCCGCCGTGTCGTCGAGGCCACGCAGGAAATGGTCGCGGTCTCCCGGCGCCAGGACGTCGACCCGGGCCACCGGCTCGTCGGGGGCGGTCAGCACGAGTCGCAGAACGTCAGCCAGGCGCCCGGCGACGTGCTCGACCGCACCCCGGTCGAACGCCGACGGACGGTACTGAAGCAACAGCCGCAGGTAAGGGTCCGCACCCGCCATCAGCGTCAGCGGATAGTGGGTCCCGGTGAACGGACGCAGACCCGTGAAGGCAATCCCGGCGCCCGAGTCGGCATCCCCATCCCCATCCCCATCCCTGGCCGGAGCCCCGGCCCCAGCCCCAAACCCGCCCACGCCCACGCCCACGCCCACGCCCTTGCTCTCGCCCCCACCCCCAACCTCATCGACCGGATACGACTGAAACACCACCAGCGTGTCGAAGAGCTCCGCCGACCCGATAGCCCGCTGGATGTCCGCCAACCCGTGGTGATGATGGTCGAGCAGCGCGGCCTGCCGCTCCTGAAGCCTGGTCAGCACCTGCGCGAACGACCAGCCCGGGAGGCAACGCACGCGTACCGGCAGAGTGTTGATGAACAGGCCGACCATCGACTCGATGCCGACGACCGCGGGCGGGCGTCCGGAGACCGTGGCCCCGAAGACCACGTCGTCCCGGCCGGTGAGCCCGGCCAGCAGCACCGCCCACGCACCCTGGACCAGCGTGTTCACGGTCACGCCCAGCTCGGCGGCGCGCCGGGACAGGGCCCGGGCCTCCTCCGCGGACAGCGCCACGTCGACCTGCCCGATGCCGCTCCCGTCGGCGGAGCCCCGGCCGGGCGCAAGCAGCGTGGGCCCGTCGAGCCCCTCCAACTCGCCCGCCCACACGGCGGCCGACGCGGCCGCGTCCCGGCGGGAGAGCCAGTGCACGAACTCCCGGTAACCCTGCGCCCGGGGCAGCGACGACGCGTCGCCGGACGTGTCGTAAAGCCGAAGCAGCTCCCGCATCAGGATCGGGAACGACCAGCCGTCGAACAGGATGTGATGGGCTGTCAGAACCAGTTCGAAGCGCTCTTCGGCCATCCGTACGAGCGTCATCCGCAGCAGCGGCGGCACGGCCGGGTCGAAGGCCGCGGCGTGGTCGTCCGCCAGGAACCGGGCGAGCTCCGCCTGCCGCTCCCGCGCTGGCAAGGTGCTCAGGTCGAGTTCCCGCCACGGCAACACGACCCGTCCCGGCACGAGTTGCACCGGCCGGCCGTCGACCGCGTCGACGAACGCGGCCCGCAGGTTCGGATACCGCTCCAGCAGGGCCTGGCCCGCCGCACGCATCCTGGCCGCGTCCACACGGCCCACCACGTGGAAGGCCAGTTGCATCCGGTACGCGTCGAACGTGCCGTCGCCGAGGAAGGAGTGGAACAGCAGCCCGGACTGGAGGGGCGTCAGCGGCCAGGCGTCGGCCAGGTCGGGGAAGCGCTCCTCCCACACCTCGATCTGGCGCTGGTGCACCGGCAGCAGTGGCAGATCGGAGGGCGTGAGCCCGCCCGCGCCGACGCCCGACGCGTGTGTGGCGAGCGCTTCGAGTGCCTGGCGCCACAGGTCCGCCAACTCCCCGACCGCCGAGCGCGGCAACACACCCGCGGGAGCGCCGAGCGTGGCGTCCAACCGGGTGCCGTCGCCGGTGTCGACGGCCACCACGGTGATCTCCAGCGTGGCCGCCACGGGCATGTCCGGGTCGAGGTCGGCGGTCAGACCCACCAGTTCGGGTGCCGGGGTGAAGCCCAGGTGCCGCAGGTCGTCGGGCATGTCGGCGGCCGAGAAACGGCCCAGGTAGTTGAAGCTGATCTGCCCCGCGGGGTACCGGGCGAGGCCGGCCGCGGTGTCGGGGTTGAGGTAGCGGAGCAGGCCGTAGCCCAGACCCTTGTCGGGCACGGCGAGCAGTCGCTCCTTGACGGCCTTCACGAGCGCCCCGGCGGCCGGCCCGCCTGCGAACGCCTCGTCGAGGTCCACTCCCGCGGTGTCCAGCCGCACCGGGAAGAGCGTGGTGAACCAGCCCACGGTGCGCGACAGTTCGGCCCCCGGTACCGCGTCCTGCTCGCGACCGTGCCCCTCCGACCTGATCAGTGTGGACGGCTCGTCGACGCCGCGGGCGCGCCGCCAACGGGCCACGGCCAGGGCCAGCGCGGCCAGCAGACCGTCGTTGACGCCGCCGTGGAACGCGGCCGGGAGGGTGGTCAGGAGCGTGTCGGTCACCGTCGTCGGAAGCCGCAGCGACACGCGCTCCACCGTGGACGCGACATCCAGCACGGGATCCGGCGCACGTGTGCCGAGCAGCGGGTCGGGTCCCGCCAATACGCCCTGCCAGTAGGCGAGTTCCACCGTGCGCTCGGGTCGTCGCGCGTCGTCCGCCAAGGCGTGCGCCCAGCGCCGCACGGACGTGCCGACCGGGGCCGGCTCCGGCACCCGGCCCGCGCGCGCCTGCTGCCAGGCGGCCGCGAGGTCGGGAAGCAGGATGCGCCACGAGACCCCGTCCACCACCAGATGGTGCAGCACGACGAGCAGCCGCCCGGGGTCGCCGGACGTCGACTCGACCCACACGAACTGCGCCATCACCCCCGCGCCCGGATCCAGCCGCCCGGCCGCCGCGTTGAGCTCCGCCGCGGCGAACTCCCGCCACGCCTGGTTCTCCCATGGGCCCGCCCACTGCACGCGGCGAACCAGGCCCGGCACGTCGACCGAGCCGGGCGCGGCGATCCACAACCGCACACAATCGTCGTTCACCAGCCGCGACCGCAGTATGTCGTGCCGGTCGAACACGGCGCGCAGCGTCGCCGCCAGTCCGTCCGCGTCCACGCCCCGCGGCAGCCGCAGCGCGACGGACATCGCGAACCGGTCGAAGCCCGCGCCCAGGTCGCGGATGGACGCGGCGATCGGCAGCAGCGGCATGCTGCCCGTCCCGCCGCCCGGGAGTTCGTCGAGCACCACACCGCGGCCTGGTTCCGCGGCCGCGGCCGCGCGTGCGAGTTCGGCGACCGTCCGGCACTCGAAGACCTGGCGCGGCGTGATCTCCACGCCCGCGGCCCGCGCCCGGGACACCACCTGGATGGACCGGATGCTGTCGCCGCCCGCGGCGAAGAAGTCGTCGTCGAGACCGACCCGTTCCAGGCCGAGCACCTGCGCGTACACGTCGGCGACGATGCGTTCGAGCTCCGAGGCCGGCGCCCGGTAGACGCCGCCGGTGAACTCCGGGTCGGGCAGCGCCGACCGGTCCGGTTTCCCGTTCGGGGCGAGCGGGAGCCGGTCCAGGACCAGGAAGTGCGACGGCACCATGTACTCCGGCAACTGCCGTGCCACATACGCCCGCAGTTCCCGCACCGAGACCCGGGCCGTCAGGTCGATGTCCATGTCGCCCACGCTCTCGACGCGGTCGGCGTTGTGCCGCGCACCGCTCGGGACGACGTAGGCGACCAGGTGCACCGTGCCGGCGTACTCGTGTGCCGCGACGACCGCCCGGGTGAGGGCGGGGTGCCCGGCGAGCACGGACTCGATCTCGCCGGGCTCGACGCGCAGGCCGCGCACCTTGAGTTGGGCGTCGGCGCGGCCCGCGTATTCCAGGTGTCCGTCTCGGTTGTGGCGGGCCAGATCGCCGGTGCGGTACATGCGTGCGCCGGGCGGGCCGTACGGGTCGGCGACGAAGCGTTCGGCGGTCGCTCCCGGGCGGGCGTGATAGCCGCGCGCGATCGGTCCGGCGACGTACAGCTCACCGACCGCGCCGACGGGCACGGGTGTCAGCCCCGGGCCGAGAACGTAGGTGCGCATGTTCGGCAGGGGGGTGCCGATGGGTGTGCCGCCGCTCCGGGGCCCGGCGTCGTCGACCGTGAACGTGGTGGCGTAGAAGGACTCCGTCTGACCGTAGGCGTTGATCACGCGGGCGCCCGGAAACGTCTCCCGTACCCGGTCCACCAGCGTCGACGGCAGCGCCTCGCCGGCGAACACCAGCGTCTCGACGGCGGTCGTGTCCGCGATGTCGTCGAGGAGTTCGGCGAACACGGACGGGACGGCACACACGACGCCGCCGAGCGGGGCGCCGCGCTCGCCGATGGCCAGGACGTCGCGGACGACGTCGAGCGTGCCGCCGTGGCACAGGGTGGCGAAAATCTCGAAGACGGACACGTCGAAGTTGATCGACGTCGCGGCCAGGACGCGGGTGCCCGCGCGGATGCCGGACCGTACGGCGAGTTGGCGCAGGCCGTTGACCAGCGAGTGGTGGGTGAGGGCGACGCCCTTGGGGGCGCCGGTGGAGCCGGAGGTGTACATCACGTATGCCAGGGATCCGGGACCCGGCCGGTCCCCGACGGCCACGTCGTGCTCCGGCCGCGCCGCGTGGTCGAGCCGGTCCATCCGCACGACCGGGGCCGTGGTCGTCGCCGGGAGCACGTCCGCCGTCGTCGCGTCGGCGAGGACCAGTTCGGGGTCCGCCTCGCGCAGGATGAGGCCGAGGCGCTCGCTCGGGTACGCGGGGTCGATCGGCAGGTAGGCGGCGCCCGCCTTGAGGACGGCGAGCAGGGCCGCGATCAGGTCGGGGGTGCGCGGCAGGGAGACGGCGACCAGGCTCTCCGGGCGTACGCCACGGGACAGCAGCACCCGGGCGAGGCGGTCGGCGCGGGCGTTCAGGTCCGCGTACGACAACCGTTCGCCGTCGCACACCAGCGCCGTCGCGTCCGGTGTGGCCGCCGCCTGCCGTTCGAACAGGCCCGCCACGGACGGCTCGGGAACGGCGGCGGTGGTCGCCGCCCCGCTCAACCGGCCCAGCAGCAGCTCCCGTTCGGACGGCTCCAGCACGTCCACCGCCGCGACCGGCGCCCCGGGGTCCGCGACGACCTGCCGCAACACCCGCGCGAACCGGTCCGCGAGGCGCGCCGCGGTGTCCCGGTCGAACAGGTCGGTGGCGTATTCGAGCAGGCCCCGCACCTCCCGGCCTTCGGCGCCGTCGACCGCCGCGAGGTTGACGAACAGGTCGAATTTGGCGGTGCCGGTGCCCGTCGGCACAGGGGTGGCGCGCAGGCCCGGCAGGTCGAGGTCCACCCGGTCGATGTTCTGCCAGGCGAGCATCACCTGGAAGAGCGCGTGGTGTGCCGTCGACCGCTCCGGGTTGAGCAGTTCCACCAGGCGCTCGAAGGGCGCGTCCTGGTGGTCGTACGCGGCCAGCGCCTTGTCCCGGACCCGGTCGAGCAGTTCCGCGAACGTGGGGCGGCCCGACAGGTCCGCGCGCAGCACCCACGTGTTGACGAAGAATCCGATCAGGCCGTCGAGCGCGGCGTCGGTGCGGCCCGCGATCGGCGAGCCGATGGGGATGTCGTCCCCGGCCCCCATCTGGTGCAGCAGCACCGCGAGCGCCGCCTGCAACATCATCGCGACCGTCGCCCCGTGCTCGCGTGCCAGCGCCTCGACGGCCGCCAGGAGCTTGGCGTCGAGCGTGATCTCGACCTGGTCGCCGCAGTGGCTCGCCACCGCCGGGCGCGGCCGGTCGACCGGCAGGCGCAGCGGCTGCGGGATGCTTGCCAGCTCCGCCCTCCAGTACGCCAACTGGCCTGCCAGGACGCTGGTCGGGTCGTCCGCGTCGCCGAGCAGGTCGTGCTGCCACAGCGCGTAGTCGGCGTACTGGACCGGGAGCGGTGCGAACCGGGGCTCGCGGCCCGCGCGCCGGGCGACGTAGGCCGCGGAGAACTCGCCCAGCAGCGGCGCCATCGACTGGCCGTCACCGGCGATGTGATGCAGCACCAGGCACAGGATGTGATCCGTGGCGTCGCGGCGCAGCAGGACGGCCCGCAGCGGAATCTCCGCGCCCAGGTCGAAGGGCCGCCGGGCCGGCTCGTCCGCGGCATCCTGGGCCCCAGGCCCGCTCACCGCCACGACCGGCACGTGCAGTCGGGCCGCGTCGACGGGCAGCACCACCTGGTACGGCGTGCCGTCGCCGTCCTGCGCGAACACCGTGCGCAGGCTCTCGTGCCGGGCCACCACGTCCCGCAGCGCCGCGGTCAGCGCGGCCACGTCCAGGTCGCCGGTCAGTCGCAGTGTCAGCGGAATGTTGTACGTCGCCGACGGCCCCTCGAACCGGTCGATGAACCACAATCGGCGCTGCGCGTACGACAACGGCACCTTGCCGGTGCGGGTCGGCCGGTCCCCCAGTGGCGCCCGGACGTCCGGGCCCGTGCCCAGTTCCCGCACCAGTTCGGCGACCGTGGGGGCGTCGAACACCGTGCGGATCGGCAGTTCCACGCCCAGGTGCGCGCGGATCCGCGCGGTCAGCCGGGTGGCGAGCAGCGAATGCCCGCCCAGGGTGAAGAAGTTGTCGTCGACACCGACCCGTTCCACGTCCAGGACCTGCGCGAAGAGGTCCGCCAGGGCCTTCTCCCGCAATGTGCTCGGCGCCCGGTGGGTTCCGCCGTCGACCGTCGGGGCGGGCAGGGCCTCGTGGTCGAGCTTGCCGTTGGGGGTGAGCGGCAGCCGATCGAGGACGACGAACGCCGACGGCACCATGAACTCGGGCAGTCGGGCCGCGACGTACGCGCGCACAGCCGTGGCGTCGACGGGGTCGGCCGGGGTGTCGGCCGGGATCACGTACGCGAGCAGACGGGTGCCGCCGGCGCCGGAGTCTCGGGCGACCACGACCGCCTGTCGCACGTCCGGATGCGCGGTGAGGGCGGCCTCGACCTCGCCGGGTTCGATCCGGAACCCGCGCACCTTGACCTGGGTGTCGGTGCGGCCCGCGTACTCCAGGTGTCCGTCCTCGCGCCGCCGGGCCAGGTCGCCGGTGCGGTACATCCGGGAGCCGGGCGGACCGTGGGGGTCGGCGACGAAGCGTTCGGCGGTCTGGGCCGCCCGGCCGAGATAGCCACGGGCCAACTCCCCGGCGACGTACAGCTCCCCCACGACGCCCACCGGCGCCGGGGCGAGGCCGGAGCCCAGTACGTACGCGCGCAGGTTGGGCAGCGGGGTGCCGATCGCAATGCCGCTCGGGCTCACGCCCTCTCCGGTGTCGTCGGCCGTGCGGGTGGTGGCGTAGAAGGACTCCGTCTGGCCGTACGCGTTGACGATCCGGACATCGGGGAAGGCCGCGCGGGCGCGCCGCACGAGCGCGGCGGGCAGTGCCTCGCCCGCGAAGACCAGGGTCTCCACGGATGTCTTGTCGCGGATCCGGTCGAGGAGTTCGGCGAAGGCGGAGGGCACGGTGCTGATCACCCCGCCGTGCCATTCGTCGCGTTCGGCCAGTTCCAGGATGTCCCGGGCGAGGTCGAGGGTGCCGCCGTGGCAGAGGGTGGTGAAGATCTCGAAGACGGAGACGTCGAAGTTGACCGAGGTTGCCGCCAGGACGCGAGCGCCCGGGCGGATACCGGTGCGGTCGGCGAGATGGCGGATGCCGTTGACTACGGTGGCATGGTCCAGGAGCACGCCCTTGGGGGTACCGGTGGACCCCGACGTGTACATCACGTAGGCCAGCGAGCGTGGCCTCGGACGCCGCCTCTCGACGGGGCCGCTCCTCGGATGCCCCACGAGGTCGACGGTGTCCAGGAGCAGGACGGGCGCGTCGGTGGCGGGCAACACGTCCGCCGTCGCCGTGTCGGTGAGGACCAGGGCGGGCGCGGCGTCGCGCAGGATCAGGTCCAGGCGGTCGCCGGGGTATGCGGGGTCGATCGGAAGGTAGGCGGCGCCCGCCTTGAGCACGGCCAGCAGGCCGACGATCAGGTCGGTGGTGCGGGGCAGGGACACGGCCACCACACGCTCCGGGCCCGCCCCCCGGGAGATCAGTTCCCCGGCCAGGCGGTCGGCCCGGGCTGCGATGCGGGCGTACGTCGCCGAAGTACCGTCGTGGAGCACCGCCGTCGCGTCCGGAGTCCGCGCCGCCTGCCGTTCGAACATGTCCGCCACCGTCGCCTCCGGCACCGGGGCGGGCGGTGCGGCGGCGGTCGATGTGCCCAGCAGCAGGGCGCGTTCGTGCGCTGCCAGGATGTCGACCGAGCCGACCGGGGCCTGCGGGTCGGCCGCGATCCGGCGCAGTACGCGCAGGAGGCGGTCCGCGAGCGTGTGCGCGGCGGACGGTTCGAACAGGGCCCGCTGGTAGTGGAGGGAGAGCCGCGGGTGCGGGTTGGCCTCCGCCATGACGGTCAGCGGGTAGTGGGTGCCCGTAACGGGACGGATACCGGTGATCTCGATGCCCGCGGCGGTGTGTGCCTCCGCGATGCCCGCACGGTGCACGGGGTACGACTCGAAGACCACCAGGGTGTCGAAGAGGGTCGACAGTCCGAGCGTGCGGTGCAGGTCCGCCAGGCTCTGGTGGTGGTGGTCGAGCAGCGCGGCCTGCCGCCCCTGGAGGGTGGTCAGGACCTGCGCGAGAGGCGTGCCGGGGGTGCAGTGGACCCGTACGGGAACGGTGTTGATGAACAGGCCGAGCATCCTCTCGCAGCCCCGCACCTGCGGCGGGCGGCCCGATACGGTCGCGCCGAACACCACGTCCTGACGGCCTGTCAACTGTCCGAGCAGGACCGCCCACGCTCCCTGCACGACGGTATTGACGGTGATGCCGAGTTCGACGGCCCGCCGGGACAACTCCCGGGCCTCGTCCGGGGACAGGTCGACCTCGACCCGCCCGATGCCCGTGTGCTCGGCCGCGCGCCGGTCGCCGGGGCCGGACACGGCATCCGGTAGGAGCAGGGTGGGCTCGCGCACACCGTCCAGCTCCGCCGTCCAGGCGCGGGCGGTCGCGTCCTTGTCCTGCCGGTCGAGCCAGCGCAGGAAGTCCCGGAACGGGCGCGGACGCGGTAGCGCCGACGGGTCGCCCGCGCAGGCGTACAGGCGGAGCAGTTCGCCCAGCAGGAGCGGCAACGACCAGCCGTCGAACAGCACGTGAGCGGCGGTCAGGACCAGGTCCGACCCCAGCTCGCCGGTGCGGATCAACGACATCCGCAGCAGCGGTGGTGTGCCGGGTGGGAAGGGCGCGGCCTGGTCGTCGGCGAGGAAGCCGGCCACGGCCTCGTCCCGCCCCCGGTCCGGCAGCCCCCTGAAGTCGAGCTCCCGCCAAGGCAGTTCGACGCCTTCCGGGCTGATGACCTGGACCTGGTTGCCCGCGGTGTC
Source organism: Embleya sp. NPDC001921 (assembly GCF_053594475.1). Classification (NCBI taxonomy): domain Bacteria; kingdom Bacillati; phylum Actinomycetota; class Actinomycetes; order Kitasatosporales; family Streptomycetaceae; genus Embleya; species Embleya sp. NPDC001921. The sequence continues at coordinate 109,923 of NZ_JBSFEO010000025.1, forward strand.
GGTCGTGAACGCCGCGCGCAGGTTCGGGTGTCGATCCAACAGGGCCTGCCCGGCCGCGCGCATCCGGTCCGCGTCGACATGCCCGGACACATGGCACGTGAGCTGCATCCGGTACGGGTCCCGGGCGCCCTCGAACTCCGTGTGGAACAGCAGGCCCGACTGCAGGGCCGTCAGCGGCCAGACGTCCACCAGACCGGGGTAGCTGCGCTCCCACCCGTCGATGTCCGCCTGCGTGGCCGCCACCAGGGGCAGATCCGTCGGGGTGAGCCCGCCCGCGTCCGGGTCTTCCGCGTGCCGGGCCAGTGCTTCGAGCGCGGTCCGCCACAGTCCGGCGAGTTCGCCCACTTCGGCGCGGTCGAGCACCCCGGGCGGGTACGCGAAGTCCGTCTCCAGGCAGGCACCGGCACCGGTGTCGAGGACCGCCGCGTTGATCTCCAGGGTGGACATGGCGGGGATGTCCATGGTGCGCGGCGCGGTCGGGGCGCCGACCATGGTGAAGCCCAGGCCCCGCAGGTCCTCGGGCATGTCCGCGGCCGCGAAGTGGCCCAGGTAGTTGAAGCCGATCTGCCCTTCGGAGTACCGGCCGAGTTCGGCCCCGGCCTCCGGGTTCAGGTGGCGGAGCAGGCCGTAGCCGAGGCCCTTGTCGGGCAGGGCGCGCAGCCGTTCCTTGACGTCCTTGACGAGCGCGCCCGCGGCCGGGCCGCCCGCGAAGGCCTCGTCCGGGTCGTGGCCCGCGACGTCGAGGCGGATCGGGAACACGGTGGTGAACCAGCCCACCGCACGCGAGAGGTCGGCGCCCGGCAGCACGCTCTCCTCGCGCCCGTGCCCCTCCAGTTTGATGAGCGTCGCGGACGCGTGCACACCGCGGCCCTGGCGCCAACGGGCGACCGCCAGGGCCAGGGCCGCGAGCAGCCCGTCGCTCACGCCGGCGCGGTATGCGGCCGGGAGTGTGGTGAGCAGCGACGCGGTCGCCTCGGCGGACAGGCCGATCCGCAGGTGTTCGAGCGTGGAGCGGGTGTCCACCTCGGGGTCGAGGTCCCGCGCGCCCAACAGCGGATCGGGACCGTCGAGAATCGCCCGCCACAGGGGCAGTTCGGCCGACCGCTCGGCGGTGTGCGCCTCGCGGGCGAGGGCACGCGCCCACCGGCCCGGCGTGGTGCCCGCCCCGGGCAGCCGGGGCGTGCCGCCGTCGCGCACCTGCGCCCAGGCGGCGGCCAGGTCCGGCAGCAGGACCCGCCAGGACACGCCGTCGACCACCAGGTGGTGCAGCACGATGAGCAGCCGCCCCCGCGCCCGGGGGGCCTCGGCCCGCTTCGTGGGCGAGGGGTCGAACCACACGAATCGCGCCATCACCCCGCCGCGCGGGTCGAGACAATCGGCCGCCGACTCCAGTTCGTCCCCGAGCAGTTCCTCCCAGGCGGCCCGGTCGCCGGGGTCCTCCCACGGCGTGCGGCGCAGCACGGTGGTCACGTCGAGCAGGGCCGGATCCTCGACCAGGAGAACCGGCTGGTGCCCGCCGGCGCCGGGCCGGGCCGCGTCGGTGGGGGCAGCGGTGGCCGGGGCTTCGGTGAGCCGGGAGCGCAGCATGGGGTGGTGCGCTACCACGGCGGCGAGCGTCGCGTGCAGCCCCGCCTCGTCGATGCCCTCGGGCAGTTCCACGGCCACTGCCATCGCGAACCGCTCGTACCCGCCGCCCGCGTCGAGCAGATGCCGCGCGATCGGCGGCAGCGGTACGACCGAGTCGTCGCCGGCGTACTCGTCGATCCCGTCGTCGTCGACGCCGTCGGCCGCGGTCACCGCGGTCGCGGCCTCGGCGAGCGCCGCCGGCGTCCGGCATTCGAAGATCAGCTTCGGGGTGATGTCGACGTCCTTGGCCCGGGCCCGCGCGACCACCTGGAGCGAGCGGATGCTGTCGCCACCGGTCGCGAAGAAGTCGTCGTCGAGCCCCACCCGTTCCAGGCCCAGGACCTCGGCGAACACCGCGGCGAGCACTTTCTCGTGGGCGGTGCGCGGCGCCCGGTACGCGCCGCCGAACACTTCCGGCTCGGGCAGTGCCGCGCGATCGACCTTGCCGTTCGGGCCGAGCGGAAGCCGGTCCAGGACCACGAACGAGGACGGCACCATGAAGTCCGGCAGCCGTCGGGCCGCGGCGGCCCGCAGTTCCCGGGCGTCGATCCCGGCCAGCAGGTCGACGGAGTCCGCCCGCACGACCCGGTCGACGGGCACCACGTACGCGACGAGTTGCCGGCCCCCGGCCGTGTCCCGGGCGACGACCACCGCCCGGGCGACCGCGGGGTGTGCGGTGAGGGCGGCCTCCACCTCGCCGGGTTCGATGCGGAAGCCGCGCACCTTCACCTGGTCGTCGGCACGGCCCGCGTAGTGCAGTTGCCCGTCGGGTGTCCGGCGGGCGAGGTCGCCGGTGCGGTACATCCGCGTGCCGGCCGGTCCGAACGGGTCGGCGACGAAGCGCTCGGCGGTCGCTTGGGGGCGGCGGTGGTAGCCGCGCGCGATGTGTCCGGCGACGTACAGCTCGCCCACCGCGCCGACCGGGACGGGCGCGAGCCCGGCGCCCAGGACGTAGGCGCGCATGTTGCCGAGCGCAGCGCCCAGCGGCGTGCTGCCGGTGTCCGGCCCGCCGTCGGCGGCGAGGGTGGCGCCGTCGAGGGTGAACACGGTGGCGTAGAACGACTCCGTCTGGCCGTAGGCGTTGACGATCCGGACACCGGGGAAGGCCGCACGGGCGCGCCGCACCAGCGCGGTGGGCAGGACCTCGCCCGCGAACACCAGTGTGCGCACGGAGGTCGTGTCGGCGATCTCGTCGAGGAGTTCGGCGAAGACGGAGGGCACGGTGCTGATCACATCGCCGTGCCGGCCGCCGTCCTCGGCGAGCGCGAGTACGTCCCGGACGACGTCGACGGTGCCGCCCGCGGCGAGCGTGGTGAGGATCTCGAAGACGGACACGTCGAAGTTGATCGACGTACCCGCCGTCATGCGGGTGTGCTCGTCGACGCCGACGGCGGCGGCGAGTCGCGTGATGCCGTTGACGACGGTGGCGTGGGTGACGACGACGCCCTTCGGGGTCCCCGTCGACCCCGAGGTGTACATGACGTACGCGGCGTGGTCCGGGCGCGGCGCCGCGCGGGCCGGCGTCGGCGCGCCGTCGGAGCCGTCGGAGCCGTCGGGCACGTCGTCGAGGAACAGCCGGGGGATGCCGGAGTCCGGCAGGACGGCCGCGGCCCGCGCGTCCGTCAGGAGCAGTCGCGGCCGGGCGTCGGCGAGCACGAAGTCCAGCCGCGCGCTCGGGTGGCGCGGGTCCAGCGGCAGGTAGGCGCCGCCCGCCTTGAGGATGCCGAGCAGGCCCACGACCAGTTCGGCCGAGCGTGGCAGGGCGAGCCCGACCAGGGTCTCCGGGCCGACGCCTCGCCGCACCAGCTCCCGTGCGAGCCGGTCGGCGGCGTCGTCGAGTTCCCGGTAGGTGTACGAGGTGTCGCCGCCGACGACGGCGACGGATCGCGGGCATCGCGCGGCCCGCCGCTCGAAGAGGACGGGCAGGGTCGCGTCCGGGACGGGCGCGGCCGTGTCGTTGAAGCGCCGCAGGACCAGTTCCCGCTCGTCCTCGTCCAGCAGGTCGACCGAGCCGATCCGCCGATCGGGGTCGGCGCACAACCGCGCCACCAGGCGGGTGTAGCGGTCGGCCAGGGTCCGGGCCGTCCGCGCGTCGAACAGGTCGGTGGCGTACTCCAGGTGGCCGACGACGCCCCGTCCGGGCAGGTCGATGACGTTGAAGAACAGGTCGAACTTCGCGGTCGTGGTCGGCGGCCACACGTGCCGCACGTCGAGCCCCGGCAGCGCGAAGTCCGGGAGGGTGAAGTTCTGCCACGCGAACATGACCTGGAACAGCGGTGCGTAGGCCGTGGACCGCTCGGGGTTGAGGGCCTCCACCAGGCGCTCGAACGGCACGTCCTGGTGGTCGTAGGCCGCGAGGGCCTTGTCCTGTACCCGCTCGATGAACCCGGTGAACGTGGGATTGCCCGACAGGTCGGCGCGCAGCACCCAGGTGTTGACGAAGAAGCCGACGAGGTCGGCCAGTTGCTCGTCGGTGCGGCCCGCGATCGGCGAGCCGATGGTGAGGTCGTCGCCGCCGCCGAGTCCGTGCAGGAGCACGGCGAGGGCTGCCTGGAGCACCATCGCCACCGTCGCCCCGCGGGTGTTCGCCAGGTGCTCGACGGCGGCCATCACCTGCGCGTCGAGGGTGAACTCCACGTCCGCGCCGCGGTGGCCGGCCCGCGGCGGGCGCGGCCGGTCGGTGGGCAGCGCGAGCGGCTGCGGGACGCCCGCCAGGGCCGTGCGCCAGTACTCGACCTGGGCGCGCTGGAGGCTGTCCGGGTCGTCCTCGGCACCGAGCAGGTCGTACTGCCACAGCGTGTAGTCCGAGTACTGGATGGGGAGTTCCGCCCAGTCGGGGGCCCGGCCGGCCAGGCGTGCGGTGTAGGCGGCGGCCAGGTCGCGGGCCAGCGGCACCAGGGACACGCCGTCGCACGCGATGTGGTGGAAGAGCAGCAGGAGAACGTGCTCCCGGGGGCCGCAGCGAAACAGGGTCCCGCGGATCGGGACCTGCGCGGTCAGGTCGAACGGGCGCGCACCGGCCCGCGTCAGCGCGTCGGGGAGCCCCTCCTCCGGCACGTCCACCACCGGCAGCGCGACGAAGGCGTCGTCGGCCGGCAGCACTCGCTGGAACGGCACACCCGTGTCGTCCTCGCCGATCAACGTGCGCAGGCTCTCGTGCCGCGCCACCACGTCAGCGAGGGCCCGCCGCAGCGCCGCCGCGTCGAGCGTGCCCGAAAGGCGCAGCGGGAAGGCGGCGTTGTAGGTCGCCGACGGGCCCTCGAACCGGTCGATGAACCACATGCGGCGCTGCGCGAACGACAGCGGCACGGTGCCGCTCCGCGGCGCGTCCGGGGTGGGTTCCCGTTCCGGCCACGGGTCTGCCTGCGCGGCGGAATCGCCAAACGAACGCAATGCGACCATCCCCCAGGTGAAGCGTGCCGTGCTGTGCCCGACGGCGTCGGCACGGGGGATGCGCGGCTGTGTCGGACCCGCTCCCGCCCGCCCCCCGAGAGCGGTGAACGGCCGCTCCCGGGGACCAGTCAACGGACCGGAAGCACTCGGTGTCCAGACAAGTACGGCCGGTGGCAGCAAAAGCGCGCGGGTCGGATCCGCGCGGGACGAAACGGCGCGGCGCCGTCGGGTTCGCGGGTGCCGGACGCGTCACTGCCACCGCGACCGCGCGCCGCCACGCCGATGGGGCCGCGCGAGCGTTCGGAGGTGTCCCGGCGGCATGACACGGGCACGACGCACCGGCGCGTCGGCGGCACCCCGTGTCCGCCGGATCCGGTGCCCGGAACCCGCGCGCATTCGGGCGTATGGGTCAACCACTTCGTCGCCGTCCGCGGCCGCGGCCGCGAGCGCCCCGCACGCGACACGGGTGACCTACGCTGCCGCCGACGGACCGCACGAGTAGGGCGTACGGCCGAGGACAGACGACTCCCGGGAGCGCGGAATGACGTTACGCAAGAGATCCAGGGCCGCCGTGGTCGGTGTGGCGGCGGTCGTGCTGGCGGCCACGGCCTTCACGGGTTCCGCCCGGGCGTCCCGGGAGGCGTCCTGCCCGCCGGCCGACCACCGTGCGACGCAGCGCGCGATGGACGCGGCCGTACAAGCCGGTGTTCCCGGCATCACCGCCCAGGCGCGGGACGCCGACGGCGTCTGGAAGGCGACGTCGGGCGTGGGCGACCTGAAGACGGGGGCGCCACGCGGCAGGAACGACCGGTTCCGGGTCGGCAACATCACCGATACCTTCGTGGCGACCGTTCTCCTCCAGATGGAGGCGGAGGGAAGACTCGCTCTCGACGACAGCGTGGAGCGCCATCTGCCCGGCTTGGTGAGCGGCAACGGCAACGACGGGCGCGCGATCACCGTACGGCAGCTTCTCAACCACACCAGCGGCCTGTTCGACTACGCCGCCGATCGGGAGTACCGCGAGAGGTATCTGACGGGCGACGGTTTCCTCCGGCACCGGTACGACACCCTGACGCCAGAGCAGCGCCTGCGGGTGGCCTTCGCCCACGAGCCGCCGTTCGAGCCCGGTGCCAGGCACTCGTTCGCCAACACCAACGACGTCCTTGCCGCGCTGATCGTGGAGCGGGTCGGCGGCCGGACGTACGAGCGCGAGGTGCGCGAGCGCATCATCGAACCCCTGGGTCTGGACGCGACGTCCACCCCGCGCGACGGCGTCCACCTGCCCCGGCCGAGCAGCCGCGGCTACTCCAGGCTCTTCGCGTCGCAGCCGGACCGCGTCGACGACGTCACCGCGATGAACGCGTCACAGGTCTGGGGCAACGGCGACATCATCTCCGGCGCGGCGGATCTGAACGTGTTCTACCGGGCCCTGATGCGCGGGAAGCTGCTGCCTCCGCGGCAGTTGAAGGAGATGCTGACCACCGTCGAGAACCCCGACTTCCCGGGCGCGGCCTACGGGCTCGGCATCGAACGGTTCACGATGAGATGCGGTACGACCCTGTGGTACCACGACGGCGCCGCCGCGGGGTCGATCACCTTGGTCGCCACCACCGAGGACGGCCGCCGGCAATTCACGGTCAACTTCAACAGCGACTGGGGAGGAGAGCACATCCTGGCCATCCTGGACGCCGAATATTGCCCGTCCTGACCGCGGAATATCGCCACCGCGCCTTTGTACCGCGCGCATTCACCCGCTATGGCGTCATCATGACGCCATAGCGATCCCGCCGGCGACAGTTCACCTGAACTCGGTGGCGGTCCACGGTCCGCCGATATGCGAATCGCTATTCCCGGCCGATCGAAACACCGCGGTTCACCGGGACAAATGGGCCACGCACAATCATCGGGCCAGGCAGGCGCCGCGCGGCGCAATCAATGTGCCATCATGATTCCATGGAACTTCGGGAGTACGTCGAGGCGCTGCGCGACGAACTGGTCACAGCCTCCGCGGCGGGAGATGCCGAGACCCGCGCGGTCGCGGAGCGGCTGGTCGCTCCGCTGGAGTCGGCCGTTCGGCTCACGTTGCTCAAGGTTCTGTCGGCGGCGGCCGACGAGATCACCCGGGAGCTGGCGCCCGGCTCGGTGGACCTGCGCCTGCGGGGGATGGATCCCAGTTTTGTGGTGACCGCGCCCTCGGTCGACGACGGGCCCGCGCGGGACGCCGCGGATGATGGCGACGACGCGGCGGGCGACTGGTCGGCCGGAGCGCTCGGTGGCGCCAGGGGCGGCGCCACCGCCCGGATCAACTTTCGGCCTCCGCAGGAGATGAAGGACGAGATCGAGAAGGCGGCGTCCAGGCAGGGCATCTCGGTCAATACGTGGATGGTCCGAGCCTCCGCCGCGGCGCTGTCCAACAGCAGGCGGGCCCAGCGCGGCAAGCAGCAGTTCAACGGCTGGGTGCAGTAGCCGTCGCGAGCGAGCACGGCAACGGCCCGAAAGGGCCGGACTTCGGTGCGCCCACGCCGATGACCGACGGGATGCGAATGTGGTTCGCATCCCGTCGACTCGACGGCTCGCACGGACCGCCCGTGGGCCGCTTCGTCCCGAACGTCGCGCCGTGCCTGCTCGCTCCCGCGCGAGGAGGTCGTTCGTCAGGCGCGGTGGATCGTGATGTCCCCGTAGGAGGAGTGCGCCCGCACCTCGATGCCTTCCTCGGACGCCTCGGCGACCTGCTCCAGCATGTTGTTCACGCGCCCGTATCCGGTGGCCAGGTCGAGCTTCGCCGGGCGGTCCGCGCCGATGCCGACCTCCAGGTCGCCGGAGCCGGTCTTGAGCACGACCTCGCCGCGGGTGACTTCCGCGACACGGATGTTGCCGCTGGCGGTCTTGGCGTCGGTCTTTCGTCCCGAGGCGTGGTCGATGGAGATGTCGCCGTTGGAGTTGCGGACGTGGAGGTCGCCGGTGACCTTGCCGATCTCGGTGTTGCCGCTGGAGTTCTTGACCTTGAGCGCACCGTCGACCTCACCGATCCGGATCCGCCCGATGGACGTGCCGACCTCGGCGTCGCCGTCGACTCGGCCCACGGTGATGTGGCCTGCCGAGTGCAGCCGCAGCGGACCGACGTGGTCCAGGTGAACGATCGCGGTGGAGGTCTTGTACGTGCACTCGCCGAGGCGGCCGGAGGAGCGCAGCTCGCCCAGCGCGGCCTTGCCGTGCACGTGTGAGCCGACCGGCAGCACGATCGACACGTCCACCGAACGGGTCTTCCGGGAGAGGTCCAATCCCGCGAGCGGCTTCGAGCCCTTGACCACCAGGACACCGTCGACGAATTCGACGCTCGTCTCCTTGGCGGCCTTCACGTCCGAGGCGTCGCTCTCGTCGCTCGGTCGCACCTCGACGACGGTGTCGGTCCGGTCTTCGGCGGTGATCTGCACGTCGCCGACGTGGAGTTCGATCGTGACGGAGATCGACTTCGGAGTCTCGAAAACAGGCATGGCTGTCCCTTCTGGTGATGTCCGAATATCCGACGGTCGTCCCCCTGTGGCGGGACGAGCGGGATATCGGTCCGGCTTGGTTCAGTGCACCCAGGCGATGTAGCGCTGCCGCCCTCGTCTGCCCCGCCGATCGGCGGTGGCGGGGGCGCGGTCGTGCACCACCGCGGCGGCGGCCACCCGGGCGAACCACGCGTCCACCGAACGCCCTTCGTGGCAGGCCGCCTGCTCGACGCGCGCCTTCAGGTGCCGGGGCATGTGCACGGTGACACGTGCGGTGGCGCCGTCCTCGGCATGGGGCGTGCCACCGCGCGCCGCGGCCTCGGACGACCCGTCGGGCGAGGCCGGCGTCACGACGAAGTTCGGTTCGCCTGCGCGGAGGTGGAGTTCGACGAAGCCCGGGGCGAGGTCGCGGTTGATCTCGTCCGCGGCAGCCTTCAGCGCGTCGAACAACGTGCGTCGGATCACCGACTCCAGCCGCGCGGCGGACGCGGCGGCGTCCCCACGGTCGACTCGAACGAGCGCGGCGAACTCGCGCCCGAGTTTGTCCACGAACGGGCTTACATCCATGGCGCCATCATGGCGCATATGTTGTGCCATCGCAAGCGACCACGCCCCGGGGTGGCGCCATCGGCGGGCGGTCACCGCGCCGGCCCCCGACCCTTCCGTGGCGACGACGGATGCGTGCTGCCGTGCGGCGCTCGTTCGCACACCCTACGGGGCGGCCTCCGTACGGTATTCGAGACCGCCCAGTACGTCGCTCAGGTCCGCCAGCAGCACGGCTTCCTCGGCTCGGAGATAGAAGTGCCCGCCGGGAAACACCCGGAGCCGGAAGGCGCCGTTCGTCATGTCCGCCCAGCGGCGCATCTGTTCCGGGTTCACCTCGGTGTCGCTGTCACCGGTGTAGCCGTAGACCGGGCAGTCGAGCGGAGGCCGGTGGCCACCGGGATAGTCGTCCACCAAGCGGTAGTCCGCGCGGATCGCGGGCAGCAGGATCTCGCACAGGTCGGGGTCCGCGAAGACCGGGGCGCAGCTCTCGTCGAAGCGCACGACATCCGCGATGATCTCCTCGTCCGTGCCGAAGTGTTGCCGCAGACCCTCCAGCGCATGCGGCGGCCGTCGGCCGGACACGCACAGGGCGGCCGGCGGGCACCCCCGTTTCTGCAGGCGCAGCGCCACCTCGTGCGCCACCGAAGCCCCCATGCTGTGGCCGAACAGCACCAGCCGATGCCGCGCCGGCTCGCCGAGCGCGTCCGCGATGTCGTCCGCGAGGGCTTCCAGGCCGGACGGGAACGGATCCCCGAGCCGGTCCTCCCGGCCCGGGTACCGCGCGGCGAGCACACCGACGTCCGGGGGCAGCCCCAGCGGCCAGGTTCGGTACGCGTTCGACCAGCCGCCGGCATGCGGGAAGCACAGGAGCTTCGTCGCGCATCCGTCGTCGTCCCGGAAACGACGTATCCACCGCTCGTCCACCGGACGGCTCATCGAGGAATCCCTTTCCGCACACCGGGTGACGATCGGGGTGGACGGCGACCGCGGCCGACGCTCAGAGAACCTCGCCCGCCTTCGTCCTCCTGCGCAGGGCCGGCCTGCTCGACCGGGAGAGGTCCTCCCACATCTCCGACAGACCGGTGATGGTGCGCGCCGCGAACAGCGTGCGAATGGACACCTCGAGACTCAGCTCCGCCCGGATCAGGCCGACCAGCCTGATCGCCCGGAGCGAGTTCCCGCCGAGGTCGAAGAAGTCCTCGTCGATGCCCACCCGGTCCACCTCGAGCACGTCGGCGAACGCCTCGGCCAGCACCCGCTCGGTGCGGTTGCGCGGTGCCCGGTAGGACCCGTCGTCGAACGCGGGCTCCGGCAGCGACGTCCGGTCCACCCTCCCGGCCGCCGTCACCGGCAGGCGTTCCAGCACCACGAACGCCGCGGGCACCATGAACTCCGGCAACCGTCCCGCGGCGAACCGGCGCAGTTCCTCGTTCGAGAGGTCGTCCCGACCGCCCACCGGGACCACGTAGGCCACCAGCCGCTCCTGCCCGGACGCGTCCTGCCGGACGACCACCACCGACTGCGCCAGTCCGGGGTGCTCCGACAGCACCTCCTCGGCCTCGGCCGGCTCGATCCGGACACCGCGTACGTCGACTTGGGTGTCGGCCCGTCCCACGTACTCGACCCACCCGTCCGCGCCCCACCGCACCCGGTCCCCGGTGCGGTACATCAGCCGGCCGGCCGGACCGAACGGGCAGGGTACGAACCGCTCGGCGGTCTGCCCGGGTCGCCCGGGATATCCGCGCGCCAGACCGGGCCCGGCCACGTACAGCTCTCCGGTCACGCCGACGGGGACCGGTGCCAGCCCCGGGCCCAGCACGTACAGGGCGGTGTCGTCCATCGGGCCGCCCACCGCGCCCGCGTGCCGCACCGGCTCCTCCGCCGTCAGGCGGTCGGCCGCGGCGAACCCGGTCGTCTCCGTCGGTCCGTGGCCGTCGACGATCGTCAACTCGGGGCAGGCCTCCCGCACCCGTCGCACCGCGGCGGACACGTGGTCACCACCGGTCCACACCTCGCGCAACCCGACCAGGCACTGCGGGTGTTCCGCCGCGATCGCCGAGAACAGCCCCGCGGGCAGCCACACCGCGGTGATCTCGTTCGCCGCTCGCGACTCGGTCAGGGTCCGGACGGACGACTCCCCCGGCGGAGCCACCACCACCCGGCCGCCGTTGAGCAACGGCGCCCACACTTCCAGGGCGAGCCCATCGAAGGTGTGCGGCGAGTGCCACAACACGGCGCCGCGCGCGCCTTCGCGCCAGTGGCGATCCGCGACCAAGCGCCGCATGTTCCGGTGCGTCACGGCGACCGGCGTGGCCGCACCGTTCGATCCGGAGCCGTACATCACAGCCAACAGGTTGTTCGGTCGCGATGGGGTCGGCAACTCCCCCACATCGCCGTCGCCGTCGGCGTCCGACGCCAGGTCGTCGAACACGAGCGCCGGAACATCGAGATCGGCGGAGCGCGCCTGGGCGGTCGCCGCATCGGTGAGCAGGAGGCGCACCGATGCGTCGCCGGCCACCGCGGTGATCCGCTCCGCCGGCGTCGTCGGGTCGATCGGCAGGTAGGCTCCGCCCGCCTTCACCACCCCCAGCAGGGCGACGACCAGGTCCACCGATCGGGGCATCGCCACCGCCACGACGGTCTCGGGTCCGACGTTTCGACGCCGCAGCGCCGCGGCCAGCCGACTCGATTGCCGATCCAGTTCCCGGTACGACACGGCCGAGTCCCCGGACACCACCGCGACCTCGTCGGGGGCCGATTCCACCCGGCGGGCGAACTGTTCCGCGACGGTCGACCACGGCACATCCGTGTCGCTCGGTGCCGTCGGTACCACCCGGTCCCGCTCGGCGCCGCGCAGCACGTCCAGCGCACCGACCGGCAGTTGCGGATCGGCGGAGGTCAGCGCACTGGTGTACGCGATCAACTCCGCCCCGATGAACCACAGTTCCGCGCCGGTGTACAGGCCCGCGGGGGCGTCGAGCCGGACGAACAGGTCGCTGTCGGGGCTCCCGTCGGTGTAGACGCCGATCGACAGTTCGTCGAAGACCCCGGTCGTCGCGCCCAGGTGGCGCGCCTGGTTGTCGGCGAAGTGCAGTTGCTCCGCGAACTCGACGACGTTGACGACGGCACCGAAACTGCCGCGGCCGCTCAGGACGGTTCCGCTCGCGCGCTGGATCTCCGAGTAGTGGCAGGCGGTCCGACCGAAGATCTCGTATGTCTCGTCCACCACCGCGTCGGCGATCTCGCCGAAGGTCGCACCGAGCGGAACCTTCACCCGCACCGGCACCACGTTCACCGCCAGACCGGGCGTGTTGCTCGCCGCCCCGACCCGATTGCCCACCGCGAGCGAGACGAGGAACTCCGGGCGGTCGCAGCGGTGCCGGAAGTACACCGCCGCGGCGGCGGTCAGCAGCGACGACATCCACACGCCCATGGACTTCGCGGCCTCGGTCCAGGTGTCCGCCTCGGCACGCGGCACCGTGAGCGTTCGGCTCACCATGCCGATGGCGTCCGCCAGTTGCCCCCAAGAGTCCGCGCTGCTCATCGGCTCGGCCGGCGCGGACCACATCGCGTCGGACAGCGCGACGCGCGGAACCTGCGCGGGAGGAGGCGCGTCCGCCAGGTACTCGCGCCAGAACTCGGTGTCCTCGGTGAACTTCGGGGAGTCCTGATACTCCGCCGCCCCGGCCGCGAACGACTCCACATCCCACGGGTGCGGCAACTCCGGTATCCCGGCGCCCCGCGCCAACGCCGTGTACACCTCGGCGAGGCGCCGCGACAGCAGGCCACCCGCGCCGTACCCGTCCGATATCAGGTGGTGGTAGGCGATCACCACCAGCGAGCGGGTCGCCGCGAGTTTGACCACCCCCAGCCGGAACAGCAGATCGCGCTCCAGGTCGAACGGCTGCTTGATCAGGTCGGCCAACGCTTCGCGCGCCGCCTGCTCGGGATCGGCCTCGGCGGCCAGATCCAGGAAGAACGGCCGCCAGTCGCCCAATTCCCGCGGCACCAGCCGCAGTCCGCTGCCGTCGTCGACGAAGGTGACCCGCAGCACTTCCGCTTCGCCCAGCACGTGCAGGAATGCGGATTCCATGACGGCCGCGTCCAATTCACCGTCCACATCCCACATGGTCAGCGCATGGTTCAGCGTTTCGGGGGACATTTTCTGCGCCAGCCACAATCCTTTGTGCGCCGACGACGCACCGAACGAACGCACAGGGAACATCCCCTCAGCAGGCAGGCTCGGGAACCTGGGAGATTCGCAGATCACTTCCACATTCACGGAAGTGGATCAGCCGGTCAAGACAACGGGGTGCCGGGACGGGCGCACCCACTGTCGAACGTGCGGTGTCCCGCCGACGGGACGGTCCCGGGGCGCGGGAAGGCGCCCGGAACGCGGTGGGATCAGCGCGGATCGAGGTCGGCCATCGAGGACGCGACGTGCTCGGCGACGCGCCTGGGCGTGGGGTGCCGCAGCACCAGGTTCGCCCTCAGTTTCAGACCGGTCGACGCGGCCAGGCGTTTGCTCAGCTCCACCGACAACAACGAGTCGAAGCCGATCTCCCTGAACTCCCGGTCGGGGTCGATCGTCTCGCCGGAGGGGTGTCCGAGCACGACGGCGACCTTCGCGAGGACGTGCTCCAGCACGAGTGCCTTCGCGTCCCCGTCGGGAAGGGCGGCGAGCCGGTCCGACAGGGGGACGGCCTGATCGTCGTCCGCGGGCGGTTCCGTCGAGGCCGGCTCCGCCACCGGCGCGGTGTGTACGGAGTTCAGCCAGTACCGCTGCCGCCGGAACGCGTACGTCGGCAGCTCCACCCGCCGGCGCGCCCCGAACAGGGCGCCCCAGTCCACGGCTCCGCCGCGGACGTACAGCTGGGCCAGCGAGCCGACCACGGCCTCCGCCTCGCCCCGATCCCGCCGGGACGACGACAGGACCACCGCGTCGTCCAGATCCTCGACCATCTCCTGCACCGGGACGGTCAGCACGGGGTGCGGACTCATCTCGATGAACCCCCGGAAACCGTCGGCGATCAACCGCCGGACGGAGGATTCGAAGAGGACTTTCTCGCGCAGATTGTCGTACCAGTACTCGCCGTTCAGCTCCGCGGTATCGATTGTTTCGCCGTGCAGGGTCGAATAGAAGGGCAGCGTCGACGTTTTCGGACAAACATCGGACAGCGGTCCGATCACCTGATCGCGGACCCGGGTCACCTGATGCGAATGCGAGGCGTAGTCGACCGAGATTCTCCGGGCCTGCGCGCCTTCGGCCTTCATCTTCTCGACGAACTCGTCGAGCGCGTCCGGTTCCCCGGACACCACCACCGAACGGGGGCCGTTGACCACGGCGACGCTCACCCGGTCCTTCCACGGAGTCAGCCGTGCCGTCACGGAGTCCGCGGACTCGGCGATCGACGCCATCCCGCCGTGCCCGATCAACCCCAGCAGGGCCTTGCTGCGCAGGGCCACGATCTTGGCGGCATCGCGCAACGACAACGCACCGCACACGTGGGCGGCGGCTATCTCGCCTTGGCTGTGCCCCACCACCGCGGCCGGTTCCACCCCCCACGACCGCCACAGCGCGGCCATCGACACCATCACCGAGAACAACGCCGGCTGCACCACGTCCACCCGGTCCAGGGTCGGCGCCCCCTCCACGCCGCGCACCACATCGAGCAGCGACCAGTCGACCCACTCGGCCAGGGCGATCGCGCACTCGTCGAGGCCGTGCGCGAAGACCGGGAAGGTGTCGTACAGTTCCCGGCCCATCCCGACCCACTGCGACCCCTGTCCCGGGAACATGAACACGACACCGCCGAGGTTCCCGGCGACCCCGCGCACCACCGCCGCGGACTCCGCGTCCTCGCCCAACGACGCCAGACCGTCGAGCAGTTCGTCCCGACCGCGGCCCAGCACCACGGCACGATGATCGAACCGCGACCGGCTCGACCACAACGACCAACCGATGTCGGCGACATCCACACCCGACTCGGCCGCGGCGAAATCGCGCAGGCTGTCCGCCTGCCGCCGCACGGCCGCCGCGCTCTTGCCCGACACCACCCACGGCACCAGCCCGCCGACGACGCCCGAGTCCGAATCACGCCCGTCCGTCGGCGCCGGCGGCGGTTCCTCCTCCAGGATCACGTGCGCGTTGGTGCCGCTGACTCCGAACGACGACACCCCGGCTCGCCGAGGACCCTCCGCACGGATCCACTCACGCCCCTCCACCAGCAGTTCCACCGCGCCGGAGGACCAGTCCACGTGCCGTGAGGGCGTATCCACGTGCAGGGTCTTCGGCAGGTAGCCGTGGCGCATGGCCATCACCATCTTGATCACCCCGGCGACGCCCGCCGCGGCCTGGGCGTGACCGATGTTCGACTTCATCGACCCCAGCCAAAGCGGGCTGCCCTCGGCCCGGTCCCGCCCGTAGGTCGCCAGCAGGGCGTGTGCCTCGATGGGGTCCCCCAGCACGGTTCCGGTCCCGTGCGCCTCGACCGCGTCCACCTCCCCGGGCGCGACCCCGGCGTTCGCCAGCGCCTGCCGGATCACCTTCTCCTGGGCGAGTCCGTTGGGGGCGGTCAACCCGTTGCTGGCCCCGTCCTGGTTCACCGCGGAACCGCGCACGACCGCCAGCACCGGGTGGCCGTTGCGGCGGGCCTCGGACAGCCGCTCCAGCAGCAGCACACCCACCCCCTCCGCCCAGCCGGTGCCGTCGGCTCCGTCCGCGAAGGACTTGCAGCGGCCGTCCGCGGACAGCGCGCGCTGCCGGGAGAACTCCACGAAGATCGCCGGCGTCGACATCACCGACACCCCGCCCGCCAGGGCGAGCGAGCACTCCCCCGAACGCAGCGACTGCATCGCCAGGTGCAGCGCCACCAGCGACGACGAGCAGGCCGTGTCCACGCTCACCGCCGGTCCGGTCAGCCCCAGTTCGTACGCCACCCGGCCGGACGCGACGCTCAGCGCGCTCCCGTGCATCAGGTAGCCCTCCAGCTCGTTCCGGCCCCCCTCCAGGAAGCGCGACCCGTACTCGGACGAGCTCACCCCGGCGAAGACACCGACGTCGGCCCCGCGCACATCGGCGGGAACGATGCCCGCCCGCTCGAAGACCTCCCACGACGTCTGCAACAACAGGCGCTGCTGTGGGTCGATCGCCAACGCCTCACGCGGACTGATGCCGAAGAATTCCGGGTCGAAGTCCGCCGCGTCCGTCAGGAATCCCGCGTGCCGCACGTACGAGCTGCCGACCGCGTCGGGATCGGGGTCGTACAGGTCCCGCCATCCGCGGTCCGCCGGGAACTCGTCCACCGCGTCCAGGCCGCCGCGCACCATGTCCCACAGGTCCTCGGGCGAGGACACCCCACGCGGGTAGCGGCACGCCATGGCCACCACGGCGATCGGCTCGACCCGGCCGGCCTTCAGGGCGTCGATCTCCAGCCGCAGGCGGTCGCGTTCCTCCAACAGGGTGCGCAGTGCCCGCTCGACCCGGGCCGCGCCGTCCGCCGTGCGATCCGCGGAGTTTTCCATGGTCACTTGCCCCTCTCATCCAGAGCCAGGCCGACGAGTGCTTCCAAGTCCATGGCCGCCAGTACGCCCGCGCCGGCGTCCGCGTCCGGCACCTGCCCCTCGGCATCCGACCGAGGCGGGTCGGCACACGCCAGAACCGACTCCAGGAGGCCCGCACCGCGCAGCCTGTCGATCGGGACGTTTCGCAACAGTTCCCGGATCTCGGCGTCCTCGTCCGGGCCCGCCTGCGGCGCCGCCGGACGCAGCAGGCCGAAGATGTGTCCGCCCAGCTCACGCGGTGTCGGGTAGCTGAAGACCAGGGTGGACGCCAAGCGCAGCCCGGTCGAGGAGGCCAGGCGGTTGCACAGTTCGACCGACGTCAGCGAGTCGAATCCCAGGTGGGTGAACGCCTGGTCGGCGTCGACGGCCGCACCGGACGGATGCCCGAGCACGATGGCGACCTGGTCGCGGATCCAGTCCAGCACCACCGCCCGCGCGTCGCCCTGCTCCAGGCCCGCCAGCCGGGCGGGCAACCCGAGCGAACCGCCGCCCCTGGTCGTGCTCGCCCGGTTCCGGGGCAACCGGCCACCGTCGACGAGGTCGCGCAGGAGCAGCGGCAGGTCGGCACCGGTCCTGCTCCGCAGCGCGGAGAGGTCCAGCCTGGCCGGGATGAGCACGGGTTTGTCGAGCGCGCACGCCGCGTCGAACAAGGCCAGTGCCTCGGGTGTGGGCATCTCGGCGATGCCCAGCCGCCGGACCCGCGCGAGGTCGACCTCGTCCAGGTCCGCGGTCATCCCGCTGCGCTGCTCCCACCAGCCCCAGCACAGCGAGGTGCCGACCAGGCCGGAGGCCCTGCGCTGGGCCGCCAGACCGTCCAGGAACCCGTTCGCCGCGGCGTAGTTCGCCTGCCCCGCGGTGCCCAGCGTGCCCGCGAGCGCGGAGAAGAGCACGAACGCCGACAGGGTGTGGCCCCTGGTCAGCTCGTGCAGGTTGACCGCGCCGCCGGCCTTGGCGCGCAGCACCCGGTCGAGGCTTTCCGCGGTCAGCGATTCGAGGGTGCCGTCCGCCAGGACACCCGCCGCGTGCACGACCGCCGTCAGCGGATGCCCGGGCGGCATGTCCGCGAGCAGGTCCGCCACCGCGGCCCGGTCCGCGACATCGCATTCCGCGACCTTGACGACCGCGCCCGCCGCCGCCAGGTCCGAGACCAGCTCGGCGGCCCCGTCGGCCGCCATGCCCCGACGGCTCGCCAGCACCAGGCTGCGCACCCCGTGTTCGGCGACGAGGTGCCGCGCCACCAGCGAACCCACGCCTCCGGTCCCGCCGGTGACCAGCACGGTCCCACTGCCGAAGCCGCTGCCCAGGTCGAGAATGACCTTCCCGATGTTGCGGCCCTGGCTCATCTCGCGGAACGCCTTGCGCGCGTCGCGGATGTTGCGCACGGCGATCGGATTCAGGTGCAACCGCCCGTCGGCGAACAGTTCCATGACCGCGCGGAACATCTCCCGCATCGCGTCCGGGCCCGCCTCGTAGAGGTCGAAGGCCTGGTAGTCGACGCCCGGGTGGTCGGCTGCCACCCGCTGCGGATCACGGATGTCCGTCTTCCCCATCTCGACGAAGCTTCCGCCCTCGGGGAGCAGCTTGAGCGAGGCGTCGACGAATTCGTGCGCGAGGGAGTTCAGCACGAAATCCACACCGCGCCCGGCCGAGGAGTCCAGGAACGTGTCCGCGAACTCCAGATCCCGCGACGACGCCAGGTGCGCGTCGTCCAGCCCCAGAGCGCGCAGGGCCGGCCACTTGGCCAAGCTCGCCGTTCCGTAGATCTCGGCACCCACGTGTTTCGCCAGTTGCACGGCGGCCATCCCCACCCCGCCCGCGGCGGCGTGGATGAGGATCCGTTGGCCCTTCTCGAGCTTCGCCACGCGGAACAGGGCGTGGTAGGCGGTGAGGAAGGCGCCCGGCACCGACGCCGCCTCGGTGTGGCTCCAGCCTTCGGGGACGGGCATGAGCAGGCGGTGGTCCGCCACGGCCACGCGGCCGAAGGCGCCGGAGAAGATGCCCATCACCCGGTCGCCCGGTGCCAGGGCGGTGACGTCGTCCGCCACCTCCAGCACGGTTCCGGCGCCCTCGCTGCCGATCCCGGCGTCGATGGCCGTGCGCTCCACCAGTCCCAGGGCGATCGTGACGTCCCGGAAGTTGAGCCCCGCGGCGTGCACGGAGACGCGCACCTGACCACTCGTCAGGGGTGCCTCCACCTCGGGGCAGGGCACCCAGGTCAGGTTCTCCAGCGTGCCCTTGGTCGGGATGCCCAGCCGGTGGGCGCCGGGCGCCGGTGGCTCGATCCGGTTGTGCGCGGCCGCGGCCGCCTTCATCCGGGGAACGAGGTACCCGCCGCCGCGCAGGGCCAGTTGCTCCTCGCCGGTGGCGAGCGCGTCCGCGAGGCGTGCCCAGGACGCCTGTTCGTCGTCGACGTCCACCAGCCGGAACCTGCCGGGATGCTCCGTCTGGGCGGACCGGATCAGGCCCCAGACGGACGCGCCGGGGAGGCTTTCGACGCTCTCTCCTCCACCGGTGTCCAAGGCCAGGCGGGTGAGGACCACCAGCGTGGATTCGGCGAGCGACTCCTCGGCGAGGAACCGCTGGACCCACTCCAGCACGCGCGTGTCCGTGCCGCCGACCGTGGCGAGCGGATCGGGGCCCGCGCTCACGAAGTCGTCCAGGCACAGCACGATGTGCGGGGGCGCCTCCCCCACGAGCACGTCGCTCATGGACGCGTGGAGGACGACGCTCTCGGCACCCGCCTCCAGGAGCCGGGAGGCCAGGCCGTCCTTCGCGCCGAGAACGCCCCATCGCACGCCGGGGGTTTCTCGTCCGCTCGGCGGGAGCGGTCGCCATTCCAGTTCGTACAGCGACTGCTCGTGCCCGCGGCGCGCCGAGCGCAGTTGCTCGGCGCTCGCCGGACGGAAGGTCAACGCCTGGATCCGCGCGATCGGGCGGCCGTGCTCGTCGCCGACCACCACCGACACGGCGGCCTCACCGGCCGGGGAGACCCGGATCCGCACGGTCGAGCCGCACTCCCCGAGTTGCTCCACCCCGGACCACGAGAAGGGCATCCAGCCCCGACCGCCCGTCACGTCGACGACGGCGCCGGCCACCACCGTGTGCAGCGCGGCGTCGATCAGCGCCGGATGCAGGGCGAACCCGGCGGCCGAGCCGTCGGCGGTCACCGGCAGGGTGGCCGTCGCGAAGAGATCGTCATCGCGCCGCCACACTTCGCGCAGCCCGCGGAAGGTCGGACCGTACTCGAAGCCCGCGTCCTGGAAGGAGTCGTACAGCCCGTCAATGTCGATCCGGCTCGCCCCGGCCGGTGGCCACGCGGCAAGGGCCGGCGCGTCGTCGGGCCCCGTGGCCGTGCGCGGGACGCTCGGTGCCAGACTCCCCGTCGCGTGCCGGGTCCAGCCGCCGACGGTCCGGTCGTCTTCGCCGGGACGCGAGTACACGTCCACGGAGCGGTGTCCTCTCTCGTCCGCCGCGCCGACCACGATCCGCACCTGTACGTCGCCCGCCTCGGGAAGGATCAGCGGAACCTCCAGAGAGAGTTCCTCGATCGCGGCGCACCCGAGGAAGTCGCCCACCGACAGCGCCAGGTCGAGGTAGGCCGTCGCCGGAACCACGACCGCGCCGAACACGGCGTGATCGGCCAGCCAGTCGTGGGTCCGCAGGGACCACAGATCGGTGAACACCACCTCGTCGGTGCCGGGGTGGTCCACCGCGGCGCCCAGCAGCGGGTGCCGCGGAGTCGCCAGCCCGACCGAGGCCACGTCCCCGGTGCCCATCCCGGCCAGGAAGTCCAGCCAGTACCGCTGCCGTTGGAACGCGTACGTGGGCAGGTCCACGGACCGGCGCGCCCCGAACAGGGCGCCCCAGTCCACGGTTCCGCCGCGGACGTGGAACTGGGCCAGCGCGCCGAGCAGCGTCTGCACCGCCCCGCGGTTGCGCCGCGAGGCCGACAGGACCACCGCGTCGTCCGCGCCCGCGCCGGCGAACGCCTCCTTGGTGATGCTCGTCAGGGTCGAGCCCGGCCCCACTTCGAGGAAGGTGCCCGCACCGGCCGTACGGGCGTACTCCACCGCGGTGAAGAAGCGGACGGGTTCGCGGACGTGTCTCACCCAGTGCGTGACGGACGTCAACTCCTCGACCGTGGCCACGCGGCCCGACCTGGTCGAGACGACCGGGATCGAGACGCGGCCCGCGGGGATTTCGCCGATCGAGGCCGCGAACTCGTCCAGGATCGGCTCCATGAGCGGGGAGTGGAACGCGTGGTCGACTTCGAGCAGCTTCGCCGAGGTGCCGCCGGCGACGAGTCGGTCACGCAGTTCGACGACCGCCTCGCGGTGGCCCGAGACCACCACCGACTCCGGGCCGTTGACGGCGGCGATGCCGACGCGCTCGTTTGGGCCGAGCAACGCGCTCACCTGCTCTTCCGAGGCGCGGACCGCCAGCATGGCGCCGCGCTCGGTGACCGTCTGCATGACCCGTCCGCGTGCGGCCACGAGCCGTGTCGCGCTGTCCAGGTCGAGGGCGCCGGACACGTGGGCGGCGGCGATCTCGCCGACGGAGTGACCGATCAGGTGGTTCGGCTCGCCGCAGAACCGCGCCATGAGCCGGTACAGGCCGACCTGCAGGGCGAACAGCGCGGGCTGCGCGATGTCCGTGCGCCGCGCGCGGGCCGCCTCGGGCGCGTCGGCGAGGAGCAGGGGCTTGAGCGCGTAGGGCAGGTGGGTGTCGAAGCGTGCGCAGACCTCGTCGAGGCTCTGCGCGAAGACGGGGAAGGCGTCGTACAGTTGCCCGGCCACACCCACCCACGACGATCCCTGGCCGGGGAACATGAAGACCGTGCCACCGAGGTCGCCGGCGACACCGCGCACCACCGCGGCGGACTCCGCGCCCTCTCCCAACGACGCCAGACCGCTCGACAACTCGTCGCGGTCACGGCCCAGCACCACCGCTCGATGCTCGAACCGCGCCCGGTCGGCCACCAGCGACCACCCGATGTCGACGATGTCGGCGTCGGCGTCGGCGACGAAGGCGCGCAGCTTCTCCGCCTGTGCCTGCAGCGCCGCCGCCGACCGCGCCGACACGACCCACGGCACCGGTCGGACGGCGCTTGCGGCCGCTTGGTCGGCGACGTCGGGCGCCGGCTCCGCTGCGGGCGCCTCCTCCAGGATCAGGTGCGCGTTGGTGCCGCTGGCCCCGAAGGCGGACACGCCCGCCCGCCGAGGCCGTCCCGGGGTGCTCGGCCACTCCCTGGCCTCGGTCAGCAGTTCCACCGCCCCGGCCGACCAGTCCACATGCGTCGTCGGGCGGTCCACGTGCAACGTCCTGGGCAGCACCCCGTGCCGCATCGCCATGATCATCTTGATCATCGCGCCGACGCCCGCCGCCGCCTGCGCGTGGCCGATGTTCGACTTCAACGACCCCAGCCACAACGGCCGGCCGGGATCGCGGTCCTGCCCGTAGGTGGCCAGCAGCGCCTGCGCCTCGATCGGATCGCCCAGCGTCGTACCGGTCCCATGGGCCTCCACCGCGTCCACGTCGCTCGCCCGCAGGCGGGAGTTCGCCAACGCCGCGCGGATCACCCGCTGCTGCGCGGGCCCGTTCGGCGCGGTCATCCCGTTGGACGCCCCGTCCTGGTTGATCGCCGAGCCCCGGATCACCGCCCGGATCCGCCGCCCGTTGCGGCGCGCGTCCGACAACCGCTCCAACACCAGCATCCCGACGCCCTCCGCGAAGCCGGTGCCGTCGGCCGCGTCGGCGAACGCCTTGCACCGGCCGTCCACCGCCAAGCCCCGCTGCCGCGACATCTCCCGGAACACCTGCGTCGTCCCCATGACGGTGACGCCCCCGGCCAGGGCCAGCGCGCACTCCCCCTGCCGCAGCGACTGCACCGCCTGGTGCACGGCCACCAGCGACGACGAGCACGCGGTGTCGGTCGACACCGCCGGGCCCTCCAGGCCCAGCGCGTACGCCACCCGCCCGGACGCCACGCTCAGCAGCGAACCGGTCTGCCCGTAGCCGGTGATGCTCTCGGGGGTGAAGAAGTGGTTCCCGTACCCGAAGTACGCCAGACCGGCGAAGACGCCGGTGTCGCTGCCGTGCAGGGTTCGCGGGTCGATGCCGGCCCGTTCCAGGGACTCCCACGAGGACTCCAGCAACAACCGGTGCTGCGGGTCCGCGGCCAGCGCCTCGCGCGGGTTGATCCCGAAGAACTCGGCGTCGAAGTCACCCGCGTCGTGCAGGAAACCGCCGGAGCGTGTGTAGCAGGTGCCGGGCCGGTCCGGGTCCGGGTCGTACAGGCTCGCCAGGTCCCAGTTGCGGTCGTCCGGGAAGTGCGACACCGCGTCCCGGCCCGCCGCCACCAGGTCCCACAGGGCCTCCGGGGACACCGCCCCACCCGGGAAACGGCAGGCGAGACCCACGACCGCGATCGGCTCGGCGGCGGCCTCCGTCAGCTCCTGCAGGCGCCGACGTGTTTCGATCAGCTCGATCGATGTCCGCTTGAGGTAATCGAGAACATCGGCGTTGTTGTCGTTCGTCATCGCTCTCCCCTAGCCGAGCTCTTTGTCCAGCAGCGAGAGAAGCTCGCCCACTGATGCCGAACCGATCCGCTCGGCGACGCCGACCGGTGATCCGTCGCCCGCCATCGAACGGACGCGGCCCTGCAGTTCGCCGAGCAGGGTGGAAATGGTGGCCTTGTCCTCGGCCGCGAGCCCGAGGAAGGCGTCCTCGAGCCGGGCGCCCAGTGCTTCGATCTCCTTGGTCAGGCGATCGACCGGAGGTTGCCGGTCGCCGGCGGGGTCGGGATGGATGCCGGCGTTCAGGAACCGGGCGAGGCTGCTCGGGTTCGGGTAGTCGAACGCGAGCGTGGCGGACAGCTTCAGGCCGGTCACCGCCGACAGCTTGTTCCGCAGCTCCAGTGCCATCAGCGAATCGATCCCGAGATCCTTGAACGCCGTGCCGGGGCCGACCCGCCCGGTGTCGGCGTGGCCGAGGACGATCGCGGTCTGCGCCCGAACGGCGTCGAGCAACACCGCCTCCGCGTCGGCCCGCGGCAGCGACCTGATCCGCCGCGCGATCCCGACGTCGGCGACCTCCCCGCTCCCCGGGCCGCCGGAACCGGCGGACGTGCCGATCAGCGTGCGCAGCAGCGGCGAACGCGCGTGGCCGGTCTGCGGCGCGCCCGGCGCCGGGAGGTTCAACCGCGCCGGCACCAGCACCGGCTCGTTCCGCGAGACGACCGCGTCGAAGAGCGCGAGCCCCTCATACGACGACATCGGCTGCACGCCCTGCCGCCGCAGGCGCACGATGTCCGCCGCACCGAGGTCGGCGCCGCCCTCGGTGCGTTCCGCCCAGTACCCCCAGCACAACGAGATGCCGGCCAGTTCCTCGGCCCGACGGGCTTCCGCCAACCCGTTGAGGAAGGCGTTCGCCGCCGCGTAGTTGGCCTGCCCCGCGGTCCCGAGCACGCTCGCGATCGAGGAGAACAGCACGAACGCGGACAGGTCCAGGTGCCGGGTCAGTTCGTGCAGGTACCAGGCGCCGCGCACCTTCGGCGCCAGCACCGCGTCCACCCGGTCCTCGGTCAGCGCCTCGACGACCCCGTCGTCCAGCACGGCCGCGCAGTGGATCACCGCGGTCAGCGGGTGCTCGTGCGGCACCGCGGCGATCAGCTCGGCGACGGACGCACGGCTCGTGACGTCGCAGGCGACGATCTCCACGTGCGCACCCGCCGCGCTCAACTCGTCCCGCAGCCCCGCCGCCGCCGGAGCCGCCGGCCCTCGCCTGCTCGTCAACACCAACCGCCGCACCCCGTGCCGCGCCACCACGTGCCGGGCCAGCATCGCCCCCAGGCCGCCGGTGCCTCCGGTGATCAGCACCGTCCCGGACCCGAGACCGCCCGCGGCCTCGCCGGGGATCCCGCCGGCGGCGGACGTGCCCGAAGCGTGGGCCAGTCGCGGGGTGCTCGCGACGCCGGCCCGGATCTTGAGCTGAGGCTCTCCGGTGGCGGCGGCCGCCGGGATGGCCGCCCACGAGTCGGGCTCCTCGTCCGTGTCCACGAGCGTGAACCGGCCCGGGTTCTCGGTCTGCGCGGTGCGCACGAATCCCCAGATCGCGGCCGCCACGGGGTCGGGGCGAAGGACTCGCTCGTCCTGCACCGCGTCCCGCGTCACCACGACCAGGCGCGAGTCGAGGAACCGGTCGTCGGCCAGCCAGGCCCGCGTCCACCTCAGCACCCGGTGGAGGTTGCGCTCGACCGCGGCGGGCGGGTCGCCGACCCCCGCGTCCGCCGGATCGATGCCGACGATCACGACCGGGGGTATCGCCCCGCCGGAGGCGGCGAGTTCGTCGAGGTCGGCGAAGACCGGTCCGCCCTGTCCCGGGGACGCGGCCACCCCCTCGGGCGCGCCCGGCACCGCGGACCCGCCCGCGGCCTCCCCGGACGCGACCGGGAAGGGCACCCAGTCCACCCGGAACAGCGAGTCCTGGTGGTCGAAGCCCAACGCGGTCAGCTTCCCGACGTCCACCGGCCGCAGGGTCAGCGACTCGACGCCGCCGACCGGTGCTCCGGTGTGGTCCGCGATGGCCACGGACCACACGTTCTCGCCCGTGAGCGCGAGCCGGACGCGCAGCACGGTCGGCGCCGCGGAGTTCAGGCGGATCCTCGTCCAGCGGTACGGCAGTCGGCCCCGGGACCCGGAGTCCTCGACGAGGTCCCCCATGCCGATCGGGAGCAACGCGGCGTGCAGCAGCGCCGGGTGGATCCGGAACCGGCCCGGATCCGCACCCTCGTGCGCGGGCGACTCCAGCTCCGCGAACAGCTCGTCGTCCCGGCGCCACACCTGCTTCAGCCCGCGGAACAGCGGCCCGTGGTCGAACCCGAGGGCGGACAACCTGGCGTACTCGTCCTCGAAGGGCACCCCGACCGCGCCCGCCGGAGGCCACGCGACCAGGTCGTCCTCCCGCCGGATTCCTCCGGTATCGGACCCGACGACCCCGACGGCGTTGCGCGTCCACTCGGGTTCGCCCTCACCCCGTGAGTACACGCTGATCACCCGCTTGCCGTCGACCACGACGCGGATCTCGCGATCGGCCGTACGGGACAACACCAGCGGTGTCTCCAGCGTGAGTTCGTCGACGACGTCGCAGCCCACCTTGCGCGCCGCCCACACCGCCAGCTCCGCCGCCACCGTTCCCGGCACCAGCACGGCCCCGTGGACCACGTGGTCGGCGAGCCACGGGTGGCGGCGCAGCGACAGGCGCCCGCCGCCCACCACTCCACCCCGCTCCCCGTCCTCGGGCAGATCGATCACGGCGTCGAGCAGCGGGTGGTCCGACGTGCTCTCGCCGTTCGTCTCGTGGGGGGCGTCCAGCCAGTAGCGCTGCCGCTGGAAGGCGTACGTGGGCAACTCGACCCACCGGCCGTCCGGCCTGGGGAGCGCCGCCTCCCACGACACCGCGACGCCCGCCACGAAGGCCTCGGCCACCGACCGGTACAACCGCGCCGGCCCACCGTCGCCGCGGCGCAGCGAGCCCACCACCACGCGGCCGGCACCGGGGGTGCCGTCGAGCATGTCCTGGATGTTGATGGTGAGCAGCGGGTGCGGGCTGACCTCGACGAACGCGCCGTAGTCCGCTTCCAGGAGGCGCCTCATGGCGGCCTCGAATTGCACCGGTTCGCGCATGTTGCGGAACCAGTAGGCCGCGTCCAGCTCCGCGGTGTCGATCGGCCCGCCGGTCACCGTCGAGTAGAACGTCACCGGCGAGGACACCGCCGGGATCCGGCCCAGTCCGTCCCGCAGCGGGTCCGCGAACCGGTCCATCAGCGGCGAGTGTCCGGGAACGCTCGCCGGGATCCAGCGCGCGCGAATGCCCTCGGACTCGCAGAGCGCGACCAGTTCCCGGACCGCCGAGGCCTCGCCCGAGACGGTCGTCGAGTACGGTCCGTTGATCCCGGCGATCGCGACCCGGGGCTGCCACGGCCGCAGCAGTTCCAGCACCCGGTCCCGGGGCGCCACGATCCCGGCCATGCCGCCGTCCTGGGTGGCCGTGGCCAGCAGTCGGGACCGCACGGCCACGATCTTGGCCGCGTCCCGCAGGGTCAGGGCGCCCGCGACGCAGGCCGCGGCGATCTCGCCCTGGGAGTGACCGATCACCGCGTCCGGTGTCACCCCCAGCGAACGCCACACCCGCGCCAGCGACACCATCACCGCGAACAGCACCGGCTGGACGACATCGGCGCGATCGAGGTCCGCCGCCTCCGGTCCCCCGCACACGGTGTCGATCAACGACCAGGACACCCACGGCTCCAGCGCTTGCGCGCACTCGCGTATCTGCTCGGCGAAGACCGGGCTCGACTCCCACAACTCCCGCCCCATCGCCGGCCACTGCGACCCCTGGCCCGGGAAGACGAACACCGTCCTGCCCACCGGCTTCGCGACGCCGGTGACCACACCGGTGGGATTCCTGGCCCCTTCGGCCACGGCGGTCAGGCCGGCGAGCAGTTCGTCCCGGTCCGCTCCGATCACCACCTGACGGTGCTCGAACAGGGATCGGGTCGCCACCAGCGCGGACCCCACCTCCGCGATGGGCAGGTCCGGGTCCGCGGCCACGCTGTCCCGCAGCCGCAGCGCCTGCTCCCGCAGCGCCTGCGGCGAACGCGCCGACAGTACCCACGGCACGGCGCCGGAGAGCCCGCCGGAGGCGTCCACGGCCGGACGACCCGGGACCTCGGGCGTCTCGGATGCCGCGGATGCCGCGGATGCCTTGGATGCCTCGGGGGCCGCGGGGGCCTCGGGGGCCTCCTCGAGGATGACGTGCGCGTTCGTGCCGCTGACCCCGAAGGACGACACACCCGCGCGCCGCGGCCGCCCCGGTGCGCCGGCCCACTCCCGGGCCTCGGTCAGCAGCTCCACCGCCCCGGCCGACCAGTCGACATGCGGGGTCGGGCGTGCCACGTGCAACGTCCTGGGCAGCACGCCGTGGCGCATCGCCATGATCATCTTGATCATGCCGCCGACGCCCGCCGCGGCCTGTGTGTGGCCGATGTTCGACTTCAGCGAGCCCAGCCACAGCGGGCTGCCGGCGTCCCGGCCCTGCCCGTAGGTGGCCAGCAACGCCTCCGCCTCGATCGGGTCACCCAGCTTCGTGCCCGTGCCATGCGCCTCCACCGCGTCCACGTCGACGAGCGACAGCCCGGCATCGGCCACGGCTGCCCGGATCACCCGTCGCTGCGCCAGTTCGCTCGGCGCGGTCAACCCGTTGGAGGCTCCGTCCTGATTGATCGCCGAGCCCCGGACCACCGCCAGGATCCGCCGCCCGTTGCGCCGCGCGTCCGACAACCGCTCCAGGACCAGCACGCCCGCGCCCTCGCCCCAGCCGGTTCCGTCGGCCGCGTCCGAGAACGACTTGCAGCGACCGTCGGCCGACAGACCTCGCTGCCGGGCGCCCTCCACGAACATCCCCGGTGTCGGCAACACCGACACTCCACCGGCCAACGCCAACGTGCACTCCCCCGAACGCAGGGACCGCACGGCCTGGTGCACGGCGACCAGCGACGACGAGCACGCGGTGTCCACCGACACCGCGGGACCCTCCAGGCCCAGCACGTACGCCACCCGGCCCGAGGCCACGCTGGTGTAGGTCCCCGCGATCGCGAAGCCCTCCACCTCGCGGGCCGCCCCGCTGCCCAGGCGCGGGCCGTAGTCGACCGCGTAGATCCCGGTGAACACCCCGGTCGCCGAACCGCGCAGCCCGGCCGGGTCGATACCGGCCCGTTCCAGCGCCTCCCACGACGTCTCCAGCACCAGGCGCTGCTGGGGGTCCATCGCCAGCGCCTCGCGCGGGCTGATGCCGAAGAACGGCGCGTCGAACTCCGCGAGATCGTGCAGGAATCCGCCCGTGCGCGTGTACGTCTTCCCGTGCGCCTCGGGATCCGGGTCGTAGAGCGCCTCCAGGTCCCACCCGCGATTCGACGGGAAGTCGCCCACCGCGTCCACACCGTTGGACACCACGTCCCACAGCCCTTCGGGGGAGTTCACCCCACCCGGGAAGCGACACCCCACACCCACGACCGCGACGGGCTCGCGAGCGGACTCCTCCAACTCGCGCACCCGCTCGCGCAGAACCTGCGCATCGCCGACCGCGCGTCGCAGGTAGGACCGGAGCTTGTCGACATCCTCCACCAGGAACTCCCCCAACGAGTACTTAGACGAACGGGTGGTGCTACACGTATCCGCGGTCGATCAATTCGTACAATTCGTCATCACTGCGACTCTCGGCACCACTTCGGCTCTCGGCACCACTTCGGCTCTCGGCACCGCTGCGGCTCTCGGCACCGCTGCGGCTTTCCGCGTCGCGGCGGCTTTCCGCTTCGCCGGGGCCTTCCGAACGCGTTTCGCGCACCGCACCCGTGGCGTCGGGCGCCTTCGACTGGAGGAGGGAGAAGATGTGCCGACCGAGCGCTTGAGGAGTGGGGTAGGTGAACGCGACGGTGGCCGAGAGCCGTACACCGGCCGCCGCGGCGAGCCGGTTGCGCAGCCGCACCGCCATCGACGATTCGAAACCCAGATCCTTGAAGGTCTCGGTCGCCCTCGCCGCGAGATCGGCGCCCGCCAGTTCCGGGTCCTTCGCGCTCAGCGCGGCCGCTGTTTCGGCGCACACCAGAGCCAGGACCGATGCCTCCGAAGCCGGTTCCGCCGCCCCGGTTCCGCCGATGGCGGGCCGGTGCGCGGTCGCCCGCGCAGGGGAATCCGGGTCCGTGCCACCGCCGTCCTCGGGTGCCGTCAGCCAGTACCGCTGCCGCCGGAACGCGTACGTCGGCAGGTCGATCCGGCGCGCCCGGTCCGCGGCGAACACCGCCTCCCAGTCCACCGGCACACCGCGCACGTACAACTCGGCCAACGACGCCAGGACCCTGCCGGCGCTCCCGTCGTCCCGGTGCAGGGTGCCCGCCACCACCGGCGAGGCGGCCAGCGCGTCGGCGGTCTCCGCCATCGCCACTTCGAGCACCGGATGCGGGCTGACCTCCACGAACACCCCACCGCGGTCCCGCATCAGGTGCTCGACGACCTCGCCGAAGCGCACCGTCGAGCGCAGGTTGTCGTACCAGTACGCGCCGTCGAGCGCGTGCGTGTCCAGCCGTCCCCCGGTGACCGTGGAGTGGAACTCCACCACCGATCCCGTCGGCGAAAGACCCGAGGTGGCCGCGAGCAGACCCGCACGGATGCGTTCGACGTGGTGGGAGTGCGACGCGTAGTCCACCTTGACCCGGCGCACCCGGACCCCGTCCTCGGCCGCCATCGCCGCGAACCGGTCCAGCGCCTCGTCGTCCCCGGAGATCACCACCGACGTCGGCCCGTTGACCGCTGCCGTGGACAGCCGCCCGGACCACTGCGACAACCGGTCCCGAACCCATTCGGGGGAGGCGGCCACCGCACTCATCCCGCCCGAGCCGGCCAGTTCGGTCAATGCCCGGCTGCGTACGGCAACCACCCGCGCCGCGTCCTCGAGCGAGAGCGCACCCGCCACGCACGCCGCGGCGATCTCGCCCTGCGAGTGACCGATCACCGCGTCCGGGACCACCCCCAGCGAGCGCCACACCCGCGCCAACGACACCATCACCGCGAACAGCACCGGCTGAACCACCTCCAGCCGGTCCAGCGAGGCAGCCGACCTGGCACCGGTCACCACATCCACCAGCGACCAATCCACCCACGGCTCCAGCGCCCGCGCGCACTCGTCGATCCCGCCCGCGAAGACCTGCGACTCCGCGTACAACTGCCGTCCCATGCCCACCCATTGGGACCCCTGACCGGGAAACACGAAGACGACCGGGCCCACCGGCCCCGCGGCCACCCCGCGCACCACCCGCGCCGAATCACCGCCCGCCGCCACCAGGTCGAGACCGGCCGTCGCCTCGGCACGCCCGCCGCCGAGCACCACCGCCCGGTGCTCGAACGACGACCGCGTCGACACCAGCGAGTACCCCACGTCGGCCACCGACAGCGACGCGTCCGCAGCCACGAACTCCCGTAGACGTTCCGCCTGTTCGCGCAATCCCGGCGCCGACCGCGCGGACAGCACCCACGGCCGTGCCCCGGAGGCGTCCACGGCGGCGGGGCCCGCATCCGCGACACGGGGGCCGGTCCGCGCCTCGGGCGCCTGCTCCAGGATCACGTGCGCGTTCGTGCCACCCATCCCGAACGCCGACACCCCTGCCCGCCGCGGCCGATCCGGCGTGCCCGGCCAGGGCCGCGGGGCGCGGAGGACCTCGAAGTCCTCCTGGAAGTCCGCGATGGCGGGGTTCGGGGAGCGGAAGTTCAGGTTCGGAACCAGGTGCGCACGATCCACGCACAGCACCGCCTTGACGAAGCCGACGATTCCCGCGGCCGGCTCCAGGTGCCCGACGTTCGTCTTCACCGAGCCGATCACCAGGGGGCGACTGCGGCCGGTTTCCCGGAACACCTCGCGCAGACCGGATATCTCGGCCGGGTCACCGACTCGTGTCCCGGTGCCGTGGGCCTCGACGTAGTCGACGGTGTCGAACGCGACACCGGAGCGTTCGAGGGCGCGGAGCACGGTTGCCGCCTGCGCGCCGGGGCTGGGATCGGGCATCCGCGAGGACGCGCCGCCGCTGCCGACGCTCCAGCCGCGCACCACCGCGTGGATGCGGTCGCCGTCGGCGACGGCGAGGTCGAGCCGCTTCAGCACGACGAACGCCCCGCCCTCGCCTCGGACGAACCCGCAGGCCCGTTCGTCGAAGGTGAAGCAGCGGCCTTCGGGCGACAGGGCGCCCAGATTGGCCAGGCCGAGTCCCCCTTCCGGGTCGGCGATCAGGTGCACGCCGCCCGCGATCGCCATCTCGACCGCGCCGCTCCGGATCCGGTCGCACGCCAGCGCCAACGACACGAGGGAGGAGGACTGGCCGGAGTCCGCGCAAAAACTCATGCCGCGGACGTCGAACAGGCTCGAGATCCGGTTCGCGATCAACGCACCGCTCGAACCGAGCGCGGCGTAGTGGTCGTCCCGGTCGCTGCCGGCCGACTTGCGCAGCAACTCGTACCCGGAGGGCGCGGCGCCGACCACGACATCCACCTCGCGGCCCGCGAGTGCGGTCGCCGGAACCCGGGCGTCCTCGACGGCCTCCCAGGCCAGTTCCAGCCCCAGCCGCTGCACGGGGTCCATCGCGGTCGCCTCGGCCGCGCCCGTGCCGAAGAACTCCGCGTCGAACCCGTCGATGGAGTCGAAGAACGAACCCGAGTTCAAGGTCGCGGCGTCCGGGTGGGACGGGTGCTTCGCGTCGACGGCCCGCTGCTCGGGAAACGTCCCGACGGTCGACGTGCCGTCGACCAACAGGCGCCAGAACTCCCCCGGGTTGTGCACACCGGGGAAGCGGCACGACATACCGATGACGGCGATATCGGTGGCTGCGCCACTCATACGAATCCCTTCCGATTCCCTCGACGCACCGCTCCTGCGGGCCGCACTGCCTTCAGCGCCAGGAGGTCAACAGCTTCAGCAGCTCGTCCGGCGCGTTCATGAAGTCGTGGTGGCCGCCGTCGACGACCCGGATGTCGACCGAATCCGAGTACCGCCGCCACCCCTCCAGCCGGTCGAGGCTCACGTCGGGGTCGTCCCGCCAGTGCAGTACGACGATGGGGCATGCCACCGTGACCGGCTCCGCTCGCCGATACGCGCGCGCGGCGGCGTGGTCGCGAAGCAGCACGGCCAAGCCCATGTCGATCATGTCCGGCCGCGGCTCGATGCCCCGGCCGCGGACGAACGACTCGACCTCGGCGCGCAGCTCGGACTCGGTCATGGTGAGCATGCGATCGGCCGCGGCGTCGTGCGGTGCGGGCTGGCCCGACACGAAGAGGCACTCCGGTCCCGGCAGGCCCGTTTCGGCCAGCCCGACCACGGTCTCGAACGCGGGCAGCGCGCCCGCGCAGTGCCCGAAGAACGCGAACGGCCGGTCGAGCCGCGGCTTCAGGGATTCGACCAGGCCGGCGGCGAGGTTCTCGTAGGTGCCGTAGTGCGGTTCGGCCAACCGGTTCTCCCGGCCGGGGAACTGCACCGGGCAGACCTCGACGTCGTCGATGGCTGCCGGCCAGGCGCTGAAGGCGGAGGCGCCGGACCCGGAGTAGGGGAAGCAGAAGATCCGGGCGGGGTGGTCGCCGGTCCGCGGCCGGACGAACCACGGCGACGCGGCGAGGCTGGAGCCGGAGGTCATGGCGTCTTTCGTTTCTGGGCGACGATGGGGAGGTGGGTCATCCCGGCGATGAAGTACGACCGCAGGTGTTGCGGTTCGCCGTCGAGTTCGATCGATTCGAATCGCTGGAGCAGCTCCTCGAAGAAGATGCGCAGGGTCTGCCGGGCCAGCGGTCCACCGATGCAGTAGTGCGGCCCGAACCCGAACGCGACGTGGCGGTTCTCCCGCCGCGTGACGT
This sequence comes from Embleya sp. NPDC001921, assembly GCF_053594475.1. NCBI lineage: Bacteria > Bacillati > Actinomycetota > Actinomycetes > Kitasatosporales > Streptomycetaceae > Embleya > Embleya sp. NPDC001921. The sequence goes on from NZ_JBSFEO010000025.1 coordinate 142,990, forward strand.
CGAATCGGTGCGGATCGGTGAACTGGGACTCGTCCCGGTTGGCCGACCCGATCCACGCGACGACCGCGCCCCGGGCCGGGATCGTGCCTCCGCCGATCTCGACGTCGTCCACCGCGTACCGCATGAAGTTGCACGCCGCCGACGTCCAGCGCAGCCCCTCCTCGACCAGGGACGGGACCAGCGACGGATCGGCCTGCACCTTGGCGAACTGCTCGGGCCGCTCGACGAGCGCGAGCACCGTGCCCGAGACGGTGTGCGGCGTCGTCACGTTGGCGCCCAGGAGCAGGCTGTAGCCGTCGAGGGCGATCTCCTCGTCGGTGAGCGGCGCGTCTCCCGCCCGGACGCTCATCAGGTGGTCGAGCAGGCTCCCGTCCTCGTCTCCGGCCGACCGCCGCCGTTTGACCCATTGGGTGACGTAGGTGACGAGTTCGTGGTGCGAGATGGCCAGCGTCGCGGCCTCGCTGCCGTGCTTGAAGTGCGGGTCCGAGGGGGCCGTGACCATGGCGGTCAGTTGTACGAGCTCGTCCCAGTCCCGCTCCGGGATCCCCATCAGCGGGCCCGCGACGATCATCGGGAGGCGGTGCGCCTTCTCGGCCAGGTCGAAGGTGTCGCCGTCGAGCGCCGGTTCCAGGAAGCGCACGATCGACTCCCGGATCCGGTCCTGCCAGGACGCCACCGCCCGCGCGGTGAGCTTGGCGCCGATCGCCCTGCGCACCTGCGTGTGCCGCGGCGGGTCGGTGGACGTCATCAGCTTGCCCGCCGCGACGTCGTCCTCCCCGAGATGGGTCACCACCGTGCCGCGCTCCGAGGTGAACTCCCGGTGGTCGCCGAGCACGCGGCAGACGTCCTCATAGCGGGTCACCGACCAGAACTCGCGTCCGTCCGGCAGGACTTGGTGGTGCAGGGGTGCCTTCGCCCGCATCACGTCCCAGATCGGGTGCGGATCGCCCGAGGTGTACAGGTCCAGGTCGAACAGGTCGACGCGGTCGAGGTCGATGTCGCGCCCGTCACCCGGAGTCAGCCTCACGTCCGTACCCTCCCCTGCTCGATCAGTTCGGCGACCCGGGCCGGGGTCTGCGCCAGGTAGAAGGCGCGCACGGACAGGTCGACGCCGTAGTCCTGGGACACCCGGTCGATGATCTTGATCCCGATGAGCGAATTCCCGCCGATCGCGAAGAAGTCGTCCTGCGCGTCGACCTCGCGACCGTCGAGGTACTCCCCCCACAGCGCCGAGATCTCCCGCACGAGTGCCGTCGGCGCACTCGACGGCGCGGCTCGTCCTTCCGACTCCTCGTCCTGCCCGTCCTGTTCGTGAACGCGCGGCCACGATTCCATTGCCAGCCTCTCCTTCCTCCGCCGAACGGGAGGGCGTGCCCGCCCACGCCATTGCCGGCCGCATTTCGCTGTCCCACCGGCGAGACAAATCTTTGGATGGCCGAAAGCGAGTATTCCGTGATTCCCATCCCGCGGCCGCGATGCCGCGGAGCCCGGGGTGAAAAGCAGCCGTGAACGAACCACCGCTCGAAGAGCGGGACGGTGAACGGCCGTCGGGGGCAAACTCGCGACGCCAACATAAATGGCCGGGGAAACCCGGTGCAAGGGACGACGGTACCCACACCCTCCCGGGCGTCGATGTCCCGCCGACAGGACAGTAATACCCGGGAAAGCATTGACTTCGGCGGTGCGGGTGATTCCTTTATCGCCGAGAAATCGATTCCGGAATTCTCGACGCCGCATTGCGCCGGTCTCGACGGGTCGAGGTCACGAACGCTTCTTGAACGTGGAGACCGCCCACACGTACCCGAGGAGGGCGAGCCCGACGCACCAGGCGACGGCCGCGATCGCGTCGCCGCCGGACGGATCGCCCTTCAGCAGCCCCCGGAGCGTCTCGATGATCGGGGTGAAGGGCTGGTACTCCGCGAACTGCCGCGCGCCCGCCCCCATCGAGTCGGCGGGCACGAACGCGCTGCTCAGGAACGGCAGCATGATCAACGGTACGGTGGCCAGGCCCGCCGACTCCGCGGTCTTCGCGGCCAACCCCACGGCGACCGTGAGCCAGCTCGCCGCGACGGTGAGCAGCACGACGAGACCGAGCACGCCGAGCCAGTCGAGGGCGCTCGCGGCCGGGTCGAACCCCATCGCGAAGGCCACCCCGACGATGGCCACGTTGGCCACCAGACAGCGCACCGTGGTGACGAAGACGTGCCCCGTCAGCACGGCGCCCCGGGAGACGTCCATGGCCTTGAACCGGTTGATGATGCCCTTGGTCATGTCGTCGTTCACGGCCGTCGCGGTGGACCCCAACCCGTAGCTGACGGCCATCACGAGCAGCCCCGGCGTCGCGTAGTCGATGTAGTCCTCGCCGACGCTGAACGCGCCACCGAGCACCTTGACGAACATGACCATGATCACGATCGGGAACAGGACCGCGTTGAACACCACGAGGGGGTTGCGCACGGAGTGCTTCAGGTTGCGGCGCAACATGATCGCCGAGTCGGCCCACGCCGTCGAGACACTGCTCACTGGGCGATCGCCTCCGCGCTCGTGCGCCCGGTCAGGGCGAGAAAGACGTCGTCGAGGTCCGGTGTGTGCACGGAGAACTCCAGGGCGTTGATCGTGTGTTCGTCGAGCCGGTCCAGCAGGGCCCGCAGCGACTTCGAGGCACCGTCGCTGGGCACCCGCAGGGTCAGCTCCTGGTCGTCCCTGGTGGCCCCGGCCAGGATCCGCGCCGCCGCGTCGAGTTCACCGAGATCGGCGAACCGGAGCCGGACGTGGGTACCGGGGACCTGGCGCTTGAGCTCCTCGGGAGTGCCTTCGGCGACCAGCCGGCCCTGGTCGAGCACCGCGATCCGGTCGGCGAGCTGGTCGGCTTCCTCGAGGTATTGGGTGGTGAGGAAGATGGTGGTGCCGGCGGCCACCAACTCGCGGACGATCGCCCACATCGTGCGCCTGCTGCGCGGGTCCAGCCCCGTTGTGGGCTCGTCCAGGAAGATGATCCGCGGGCTGCCGACCAGCGTCATCGCCAGGTCCAGCTTCCGGGACATCCCGCCGGAGTAGGTGGAGGCCCGCTCGTCGGCCGACTCCGCCAGGTCGAACCGCTCCAGCAGCCGCGCGACCACCCGGTCCCCGGAGGGCACCCGCTTCAGGTCCGCCATCAACCGCAGGTTCTCCCGGCCCGACAGCAGTTCGTCCACCGCGGCGAACTGACCGGTGACGCCGATGGCCGCGCGCACCTTCCGGATCGCGCTCGCCACGTCGTGCCCGGCGACGCGCACCGTCCCGGCGTCGGCTTTCGACAACGTCGCCAGGATGTTCACCGTCGTCGTCTTGCCCGCCCCGTTCGGGCCGAGCATGGAGAAAACCGATCCCTCGGCAACCTCGAAGTCGATGCCGTCGAGCACGACCTTGTCACCGAATGCCTTGCGCAGCCCGGAAACCGCGATAGCCGTACGCGTCATGCGCCCACCGTCTCCACCGATCCCGACACCGACCCGTCACACCCTTGCCCGGCCTGCCGGCAGCTCGCCGCAGATCGGAGCACCGCACAACCCGCGGGCGAACACCCGACACCGCCCTATAGACCGCGGGCGGATTCCGCCTCGATCAGGTCCAGCACCTCCCGCGCGCGATCGACCAGGTACATGTGATCGCCCGGGAACTCCGCATAGCCGAAGGCTTCCGTGGTCGCGTTCCGCCACTCTCGACCCTGTTCCGCGGTGACCAGGCCGTCCGAGTCGCCCCTGATCGAGAAGATCGGCACCGACACCGGATCGTCGGTGCTCGGGACGTAGTTCTCGTGCATTTCGCAGTCGGCCTGCAACACCGGGAGGATCAGTTCCCGCATCTCCGGGTGATCCAGGGCCTCGTGCCGGAACCCGGCGAACTCCTCGACCCGGGCCAGGAACTCCTCGTCCGGAAGCCCGGTCGCCCGCCTCTCCCGCTGCGTCCACGGCCCGGGCGAACCGCTGACGACCAGCCGCTCCACGCGCACCCCGCGCGCGCCGAGCAAGGGCACCAGCTCGTACGCGAGGACCGCGCCCAGGCTGTGCCCGAACAGCACGGTCCGGGTGCCTTCGCCGAGGTCCGCGACGATGTCGTCGACCGAGTTCTTGGCCGCCTCGACGACGTTGCGGTACGGCGTCTCCAGAATCCGCCGCTCCCTGCCGGGCAGCTCGACCGAGACCACGCGCCACCGCTCGGCGGACAGCGCCCGCCACGGGTGGAAGAACGAAGGCCCCGCTCCCGCGAACGGCACGCACAACAGCGCGGTCCGGTCCCGGTCTTCCGCGGACATGCCGGGTCCTGTCACCCCGACCAACCCCAATCACGCATTCGATGGTTCGTTGAACCGGCTCCGGGAGATCGATGTCCGGTCATTTCGCCAGCTTGCGGTTGATGACCTCCATGACCTCGGCCACGGGCGCGGGCATGTTCATTTCGTGGTGCGTGGCGCGCACGTCGTGCACCTCGATGTCACCGAGGACGTACGGCCGCCACAGGTGCGCGTACAAGTCGTCCTTGAGCGTCGCGCTGAAGAACAGCACATCGCCGCGGTAGACCGGCGATTCGAATTCCATGATGTGCGACGTGTTGTTGGCCAGGACCTTCGACATGGTGTCGAGGAACTCCTGCCGGTTGTCGGTGCCGACGTACTGGCCGAAGAATTCCTCGAGTTCCGCCCGGTAGTCCGACAGGGTCTTGCCGGCGTGGATCTCGGTGAACCCGTGTCCTCCCGGCTGGGAGTCCAGGACGGCCGCGAGGGCGACCTCGTGCCCACGTCGGTCGAGCCCCGCCGCGACGGCCGGCACCAGGGTCCCGCCGTAGGACCAGCCGATGAGGTGGAAGGGCCCTTCCGGCTGGATCTTCAGCATCTCGTCGATGTAGTCGTCGACCATCTCCTCCACGGACCCCGCCAGCTTGTCCACGCCGTCGGAGCCGCGGGACTGCAGGGCGTAGGCCGGCCGGTCCCGCACGTGCGTCACGAAGCTGAAGTACGCCCAGCCCAGCCCGCCTCCCCCGTGGAAGAACCACAGGGGCTCCTTCCCGGTGCCGGGATCGGTGTTCAACGGCAGCACGACCGCGAACGGGTCGGCGTTGTCCATCGGGATGCCGCCGATGAGCACCAGCGAGGCCAACTCGGCCACGGTGGGGTACTTGATGATCGTCCTGAGCGGGATGTCGACGTCGAAGTCCTTGCGGATGCGGACGCTGAGTCGAGTGGCCAGGAGCGAGTGCCCGCCGAGCGTGAAGAAGTCGTCGTTGATCCCGATCCCCTCCCGGCCCAGCAACTCGGCGAAGAGGGCGCACAACTTCTCTTCGTTGACGTCCCGCGGCCCCTGGCCGGCCGCGGTGTTCGTGTGCTCCTCCGGCAGTGCCCGTCGGTCGAGCTTGCCGTTCGGCGTCAGCGGAATCTCCGACAGCACGATCACCGAGGACGGCACCATGTAGTCCGGGAGGCACCCACGCAGGTACTCCGTCAGTTCGGCCGGCAGCGCACCGGTCGACGCGTCGTCGAGGACCCGGCGCTCCCCGTCCACCGCGTGGCCGGCCTCGACCGGCGCGGCGGCGGGCACCACGTAGCCCACGATCCGCTTGTCGCCCTCCTGGTTCGCGCGCACCACCACCGCCGCCTGCGCCACCCCGGGATGCCCGGCCAGCACATGCTCGATCTCACCCAGTTCGATCCTGAATCCCCGGATCTTCACCTGGAGATCGGTGCGCGCGATGTACTCGAGCTGACCGTTGCGGTTCCACCGCGCCAGGTCCCCGGTGCGGTACATCCGCTCACCGGCGGGGCCGAACGGGCAGGGCAGGAACCGCTCCGCGGTCAGGTCCGGCCGGCCCTGGTACCCGCGGGCCATCCCGGCCCCGGCGATGAACAGCTCGCCCTGCACTCCGCGCGGAACCGGGCACAACCGCGCGTCGAGCAGGTACACCCGGGTGTTCCCGACCGGCGACCCGATCGCCACGCCCGCCCCGGCCTTCACCGGTGCCATGGTCGACCACGTCGTCGTCTCGGTCGGGCCGTACCAGTTGCCCACCTCGGCGGCCTGATCCGCGAGCGTCTCGGCCAGCCGCACCGGCACCGCCTCCGCGCCGGTGATGATCCGCAGACCCTTCGCGGCGTGCGGCTCGTGCGTCAGCAACATCTGCCAGAACGCGGGCGTGGCCTGCACCACGGTGACCTCGTGCCGGCGGATGAAGGCCACCACGGCCGACGGATCGGTGACGGTGTCCTTCCCGGCCATCACCATCGTCGCGCCGGAGACGAACGGGAGGTACAGCTCGGTGTTCGCCATGTCGAACGACACCGTCGTGCTGAACAACATGCGGTCCGCGGACGACAGCGGGAACCGCCGCTGCGTGGTGGCGATGAAGTTCGCCACCGCGCCGCGCGGGATCGCCACTCCCTTCGGGGTCCCCGTCGACCCCGACGTGTAGATGACGTACTGGGTGTTCTCCGGCCGGACGATCACCTCGGGCGCCGAGTCCGGATAGCCCGAGCAATCCGCACCGGCCAGCGCGTCGGCATCGAGCACCAGCAACGGATCCGCCTGCTCGAGCACGTCGTCGATCCGCGAACGCGGATGGTCCGGATCCACCGGGACATAGGCTCCGCCGGCCTTCAGCACCGCCAGCAGCGCCACCATCAGGTTCACCGTCCGGGGCAGGCACACGGCCACCAGCGACTCGGCCCGCACACCGCGTTCGACCAACCAGTGCGCCAGCCTGTTCGAGCGCGCGTCCAACTCCCGGTAGGTGAGCGACTCCTCCTCGGTGATCACGGCAAGTGCCGCCGGCGTCGCCTCCACCTGCCTGCGCACCGCCTCCACCAGCCCCGACTCCAGGGTCGGCTCGGCGGTGTCGTTCACCTCCACCAACAGCCGCTCCCGCTCGCCCGCCGCGAGCACGTCGACGTCCCCGACGCACACGGCCGGGTCGGCGGCCACCTGTTCCAGGACACGCGTGAACCGGGCGGCCATGGCCTCGACCGTGTCCCGGTCGAACAGCTGGGCCCCGTACTGGATGTCGCCGTGCAGCGTCCCCGATTCGTCCATGGTCATGCTGAAGTACAGGTCGACCATGGTCTTCGAGGTGAGGGCCTGCTGGAACTCCACCTCCAGGCCGGGAAGTCCCAGGGTCGGCCGCTCGTAGTTCTGCCAACCGCACATCACCTGGAACAGCGGCCGATACGCCGCGGAGCGGTCCGGGTTGAGCGTCTCGACCAGCACGTCGAAGGGCAGGTCCTGGTGCTCGTAGGCCGCCAGCGCCTTGTTCCGCACCCGGGTGAGCAGGTCGGTGAACGACGGGTCACCGGCGAGGTCCACGCGCAGCACCAGGTTGTTGACGAAGCACCCGATCAACTCCCCCAGCGCTTCGTCGGTTCGGCCGGCGATCGGGGTGGCGATGGGCACGTCGTCGCCGCCGCCGAGCTTGCTCAGCAGCACGGCCAGCGCGGCCTGCAGGACCATCGACATGGTCGTCCCGCGCTCGGCGGCCAGCTTCTCCAACCCGGCCGCCACCTCCGGTGTCACCGCGAAGCCCACCGCGTCGCCCTGCGTACTGACCTCCACCGATCGCGGGCGGTCCAGCGGCAGGTTCAGCGGCTGCGGCGCCCCGGCCAACTCCTCGCGCCAGTACTCGATCTGCGCCGCGGCGAGACTGTCCGGGTCGGCCACGTCGCCGAGCACCTCGCGCTGCCACAGCGTGTAGTCCTTGTACTGCACGGGCAGCGGCTCCCACCCCGGCGCCCGACCGTCCAGGCGGGCGGTGTAGGCCGCGGCCAGGTCCCGGGCCAGCGGCGCGCCGGAGCTGCCGTCCGTGGCGATGTGGTGGATCACCATCACCAGTACGTGCTCTTGTGGCGAGCAGCGGAACAGGTTCGCCCGAATGGGGATTTCGGTCGCCAGGTCGAACCCGTGCGCCACCGCCTCGTCGACCGCGCCGGACACCTCCTCGGGCGCCACCTCGACCACCGGCAGCCGAAGCTGTGCCAGCGCCTGAGCCACCGGCAGGATCCGCTGATGCGGCTCACCGTCGTCGTCCGTGACGTACGTGGTGCGCAGGATCTCGTGCCGGTCGACCACGTCGTGGATCGCCGCGACGAGGGCGGCCTGGTCCAGCGACCCGGTCAGCCGGAACGCCGCCGACATGTTCCAGGTCTCCCCGCCCTCCAGTTGGTGCAGAAACCAGTAGCGACGTTGTCCGAACGACAACGGAATCATTGCTTCACTCCTCTACGATCATCCTGCGCAGACTGGGGCGACGGGGAGCGGCCGGTTGCTCCGACCACGGTGCGAGCGCGGCCACCGTCGGCAGGTCGAAGATCTTGCGGATGGGTATCTCGATCCCCATCTCGGCCCGGACGCGGCTGATCAGCCGGGTGGCGAGCAGGGAGTGCCCACCGAGCGCGAAGAAGCTGTCGTCGATGCCGACCCGGTCCACGCCGAGCACCTCGCCGAACAGCGCGGCCAGCGCCTCCTCGCGGGGGGTACGGGGCGCGCGGTAGGCGGTGCCGGTGTACTCCGGCTCGGGCAGCGCGGCGCGGTCCAGCTTGCCGTTGGGCATCAGCGGCAGCCGGTCCAGGAGCATGAACGCGGCCGGCACCATGAACTCGGGCAGCCGCTCTGCGGCGAACCGGCGGATCTCCTCGGCGTCGGTCTCGCCCGACGGCACCACGTAGGCGATGAGCCGCTTGCCGATGCCGCTCCCCCGGGCGACGACGGCGGCCTGGGCGAGTTCGGGGTGCGCGGTCAGCGCGGCCTCGACCTCGGCGGGTTCGATCCGGAAGCCGCGCACCTTGACCTGCGCGTCCCCGCGGCCCACGTACTCCAGGTGCCCCTCGGCGTTCCGGCGGGCCAGGTCACCGGTGCGGTACATCCGCGAGCCGGACGGACCGAACGGGTCGGCGACGAAGCGCTCGGCGGTGAGTTCGGCGCGGCCGTGGTAGCCGCGGCCCACGTTCCCGCCCACGTACAGCTCGCCGACCGTCCCCGGCGGCACCGGGGCCAGGCCCGGGCCCAGGACGTAGGTCCGCATGTTGCCGAGCGGAGTGCCGATCGGCGCGCTGCCCGCCCGGTCCGGCGGGTCGCCGGGGACGGTGAAGGTGGTGGCGTAGAACGACTCGCTCTGCCCGTAGGCGTTGACGACCCGGACGCCCGGGAAGGCGGCCCGAGTCTTGTCGACGAGCGAGGCGGGCAGGGCCTCGCCCGCGAAGACGATCGTCTCCACGGCGGTGCGCTCGGCGATCCCGTCGACGAGTTCGGCGAACGCGGACGGCACGGTGGAGATGACGCTGCCACGCCAACCCTCGCGTTCGCCCAGGACCAGGACGTCCCGGACCACTTCGACGACTCCGCCGCCGGCGAGGGTCGTGAAGATCTCGAACACCGAGACGTCGAAGTTGATCGAGGTGCCCGCCAGGAGCCGCTTGCCCGGCTCCATGCCCACGCGGGAGGCCAGCCGCAACACGCCGTTGACCACGTTCGCGTGCGTGATGGCGACCCCCTTGGGCCTGCCCGTGGAGCCGGAGGTGTACATCACGTACGCCAACTGCTGTGCGTGGGTGGGCCGTTGCTGGTCGCAGCCGACGTCGGACAGGTCGAGCGTGTCGAGCAGGACGTCCGGGGCGTGGTGCGCCGGCAGCACCGCGACCGTCGCGGAGTGCGTCAGGACCAGGCACGGTCGCGCCGCCTCGAGGATGGCCTGGAGGCGATGGCCGGGGTACTTGGGGTCGACCGGCAGATAGGCGCCGCCCGCCTTCAGGATCGCGAGCAGGCCGACCACCAGGTCCGCCGATCGCGGCAGCGACACCGCGACCACCGACTCCGGGCCCACTCCGCGATCGGCCAGTTCGCGCGCGAGGCGATCGGCCCGGGCGTTCACCTCGCGGTAGGTGAGCGACTCGCCCTCGGCGATGACGGCGACCTCGTCCGGGGTCCGCGCCGCCTGTGCCTGGACGAGCCCGTGGATGGTGACGTCCGGAGTGGGCACCGCGGTGTCGTTGGACTGCGTGAGAATTCGATCGCGTTCGGCCCGCTCCAGGATGTCGACCCGGGCGACCACCGACCGGGGGTCGGCCGCCAACTGCCGCAGCACGCGGACGAGGCGGGCCGCGTAGACCTCCACCGTGTCCCGCTCGAAGACACCCGTCGCGTACTGGAGGGTGAGCTGGAGGTGCGGGTCGGCCGCCGCCATCAGGGCCAGCGGATAGTTGGTGGCCGAGGACGGGCGGAAACCGGTGAAGGCGATCCCGTCCGCGGCGTCGGCCGCGGCGGCGAGGCCGTCCCGGTCGATCGGGTACGACTCGAAGACGACCAGCGTGTCGAACAGCGACGACAGGCCGACGGAGCGCTGAATCTCCGTGAGCCCGTGGTGGTGGTGCTCCAGCAGATCGGCCTGCCGGCTCTGCAACCGGGTGAGGACCTCGGCGAGGGTGTCGCCGGGTGCGTACTCGACGCGGACCGGAATGGTGTTGATGAACATCCCGACCATCGAGTCGACGTCCGGCACCGCGGACGGGCGCCCGGAGACGGTGGCGCCGAACAGCACGTCCCGGCGGCCGGTGAGCCCGCCGAGCAGCAGCGCCCAGGCACCCTGCACCAGGGTGTTCACGGTGACGCCCAGTTCGGCCGCGCACCGGCCCAGTTCGCGCGCCTCGTCGGGCAAGAGCGCGACGTCGACCTGGTCGACGCCCTCGGGGTCCGCGCCCTCGGAGCCGGGAGCCAGCAGCGTCGGCTCCTCGACCCCGGCGAGCTCGGCGGCCCACGCCCGTGCCGCCTCGTCCCGGTCCTGCCGGACGCGCCAGGCCAGGAACTCGCCATAGCCGCGCGTGTCGGGCAGACCGGCCGGGTCGCCGTCGGCCGCGTAGAGCAGCAGCAGGTCGCGCATCAGCAGCGGTGTGGACCAGCCGTCGAACAGCACGTGGTGCGCGGTCAGCACGAGTTCGGCCCGACCGGGCTCGGGGACGACCAGTGCCAGCCGCATCAGCGGCGGGGTGCCCATGTCGAAGTGGGCCGCCCGGTCTTCGGCGAGGAAGCGCTCGAACGCCTCGGTCCGCTCCGCCTCGCCGGCCGCGGTCAGGTCGAGGTATTGCCAGGGCACGGTCACCCCGGCCGCCGGCACCACCTGCACGACGTCGCCGTCGGCCCGGTCGACGAACGCCGCGCGCAGGCCGGTGTGGCGCTCCGACAGTGCCTGCCCGGCCCGGCGCATGCGTTCCGGGTCGACCTCGCCGGAGAGATGGAACACCAACTGCATGTGGTAGGCGTCGAACGACGTCCCGGCCAGCGCCGTATGGAACAGGATCCCGGACTGCGCCGGGGTGGTCGGCCATATCTCGGTCAGCCTGCCGAACCGGGCCTCCCAGGTGTCGATCTCCTCCTGACGCACCTCGACCAAAGGCGCGTCGGTCGGGGTCAGCCCGCCCGCGTCGGGGGTCTCGGCGTGCCCGGCCAGCGCGGTCGACGCCTGGAGCCACAGCCCGGCCAGCTCGGTCACCTCCTCGCGGGAGAGCACACCGGTGGGGAAGCCGAAATAGGCGGTCAGCTCGTCACCGTCGACGGTGGGCGTGACCACCGCGTTGATCTCCAGGGCCGACAACACCGGCATGTCCGGGTCCGGCGCGGCGATCAGGTCCCGGTGCGTGCCGTCGAAGGCCCAGCCCGGGCCGCGCGGGTCCGCGGGAAGATCCGCGTCGGAGGTCCGGCCGAGGTAGTTGAAACCGATCTGCGGTTCCCGTTCGCCGGCCAGCGCGGCGGCGGTGTCGTGGTTGAGCCTGCGGAGCAGGCCGTAGCCGATGCCGTTGTCCGGCACCGCCCGCATCTGCTCCTTGACCGCCTTGATCGCCCGGCCGGCGGCCGGACCACCGGCGAACGCGTCCGCCACATCGATCCCGGCCAGGTCCAGCCGCACCGGGAACGACGAGGTGAACCAGCCGATCGTGCCGGACAGGTCCGCGCCGGGCACCACATGCTCCTCCCGGCCGTGCCCTTCCACCCGCACCAGCGCCGAGAATCCCGACCCGGACCCGCCCCGGATCAGGTGCCGGCGGGCCAGCGCCAGCGCCAGCCCGGCCAACAGCCCGTCGTCCGCCCTGCCGCGGAACAGCGCGGGCACCGTGGTCGTCAGGGTCTTGGTGACATCCGCCGGCACCCGGACCCGCACGGTGTCCACGGTGGCCGCGACATCCCGCGCGCGATCCAGCTCCCGGGCGCCCAACACCGGCTCGTCCGCGCGCAGGATCCGCTGCCACACGGGCAGTTCGGCCCTGCGCTCCGGAGCGGCCGCCTCGTCGACCAGGGCATGCGCCCACCGGCGCAACGAGGTGCCCGCCGGTGCCGGTTCCGGGGTGCGGCCGGCGCGCACCCGCTGCCAGGCGGATGCCAGGTCCGGGACCAGGATCCGCCACGACACCCCGTCGACGACCAGATGGTGCAGCACGATCAAGAGCCGGTCCGCACCGGGGTCGCCGGCGGTGAACCACACGAACTGCGCCATGACACCCGCGTCCGGGTCCAACCGGTCCGCGGCCGCGTCCAGTTCGGCCCGCACATCGGCGTCGCCGCCGGCGACCTCGCGCAGCAGCGCGCCGACGTCGACGCCGCCGGGCGGCTCGATCCACAGGCCGGGCGGTGTGCGATCGAGCCGGGACCGCAGCACGTCGTGCCGATCCAGCACGGCGCCCACCGTGGCGAGCAGCCCCTCCCGGTCGATGCCCTCCGGCAGGGTCACCATGCCGGACATGCAGAACCGACCGATGCCGCCGCCCAGTGCGAGAACGTGCGCCGCCATCGGCGGCAGCGGGGCCCAGCCGACGCCACCCCCCGGCAACTCGGCCAGGGCCGAACCCTCCTCGTCCCGCTCGCCCTCCCGCTCGGCCACCAGTGCCGCGAGTCGGGCAACCGTGCGGTACTCGAAGATCTCCCGCACGCTGACCGCCATGCCGCGGGCCTTGGACCGCGCGACGACCTGGACGGAACGAATGCTGTCCCCGCCCAGGGCGAAGTAGTCGTCGTCGATGCCCACGCTCTCCAGGCCGAGCACTTCGGCCAGCAGCGCGCACAAGGTCTCCTCGCGCCGGTCGCGCGGCGCGCGGCCGGTCGACACCTGCGCGTAGTCCGGCGCCGGCAGCGCCCGCCGGTCCAGTTTCGCGTTCGGCGTCAACGGGATCTCCGCCAGCGGCACCAGCGCGGAGGGCACCATGTAGTCCGGCAGGCGCTCGCGCAGGTACTCGGGCAACTCGGCGAGCAGCGCGGCGATCGCCTGATCGGGGGTCGGGTCCCGCTCATCCGCCCCGGCGCCGGCATCGGCGAGCGCGGCGTCCGCCTTGGGCACCACATAGCCGACCAGGCGCTTGTCGTCCTGCCGGTCCTCACGCACCACGACCACCGCCCGGGCCACTTCGGGGTGCCCGGCGAGCACATGCTCGATCTCCCCCGGCTCGATCCGGAACCCCCGGATCTTCACCTGGAAATCGGTCCGTCCGACGTACTCCAGCCGACCGTCCCTGCTCCACCGCACCAGGTCGCCGGTGCGATACATCCGCGCGCCGACGGGACCGAACGGGCAGGCCACGAACCGCTCCGAGGTCGACTCGGGGCGACCGAAATAGCCCCGGGCCAACCCGTCGCCGGCGATGTACAACTCGCCCTGCACCCCACGCGGGACCGGCCCCAGCGCGGAGTCGAGCACGTACACCCGGGTGTTCCCGATCGGCGCCCCGATCGCCACGCCCGCCCCGGCCTCGACGGGTGCCATGGTCGACCAGATCGTCGTCTCGGTCGGACCGTACACATTCGACACTTCGGCGGCCTCGGCGACGAGCGTCTGGGCCAGCCGGGCCGGCAACGCCTCACCGCCGACCAGAATCCGCAGACCCCGCGCGGCGGTCGGCTCGTGCGTCGCCAGCATCTGCCAGAACGCCGGAGTCGCCTGCACGACGGTGACCGCGTGGCGGCGCAGCATCGCCACGACGGCCGACGGATCGGAAACGGTGTCCTTCCCCGCGAGCACCACCGCCGCTCCGGAGATCAACGGCAGGTACAGCTCGAGTGCCGCGATGTCGAACGAGATCGTGGTCACCGCGAGCCACCGGTCCGCCGTCGACAGCGGGACCCGCCGGCTCATCGTGGCCAGGAAGTTCGCCAGCGCGCCGCGGGAGACCGCCACGCCCTTCGGGTTCCCCGTCGAACCCGAGGTGTAGATGACGTACGCGGTGTTCTCCGGCGACACGCGCACGGCCGGTGCCGAGTCCGGATACCCGGAACAATCCGCACCGGCCCACGCGTCGGCGTCGAGCACGAGCGCCGGGCGGGAGTCCTCAAGGATGTAGTCGATCCGCGAACCCGGGTGGTCCGGGTCGATCGGGATGTAGGCGGCACCCGCCTTCGCCACCGCCAGCAGCGCGACCACCAGATCCGCGGACCGGGGCAGCCGCACGGCCACCGACGACTCCGGCCGCACCCCGCGGTCGATCAGCCAGTGCGCGATCCGGTTGGCCCGTGTGTGCAACTCCTCGTAGGTGAGCGAGCTCTCCTCGCCGACGACGGCGACCGCGTCCGGGGTCGCGTGTGCCCACCGGGCCACCGTCTCCACCAGGCCCGGCTCGAGCGTCGGCTCGACGGTGTCGTTCACCGTGCGCAGCAACCACCCGCGCTCGTCCTCGCCGAGCACGTCGAGGTCTGCGACGCCCACCCCCCGATCGGCGGCCACCTGCTCCAGGATGCGCACGAATCGGTCGACGATGTCGACAGCCGTGGCATGGTCGAACAGTTCCGTCGCGTACTCGAGTCGTCCGTGCGCGCGCCCGGACGCGTCCGGGACGATGTTGACGTACAGGTCGAACTTCGCGGTGTCGGTGCCCAGCGGGACGGGAGTGGCCCGCAGCCCCGGCAGCTCGATCGGCGGCCACAGGAACTGCCACGCCAGCATCACCTGGAACAGCGGCTGGTAGGCGGTGGAGCGTTCCAGGTTGAGCAGTTCCACCAGTCGCTCGAACGGGACGTCCTGGTTGTCGTACGCGGCGAGCGACTTGTCCCGCACCTGGTCCAGCAGTTCGCCGAACGACGGGCTCCCCGACAGGTCGGCGCGCAGCACCCAGGTGTTGATGAAGAACCCGATCAGATCGGCCAGGGCATCGTCGGTGCGTCCCTCGATCGGGCTGCCGATCGTCACGTCCGTACCGCCGCCCAGCTTCTGCAGCAGCACCGCCAGCGCGGCCTGGGCCACCATCGGCGCCGTGGCCCCGCGATCCGCGGCCAGCTTCCCGATCCCGGCGAGCACCTCGGGTTCCAGCTCGAAGGAGACATGGCCGCCGCGGTGGCCGGCGACCGTCGGCCGGGGTCGGTCCAGCGGCAACTGCACCGGCTGCGGAACCCCGGCCAATTCCTGCCGCCAGTAGTCCAGTTGAGCTGCGGCGAGGCTCTCCGGGTCGGCTTCGTCGCCCAGCAGCTGCTGCTGCCACAGCGTGTAGTCCTTGTACTGCACCGGAAGCGGTTCCCAGTCCGGCGCGCTCCCCTGCCTGCGGGCCGAGTACGCCGACACCAGGTCGCGCAGGAACGGCGCCATCGACGACCCGTCCGCGGCGATGTGGTGGAACACGAACACCAGCACGTGCTCGCGCGGAGCGACCCGGAAGACGGTCGCCCGCAGGGGCAGCCCCGCGGCCAGGTCGAACCCCTCGCACGCGAGTTCGTGCAGCGCGGCGTCCACCGCGTCCGCGGTCGTGTCGACCACCGGGACCGGAAGCACCGCCTCCGCCGCAGCCAGGATCCGCTGCTCCGGCGTGCCGTCCGCGTCCTCCACGATCAAGGTGCGCAGACTCTCGTGCCGGGTGAGCACGTCCGTCACCGCCGCGGCCAGGGCCGCCGTGTCCAGTGCGCCCTCCAGGCGCAGCACGAACGGGATGTTGTAGGTCGCGGACGGGCCTTCCAGACGATGGAGGAACCACAGCCGACGCTGGGCGAAGGACAACGGGATCATCGGCGTTACTCCTGCACCTTCATCTGTCGCAGCTGGGGGCGTTTCGACGTGGCGAGCTTCTCCAGCCCGACCGCCAACTGGGCGACGGTCGGATTGCGGAACACCGTGGTGACCTTCACGTCGACGTTGAGCTCGCTGCGGATGCGCCCGGTCAGCCGGGTGGCCAGCAGCGAATGCCCACCGTGCGCGAAGAAGTCGACGTCGATGCCGACCTCCGGCACATCGAGCAGCTCGGCGAACAGCCGGCAGAGCACTTCCTCGGTGTGGTTGCGCGGCCCTCGTCCGGTCGCGGCTTCGACCCGGTCGGGTGCGGGGAGCGCCTTGCGGTCGAGCTTCCCGCTCGGTGTCACGGGGAACTCGGCGAGCGGCACGATCGCCGAAGGGACCATGTATTCCGGCAACCGCTCCCGGGCCAGCTCCGTCAGGGCGGCGATGTCCAGGTCCGCCGCTTGCGCCTTGCCGCTGCCCGGCACCACGTACGCGACCAGCCGCTGGTCGCCGGCGCGTTCCTCGCGCACCACGACCACCGCGTGCTCGACGTCCGGGTGCGCGGTCAGCGCCGCCTCCACCTCGCTCAGCTCGATCCGGAAGCCGCGGACCTTGACCTGGAAGTCGGTGCGGCCGATGTACTCGACCTGGTCGTCCGCGTTCCACCGCACCAGGTCCCCGGTGCGGTACATCCGGGTCCCCGGTGCCCCGTACGGACAGGCGACGAAGCGGTTCGCGGTCAGGTCCGGCTGCCCGAGGTAGCCCCGGGCGAGCCCGGCACCGGCCAGGTACAGCTCACCGGCGACCCCGGGCGGGACCGGGCGCAGCGCCGCGTCCAGCACGTACACCCGGGTGTTCCACACCGGTGCGCCGATCGGCACCCGGTCCGCACCGGGCACGTGCTGCCACGCGGTGACCTCGACCGCCGCCTCGGTGGGGCCGTAGAGGTTGTGCACGCCGCAATCCGGCAGCAGTTCGACGACCCGGTTCGCCAGCGCGGCCGGGAACGCCTCGCCGGCGACCTCGATCCAGCGCAGACTCGTGCACTGCTTGGCCGAGGGTTCGGCGACGAACGCCTCCAGCAGGGAGGGCACGAAGTCCGCGCCGGTGACCCGCTCCCGGCGGATCAATTCGGCCAGGTACGCCGGATCGCGGCGCCCGTCCGGTCGCGCGATCACCACGGCCGCCCCGACCTGCAGGGGGGCGAACAGCTCGGGCACCGACACGTCGAAGCTCGCCGACGTGCTGAGCAGCACCCGGTCCTCGACGCCGACGTCGAAGTGCGCCAGACCCCACTTCAACCGGTTCGTGATCGACCGGTGCGACACCTGCACACCCTTGGGACCACCGGTGGACCCGGAGGTGTAGATGACGTACGCGGCGTTGTCCGGCGTCAGCACCCGCTCCGGATTCACCACCGGGTATCCGGACACGTCCGGGAGCGCCCCGTCGAGCACCAGCAGCGGCTTCGCGCTGTCCAGCACATGCCGTACCCGGTCCTCGGGCAGGTCGACGTCCACCGGCAGGTAGGCCGCCCCCGCCTTGACCACCGCGTAGATCGCCACCATCAGATCCACGGAGCGAGGGATCCGCACCGCGACCGGCCGTTCCGGGCCGGCGCCCTGCACCACCAGCCAGTGCGCCAGTTGATTGGCACGCCGGTTGAACTCCCGGTAGGTCAGCGTCTCGTGCTCGCCGATCAGTGCCACCCGGTCGGGGTCGCGCGCCACCTGCGCCTCGAACGCGTCCGGCAGCGTGTCCGCGGCCACCGGATGCGCCGTGTCGTTGACCCGGCGCACCAGCCGGTCCCGTTCGTCCTCCACCAGCACCTCGAGGGCGCCCACCGGCGCGCTCGGGTCGGCGAGCACCTGCTCCAGCACTCGCACGAGCCGGGCGGCGATCGTTTCTGCCGCGTCGCGGTCGTACAGGTTGTTCTGGTAGTCGAGGGAGAGCCGCAGGTAGGGGTCGGAGGCGTTGAGGGTGAGCGGGTAGTGCGAGCCCGCGAACGGCCGGATGGCGTCGATCGTGAAGCCTGCCGAGGTGTTCGCCTCGACCATGCCCTCGCGGTCGATCGGATAGGACTGGAACACGACGATCGTGTCGAACAGGGCGGGCAGCCCGACGCCGCGCTGGATGTCGGCCAGCCCGTGGTAGTTGTGGTCGAGCAGCGCGGTCTGTCGCTGCTGCAGCTCGGTGACGACCCGGGCCACGCTGTCGTCCGGTCGGCAGAACACCCTGATCGGCAGGGTGTTGATGAACAGGCCGACCATCTCGTCCGAACCGAGCAGGTCCGCCGGACGACCGTTGACGGCGGCGCCGAACACCACATCCCGCTGTCCGGTCAGCTTCGCGAGCAGGATCGCCCACGCGGCCTGCAGGAGCGTGTTCAGCGTGACCCCGAGTTCCGCGGCGCGCCGGGCGAGTTCGCGTCCCTTGTCGATCGACAGCGGTACCTCGACCCGCCCCAGCGCGGACGCCGCCTCCTGGAAGGGGGTGTTCGGGGCCACCAGGGTCGGCTGGTCGAATCCGGCGAGCTCGGCGGCCCATCGGGCGGCCGAGGCCTCCCGGTCCTGCGCGGTCAGCCAGGCCAGGTAGTCGCCATAGCTGCGGACCGGGGCGAGGTCGCGGGCCCCGGAGTACAGCCGGATCAGATCCGTGATCACCAGCGGCGACGACCAGCCGTCGAACAGGGCGTGGTGCGCGGTGATGACGAGTTTCGCCCGCTGCGGCCCGCAGGTGAGCAGGGCCACGCGGATCAGCGGTGGGCGCAGGGGATCGAGTTGGTCGGCCCGGTCCTCGGCCAGGAACGCGTCCAGCGCCGCGTCCTGTTCGGCTTCGCCGCGACCGGTCAGATCGATGTGCCGCCACGGCATGGCGACGCGTTCCGGCACGACCTGCACCGGATCGCCACCGACTCCGGTCAGGAACGCGGAGCGCAGATTCGGATACCGGTCGAGCAGTGCCTGCCCGGCCGACCGCATGCGCGCCGGGTCCACGTGCCCGGACAGGTGCAGCACGAACTGCATGTGGTAGACGTCGAAGGAGCCGTCGGCGAGTGCCGCCTGGAACAGGATGCCGGACTGCGACGGGGGCATCGGCCACACCTCGGCCAGCCGGCCGTAGCGCTCCTCCCAGGTCTCGATCTCGTCCTGCCGCACCGAGACCAGCGAGGTGTCCGAGGGCGTCAGCCCGCCGATCTCCGGGCGCGCGGCGTAGCGGGCCATGCCGTGCAGCACCTCGACCCACAGGTCCGCCAGTTCGGCGGTGCGCTCGCGGGACAACACCCCGGTGGGGAACATGAAGACCGCCTGCAACCGGGTGCCCTCGGCGGTGTCCGTGACGACCGCGTTGACCTCCAGCGCGGACAGCGCGGGCAGGTCCGGGTCGGGCGCCGGGATCAGCTCGGCGGACCAGGACGCCGGTCCCCATCCGTGCGCGCGCAGGTGTTCGGGCACGTCGGCGTCGGAGATCCGGCCGAGGTAGTTGAACCCGAGCTGCGGCACCGGGAGTTCGGCGAGTTGCCCGGCGGTCTCCGGGTTCAGTCGGCGCAGCAGTCCGTAGCCCAGGCCCTTGTCCGGGATCGCCCGCAGTTGCTCCTTGACCAGCTTGATCGCCTGCCCGGCCGCGGGGCCGCCGGCGAGCGCGTCGGCCGGGTCCACGCCGCGCACGTCGACCCGGGCGGGGTACATGCTGGTGAACCACCCGACGGTCCGGGACAGGTCGGCCCCGGGAACGACGGCCTCCTCGCGGCCGTGCCCCTCCAGCCGGATCAGGGTCGAGCGGTCCGCGCCGCGCCACCGGTTCACCGCCAGGGCGAGCGCGGCGAGCAGCACGTCCGTCCCGGTGCCGTTGAACGCCGCGGGCAGCCTGGTCAACACCGCCTCGGTGACGTCGGCGGGCAGGTGCACCCGCACGGTGTCGAGCGTGGACATCACATCCACCGCCGGATCGAACGCCCGGGCGCCCAGCGGGGGGTTCGGCGCGGCGAGCATGTCCCGCCAGAATGCGAGTTCCGCTTCCCGCTCCGGGGCGAGCGCCTCGGCCTGCAGCGCCGCCGCCCAGCGGCGGGCCGACGTCCCCACCGCGGGCAGCTCGGGCGTGCGGCCGGAACGGACCTGCTGCCACGCCTCGGCGAGGTCCGACATCAGGATCCGCCAGGAGACGCCGTCCACCACCAGGTGGTGCAGCACCACGAGCAGCCGTCCCGCGCCCGAGTCCGCGGCGAACCAGACGAATTCCGCCATGCTCCCGGCTTCCGGGTCCAGTCGCCCGGTCGCCTCGTCCAGTTCCGTCTTCGCCAGGTCGAGCAGGGACGGGTCCTCCCACCGACCGTCGCACGGAATCCGGCGGATCAGGTCCGCCGCCCGCACGGTTCCCGGTTCACGCGCGACGAGAAAGGGTTCGTCGCCGCGCACCAGGTGTGCGCGCAGCAGGTCGTGCCGGTCGAGCACCGCGTCCAGCGTCGCGGCCAATGCGTCCGCGTCGATGTCCGGGGGCAACTCCAGCGCCAGCGCCATGGCGAACCGGTTCGTGCCGCCGCCGTGCTCGAACACCTGGCGCGCCACCGGCTGCAACGGCATCGGGCCGACGCCGCCGCCCTCGTCCTCGGCGAGCACGGGCATCCGGTCCCCGCGAACGGAGGCCACCTCGGCCAGCCGGGCCGCCGTGCGGCACTCGAAGATCTCCCGCGTGGTCAGCTCCAGGCCCCGGGCCCGGGCCCGGGCCACCACCTGGATCGAGCGCAGGCTGTCCCCGCCCACCGCGAAGAAGTCGTCGTCGATGCCGACCCGTTCCACACCGAGCACGTCCGCGTAGGCCGCGGCGATGATCGCCTCGGCCTCGGTGCGCGGCTCCTGGTAGGTCTCTCCCACGAACTCCGGTTCGGGCAGCGCCGACCGGTCCAGTTTGCCGGTCGGCCCGTAGGGCATGCGGCCCAGCACCACGAAGGCCGACGGCACCATGTAGTCGGGCAGTCGGGCCGCGACGAACCTGCGCAGTTCGGCGGCCGAGGCGCCGGACTGCACGTCCACGTCGCCGATGCCGCCGGCGCCGTCGTCACCGACTGCCTCCCCGCCGGTGTGCACCACGTACGCGACGAGCCGCCGCCCGCCGGAGGGCACCTCCCGGCTGACCACCACCGCCTGGCTGATTCCGGGGTGCGCCTCGCACGCCGCTTCGACCTCGGCCGTCTCGATCCGGAAGCCGCGCACCTTCACCTGGCCGTCGCTGCGGCCGACGCACTCCAGTTGCCCCTGCGCGTTCCAGCGGGCCAGGTCGCCGGTGCGGTACATCCGCTCGCCGGCGGGGCCGAACGGGTTCGCCACGAACCGCTCGGCGGTTTGGCCCGGGCGGCCGTGGTAGCCGCGACCGAGGCAGGTGCCCACCACGTACAGCTCGCCGATCACGCCCTGCGGCACCGGAACCAGTCCCGGGCCCAGCACGTAGGCGCGCATGTTCCCCAGCGGGGTGCCGATCGGTGCGACCTCGCTCTCCGCCCATTCCTCGGACGCCGCGAGGGAGAACGTGGTGGCGTAGAAGCTCTCGCTCTGCCCGTAGGAGTTCACGATCTGCACGCCCGGCAGCGCCTCGCGCACCTGCCGCACCAGTCGGGCCGGGAGCACGTCACCCGCGAAGACGACGGTATTGACGCCGGTCGTCTTTCCCAGGTGGCCGACCAGTTCCCCGAGCACCGAGGGGACCGCGCTGATCACGTCGCCGGCCCAGGTGTCCCGCTCGCCGAGCACCAGGGCGTTCGGGACCACCTCGACCGTGCCGCCGGTGGACAGCGTGGAAAGCAGCTCGAAGACCGAGACGTCGAAGTTCACCGAGGTGCCCGCGAGCATCCGCCAACCGGGCGGCGCGTCCAGCACGCGCACCAGTTCCCGCACGCCGTTGACGACACTGCGGTGGGTGATCGCGGCACCCTTGGGCTTGCCCGTGGAGCCGGAGGTGTACATGACGTAGGCCAGGTTGTCCGGAGCCAACGGCGAGATCCGCCCCGTGTCGTCCGGCGCCCCCTCGGGCGAGTCCCAGTCCGCGCGGTGGTCCAGGTCGATCGTCGAGATGTCGTCGCGCGGCAGGTCCCGCCACGTCCGGGTGTCGGTGACCGCGAATCGCGGAGCCGCTTCGGACAGCACGCTCGCCGCCCGCCCGCCGAGGTACTGCGGGTCCATCGGCAGGTACCCGGCGCCGGACTTGAGGATCCCGAGCAGGCCGACCACCAGGTCCTCGGTGCGCGGCAACGCCAGCACCACCAGGTCTTCCGGGCCGGCGCCGCGCCGGATCAGCTCCCACGCGACGGCGTTCGCCCGGTCGTCGAGCTCCCGATAGGTCAGCGTCCGGTCGTCGCACACGATCGCCGGGGTGTCCGGCGTGCCGGCCACCCGGTTTTCGAACAGCTCCGGGATCGTCAGCTCGGACACCTCCGTGGCGGTGTCGTTGAACCGGACGAGCACCCGGTCCCGCTCGGCCTCGTCGAGCACGTCGAGGCCGCCGATCCTGCTCCCCGCGTCGGCCACCAGCCGGCCCAGCACCCGCACGAACCGGTTCGCGATGCCCTCGGCCGTGTCCCGGTCGAA
Source organism: Embleya sp. NPDC001921 (assembly GCF_053594475.1). NCBI lineage: Bacteria > Bacillati > Actinomycetota > Actinomycetes > Kitasatosporales > Streptomycetaceae > Embleya > Embleya sp. NPDC001921. The sequence goes on from NZ_JBSFEO010000025.1 coordinate 165,537, forward strand.
CAGGTCGGTTCCGTACTCCAGCCGGCAGTCCGCCTCGCCCGAGCCGTTCGGGAGCATGTCGAAGAACAGGTCGAACTTGGCCGTGTTGGTCTCGAGCTTCTCGGCCCGCACCCGAAGGCCCGGCAGTTCCAGGTCCGGCACGGGCGGCTGCCAGGAGAGCATCACCTGGAAGAACGGCCGGTAGGCGGTGGACCGGTCCGGGTTCAGCAGTTCCACCAGCCGCTCGAACGGCATGTCCTGGTTGTCGTACGCGGCCAGGGCCCGGTCCCGCACCCGCTGGAGCAGTTCGCCGAAGGTCGGGTTCCCGGAGAGGTCGACGCGCAGCACCCAGGTGTTGACGAAGAAGCCCACGAGGTCCCGCAGTTCCTCGTCGGTGCGACCCGCGATCGGTGCGCCGATGGGCACGTCGTCGCCGCAGCCGAGGTGGTGCAGGAGCACCGCCAGCGCGGAGTGCATGACCATCGAGATCGTGGTGTCCGCCTGCGCGGCCAGCTTCTCCACCGACCGGAGCAGGTCGGCGTCGATCGAGAAGTGCACCACGTCGCCGCGGCTGCTCATCGCCTTCGGGCGCGGACGATCGGTGGGTATCGCCAGCGGCTGGGCCAGATCGGCCAGGTTCTCGCGCCAGTACTCCAGTTGCCGGGCCGCCAGGCTGTCCGGGTCGGACTCGTCGCCGAGCAGGTCGCGCTGCCACAGCGTGTAGTCCGCGTACTGCACCGGCAGCGGCTCCCACGCCGGAGCCCTGCCCTGTCGGCGGGCCGCGAAGGCCGTGGTGAAGTCGCGGAACAGCGGCCCGAAGGACTCGCCGTCCACGGCGATGTGGTGTGCCACCAGCACCAGGGTGTGCTCGCGCGGTCCGCACCGCACCAACTTGGCCCGGATCGGCATGTCGGCGGCCAGGTCGAAGCACTCGCCGGCCATCTCCTCGACCGCCGCCGCCCGCTCCTCCTCGGCGACCTCGACCACCGGCAGGTCGAACGGCTTGCGATCGAAGGGCAGCACCTGCTGGTACGGGACCCCGTCGTCGTCCTCGACGATCACCGTGCGCAGGACCTCGTGTCTGTCGATGACATCGCGAAGCGCCGACTCCAGCGCACCCACGCTCAGCTCACCGGTCAGCCGCAGGGCGAAAGCGCCGTTGTAGGTCGGCGACGGGCCTTCGAACCGGTCCACGAACCACAGCCGACGCTGCGCGAACGACAACGGGATCATTGTGTCTCCAAATCGGCAGAACTACCGGGAAGCAATCCGCCACTCAGTTCTGATCGAGCACCGTCAAGAGGTCGGCGTTGTAGAAGTCGTCCAAGGTGCACGCGCCCGACACCGTCGAGAAGTACCGGTCGATCAACTCCTGGTGACCGACCAGTTTCCGCAACATCTCCGTGCGCCCCTCGGGCTTGAGCTCGGCCACGTTGAGCACGCCCTGGTAGAGGTTGAGGAAGTTGTCGGTCAGGTCGTTCTCGTAGCGCCGCAGCGCCGCCTTGAGCGCGGTCTCGTCGTGCAGCCGCTCCCCGATGCGGTCGGTGAGCGACTGCGCCTGGATGAAGGCGTCGGTGATGCCGCGGGCCGTGATGGAGTCCTTGTGGTGCACCGCGTCACCGAGCAGCACCCACCCGGGCCCGTAGGCCTTGCGGAAGTAGTTCTCCTGGTGCCCTGTGCCGTACATCTGCTCCACGCGCTTGCCCGCCGACATGCGCTCGGACAGTTCAGGGCTCGTCGAGCGGACGGCTTCCAGGTACGCGGGTTCCACCGCGGTGCGGACCTTGGTGAACTCGTCCTGCGGGAAGTAGGTCATGATCAGCGTGAGATCGTCGTTGGTGGGGAGAGTGGCGATCCAGCGCCCCGGGCGCTCGTACAGCTCGAAGCCCGCGGGGACCCCGGCCCAGTAGCTGTAGTAGACGCAGCTCATCCGCGGGTGCTCGACGACGTTCGGCGCACCGACCTTGCGGGCCACCAGCGATCGCATGCCGTCCGCGCCGACGACCAGCCGCGCCCGATCCGTCGCCTCGGCGCCGCCGGGCGTGCTGTACCGCACTCCGACGACCCGGTCGTCCTCGAACACCAGGTCGGTGACCGCGCAGGATTCGCGAAACTCCACACCGGCCGCCACGGCACCGTCCGCGAGGATCGGGTCGAGCACGAACCGCCTGGGCGCGTACGTCGTCCGGTAGCCGTCGACCGGCAGGGAGAAGCCGTCCAGCCGGACGCCGGGCCCCTGGTAGCTCTCCTGGTTGATCGGCGTGCAGCCCGTGTCGCGGAGCTTGTCGAGCAACCCCCACCGGCCGAGCAACGCCACGCCCGGCTGGTGGATGTAGTGCGAGGACAGTGTGTCCTGCGGGAAACGCGCTTTCTCCAGGAGCAGGACGCGATATCCCTGCTGCGCGAACAACATGGCCGCCGGCGAACCCGCACAACGGGCACCTATGACAATTACGTCGTACATGGCGCCTCTCTTGCCAAGTGGTTTATGGATCCCGACGCGGCCGCAGTCGGAATTGTCGCCTTGCCCGAGCACACCGTTGATGCGGCGGCCGAACCGGCCACCGCCGAACACGAATGTGATGCCCACCGTTCCGAACCGGCGGGAGAAATACACCCGGCGCCGTATCGGCCCCAGGTAATCGGTCCCATGTAATCGGTCCCAGGTAATCGGTCCCGAGGAACGGTCACCGGGAACCGGCCGTTCCCGCCCGCCCGTCCCGGTGAAGTCGCCTGAAGCTACTGGGCCACCGCACCCATGGATTCGATGTACGCGGAAATCGACGCCACCGTCGGATTGAGGTACATCCGGTCCGCCGGGACCTCGATGTCCAGCTCCTCGATGAAAGCGCCCTGAATCCTGGCCATAATCACGGACTGACCGCCCAGGGCAAAGAAGTTGTCGTCGACGGATATGTCGTCGCGCTGAAGTTCCCGGCACCAGATGGCGCGTACTCGCTCGGCAATCATCACAGTCCTCTCGGTTGTCATCAAGGTCCGTCGACTATGCCGAGGTGCCGCTGTCGGCGTACCGGTTCCGGCACGCGTCGACCAGCGCCGCCCGGTCCACCTTGCCGTGCGGACTGAGCGGAATCCGCGGGATGTTGATGAACCCGGCCGGCACCATGTTCCGCGGCAACGTCTCCAGCAGGCCGGCGCGCACGTCGTTCTCGGCGAGATCGTCCCCCGACGGGACGATGAACGCGATCAGTTCGGCCTCGCCGGCGTCGGTGTACCTGGTCACCACGGCGGCCTGCGTGACTCCGGCCAGCCTGCCGAGCGCGCGCTCGATGTCGGTGGGATCGATGCGCATGCCCCGCACCTTGACCTGCGCGTCCATCCGGCCGGCGACGACGAGGTCGCCGTCCTCGTTCACGTGGCCTCGGTCGCCCGTGCGGTACAGCCTGCGCGGCTCGCCGTCGACCACGATCGTCGTGAACCGCTCGGATTCGGGCCCCGTGCCGTCGAGGTATCCCGCGCCGACGCTGGTCCCGGAGATGCAGATCTCGCCGTACTCCCCCACCGCGACACCGCGCATGCGCTCGTCGAGCAGGTGGAGGTCGGTGTTGTAGGCCGGCCTGCCGACCGGCGCGATGTCGTGTTCCCCGGGCCGGTAGTCGGCGAGGTCGTACGACGACGCGACATCCGTGCACTCGGCGACGCCGTACTGGTGCAGGAGGGTGCACGTGTTCCCCTCGCGCCGCGCCCAGTCGGTGAGCCGTTCCGCGTGCAGCGGCTCGCCGCCGAAGAGCACGTAGTCCAGCCGGGTGAGCGCCTCGCCTTTGCGCGCGGTCTCCCAGTCCACCAGCAGGTACAGCGTGCTGGAGGCGCAGTGCACCGTGCGGATCTCGTGCCGCTTCAGCATGCCGTAGGCCATCGCGGCGTCGAAGTTCCGGCTCGCCATCAGGTACTGGGTGGCGCCGCAGAACAACGGCATCATCAGGCTGCGTTGCGAGAGGTCGAACCCGAACGCGCTGACGACCAGGTTGTGCGACCCGCGGTGCAGGCCGTACTCGAGCATCAGCCAGTTCAGCAGGTTGAACCAGCCCTCGTGGCGCACGGCGGTCAGTTTCGGCGTACCGGTGGATCCGGACGTGAAGACCGCGTAGCACACGTCGTCCCCGGTGACCGGGACGTCGGGGCCGGTGGTCGGGAGCGTGTCCAGGTGCGCGGACAACTCCTCCAGGACGACGACCTCCACGGACGCGGACTCGACCAGTTCGGCCGTCACCGGGGAGGCCGTGATCAAGGCGAGGTCGGGGACCTGCCCCAGCAGCAGTCGCAGCCTCGCCGCCGGATAGGCCGGGTCGAGCGGCACGTAGGCCGCGCCCGCCTTCAGCGTGCCGAGGATGGCGACGACGATATCGATCGAGTAGTCGAGGCAGACGCCGACCTTCGCGCCCCGGCCGTGTCCGCGCGCGATGAGGAAGTGCGCGAACCGGTTGGCCCGGGCGTCCAGTTCCGCGTACGTCACCTGCCGTCCGGCGCAGAAGACGGCGACGGCGTCGGGGGTGGCCTTCGCGTGAGCCTCGAACTGTGTGTGGACGACGGGTGCCGAGGGCAGGGCCACCCGCTTTCCCTGAAGGATCATCAACTGACTCCGATGTGACGGGTGGGCGTCTCCTCGACGGACTCGATCGGACGGACTCGATCAGTCCGCAAGCCGTCAGTCCGCCGCCATGGCCTCCTGCAGGCTCTTCGGGCGCATGTCGGTCCAGTTCCGCTCGACGTACTCCAGGCAGTCGGCCCTGGCCGCCTCGCCGAAGACCACGCGCCAGCCCGCGGGAACCTCCGCGAACACCGGCCACAGGGAGTGCTGTTCCTCGTCGTTGACCACGACGTGGAAACGGCCGTCCTCGTCGTCGAAGGGGTTTGTACTCACCGGCACCGTCCTTATCAAATCGTCACGACACGACTCGGGATTGGAAACACCAGGACCGAGCGACCGCCGAGCATCTCGGGGCAACTCAGGATTGCAATTCGCCGGGGTCCGGGCGACCCCCGACCACCATGAGGCGACTGGGAATTGCACATCGCCGGGGCCGGGCGCGGGTGCACCGTGCGGTGTCGTCCTGTCGACAGGACACCCGGCATCCGCAGCCGACTCGGCCTGCCGACACCACACCGTAGGACTCGACCGCCGACGCCACAATGCCGGATGATCGCTCATCTCACGGTCATCCGTCCGGACCTGTACCGCACCGAATTCTGTGCCACCATGACCGAGCGTCGGCCCGTGGACGGGCCTGCTCGAATTCGGGTTCAGCCAATCCCCTCCCGCCTGGGCGATCGAGAGCGCGCAGTCGATTACCGACTCGCGCGGCCCGCCGAGGCCTGGTCTCCCGAGTGGAGAAACGTCGGAAAGGCCCCACCCCGAGCGCGGTCGCCACTGCGCGACGGTGTTCGACACAAACCTCATCGACGAACCTGCGACTGGTGATCAATGGTCTTGAAGTCAGAATCCGAGTACGAAACAGCCCCAGACGACGACACACGACGGTCGCTGCTGCGCCACATGCTGGTGGCGAGAGGCATCGACGAGGAGGCCCACCGACTCCAGAAACAGGGCGCGCTGATCCTCTGGCCGTCCTGCCAGGGGCAGGAGGCCGCACAGGTGGGCTCCGCGCTCGCCGTGGGCCCGGCCGCGGCCGTCTTTCCCACCTACCGCGAGCACGCGGTCGCCCTCATCCGCGGCGTGACACCGGACGAGTTGCTCGCGCAGTGGGCCGGGCGCACCTTCTGTGGATGGGACGCGCTCCGGACGCGGTACTTCCCCGCCACCGTGGTCCTGGCGGCGCAGACGCTGCACGGCGTCGGCTACTCGATCGCGCAACGGTTGCAGGAGCGGGAGGACTTCGTCGTCGTGTACGTCGGCGACGGCGCCACCAGCGAGGGCGACATGTCGGAGGCGATGAACCTCGCCGCCGTCGAGTCGGCGTCCGTGCTGTTCGTCTGCCAGAACAACGGCTGGGCCATCTCGAAACCGGCCGAGGAGCAGATGCGCACCTCGGTGGCCGAGCGCGCCCGGGGTTTCGGGATCGAGTCCGTCCGGCTTTCGGGCGGGGACCCGGAAACCGTCTTCTCCGCCTGTTCCCGGGCCGCCACCCACATCCGCGGCGAGCGGGCGCCCTATCTCGTCGAGATCGAGGTGGGGCGCATCCGCGGTCACACGACCTCCGACGCCCAGGAGGCGTACCGCACCCGCGAGGACATCGCGCGGGCCAAGGCCGCGGACCCGGTGTCCGCCTACCGGGACCGGCTGAGCGGCCTGGGCCTGGTGGACACCGCGTGGCTCGACGCCGTCGACGCGGAAGTGCGGGAGCTGTGCGAGCGGTTGATAAAGGAGTACACGTAATGGGCACCGTACGGTCCGCCGGCCTGGCGGAGTCGATCAACGCGACCCTCGCCGACCTGCTCGAACAGGATCCGCGCCTGCTGCTGCTCGGCGAGGACATCGGACGCCTGGGCGGCGTCTTCCGGGTGACCCGGGGTCTGCACGAACGCTTCGGCGAGGATCGGGTACGCGACTCGCTGCTGGCCGAGTCCACCATCGTCGGCCAGGCCGTCGGCATGGCCATGAGCGGGCTGGTGCCGGTCTGCGAGATCCAGTTCGACGGCTTCGTCTTCCCCGCGGTGAACCAATTGGTGACCCAGGCGGCCCGGATCGGCCACCGGTGGAACGGGCAGGTGAACCCGAGTCTGGTGGTGCGGATCCCCACCGGCAGCGGGTTCCGGAGCGTCGAGCACCACGGCGAGTCCAACGAGGCGCTCTTCGCCCACTTCCCGGGCATCTCGGTGGCGTGCCCCTCCACGGGCGAGGACGCCGACCAGATCCTGCGGTACGCGGTGACGCTCGGTTCGCCCGTGGTGATGTACGAGCCGATCCGCCTGTACTGGCGGCGGGACACGCCCGCCCGGGACCCCGAGCCGGCGAGGGCGCCGACCGCGGCCCGGGTGGTACGGCGTGGCACGGACCTGACCATCGCCACGTTCGGCGCGATCACCCACGAGGTGCTGGAGGCGGCGCACGCGCTCGCCCCCGACGTCGACGTCGAGGTGATCGACCTGCGCTGGGTCGCCCCGATCGACATGGCCACGGTCCTGGCGTCCGTCGCCCGCACCGGGCGGCTGCTCATCGTGCACGAGGCGACCAAGGACGTCGGCATCGGCGCCGAGATCGCCGCGTCGGTGGCCGAGCACGGCTTCCACACGCTGCTGGCCCCGGTGCGCCGGCTGGCGCCCGATCGCCGCATCCATCCCCCGGCGGACTTCGAGATGGACTATCTGATCGGTGTGCAGGAGATCAAGGACGAGGTGCTGGTGATGACGAAGTGAGCGACTCCTCCGAGGACATGCAGGTTCCCGAATTCGGGCACGGCCTCGGCGAGGCCCTGCTGATCGAGTGGGTCGCCGGTGTCGGCGACCGGGTCGAGCGGGGGGATGTCATCGCGGTCGTCGAGACCGACAAGGCGAGCACGGAGATCGAGGCGGAGCGCGGCGGACGGGTCACGGCCCACTCCGCGACGGTCGGCACGATCCTCAAATCCGGCGACGTGCTGTATCGGTTGGCGGCCGGCTAGGACACGCCCGGTGCCGCGGCCGATGTCGCGGCACCGGCCTCCCACGCCCCTGGAACACGCCCCGGATCCAAGGATCCGGTCACCTGAACGGAGAGGACCCATGAGCGTCATCGAAAGCCGTATCGCGGAGACCATGCTGGCCAAACTGCGCGAGCGCGACCCGGCGTTGGGCCCCGACGACCTGGCCCGGCCGGTCGCCGATCTCGACCTCGACTCCCTCGACCTGGTCGAACTGCACCAGCAGTTGGAGAGCGAGCTCCAGGTCAAGGGCGACCTGAAGGAGACCGCGGGCTTCGCCTTCCTGGAGGACTTCAGCGCCTATTTCGTGAAGCTGGCGAACCGGGGATGAACGCGGGCATCGTCGACATCGCCACCGCGAAGCCGGGCCGCAGGATCGACAACGACCACTTCGCGTCGATCGGTCTCACCGACGAGTGGATCCGGCGCCGCAGCGGCATCGCGTCCCGCTCCTGGCTGCCGGACGAGGCCCCGCTCGCGGACGTGGCGGCGGAGGCGTGCGCGCCGATCGTGTCCAGGATGCCCGCCCCCTCCTCGATCGGCGCGCTGATCGTGGTGAGCACCTCGACGCGGCAGCGCGTACCCGGCATCGCGCAGAAGGTGGCGCAGCTCGTCG
>NZ_JBSFEO010000026.1:0-173688 GCF_053594475.1 Embleya sp. NPDC001921
TCCGCTTCAACGTCTGAGCGGACGTTGACGCGATTCATCCAGTACGCGAGTTCGGGGCCGAACCTTCTCGTGAGTTCCGTCGACGTCCCCGGGACACCGGCCGGTTCCTCGCACCGATCAGGTCGCGGTACGGCCGCGACGCCTGCCGAGCACGACGGCACCGCCGCCGAGCAGGAGCAGTCCCGCCGCGCCGCCGATGTACAGCGCGGTCCTGTCGTCACCGCCGGTCTCGGCGAGGCGGCGTTCCGCCGGTGGCGGCGTGGCCCCCGGGCTGCCGGCCCGCCCGGGCACCTCGGCGGCCGGCTGCGGGGTGGCGCCACCCGGTCGCGTGGTCGGCGGCGCGGTGCCGACGGGGCGCGCGGTCGGGGGCGCGGTGGGTGTGCGGGCCTCGGGCGCCGCGTCCCGAGGCGGCTGCGCGGGCGTGCCGGGCGGGACGGCCCGGGAGTCCGCAACGCGCGCCGGGCTCGTCGGCGAGGTGTCGTCGGCCATCGCCGGGCTCTGCGTCACCAGCACGGCCGAGGCCGCCAGGACGAAACCGGCGCCGAGCACGCGACCGGCGCGAACCCGGGCCCGGCCGGCGGGCGGCGACGCGGTCGTGCGGCGCGGGACGCGCGGGGAGGGAATGAACACCGTTCTCCTTGTCGAGCATCGAACGGACCGCCGTGCGCACACGCCGGCCGCCACCGGTCGGTGACGGACATCCAGACGCGCGGGCCCTCGCCGGGTTCCCGATTCCGCCGAACTTTTTTTGCCCGCCTCCGAACCGCCCTTCGACGCCCCCGACCGCCCGCCCCGCCCGACCGGGTCACATTCGGCGGACGAGCGACACGGCCGCACACCAGTTCGCGGGCGAGGAGGCGCGGGTGTCACGACCGCGGGTGGTCGTCACCCGGGAAAGAGCCGGGGTAATGCCCTCGGAAAGGGCTCACGACTTCCCTCCGACCGGTGGTTGAGACGACGTGAAGTCGGATCTGATTTTCCGTTAGGATTTTCCCTTTCCCAGGAAGGGGATTTCCGGCAATGGCTCAGCGCGTAGTCACGTTGTTCACGGATGACATCACCGGCGAGGAGGGTGAGGACATCGCGACACACACCTTCGGCTTGGACGGCGTCGCCTACGAAATCGACCTCGGCCAAGACACCTACCAGCGGCTGCTCGACACCCTCGGGCCGTACTTCAACGCCGGGCGGAAGACTGGAACCGCTCGTCGCGCCAAGGCTGTTCGTGCGGCGGCCGGCCAAGGGCCGGACCCGGTGAAGGTTCGTGAGTGGGCCAGGACAAACGGCATCGAGGTCAACGCCCGCGGTCGGATTCCGGCAGATCTCGTCGAGAAGTACCAGGCCGCCCACTAGGGCGTGTCTTCAATCCCCCGTCGGGCTCCGCGGCGTGAGCGCGGCGAGGAGCCCGAAGGGCGGATGCCGTGCATCGGCGTGCCGGAGAAGCGCCCGCATAGTGGTTCTCTTCGGGCGTTTCTCCGGGGCGGCGAGGGAACCCGCAGGGCGGATGCCGTGCCGGGCGTCGTGGAGCCCGACGGGGGATCGAAGACACGCCCTGGGCAGCCTGAGCCCCACGGGGGCTGCTGCCCGAGCTTTCGGCACACCGTGGCCGGCCTCCCTCGGAGGAGACGTCGGCCCGGTGCGCCGCACGGCGTCACCGGATGACCGGCGGTGCGGCGACGGGTTGCCGAGCGCGCCGGCCCGTAAACCGTGTTCGCATTCGGCCTCGCCATAAAAGCGGGCGAGGCGATCAATGAGGCTACGGAAGCGGTGGTTTCTCCATGGGTCCCTGTCCGCAATCACACGGCGAGCTTCCACGTGCGTTTGCGTAGCGAGGTTGTGGTGTCTCGGGTATACCGCGCCGGACTCGACTCGCGGCTCCACTCGGAGATGAAGCCGGGTGTGGAGGCGTGCGGCACGGAACGCGCGGCGTGCTCTCGTGGTCGATCGGGTGTGGTGGGGCGCGATGGCGGGTCAGGAGCGGCGGCGGGGCTTGCCGCGCTTGGCGCCCTTGCCGGCGCCGGGGCCGCCGCGGGCGCCCTTGCCGGCCGACCCGCCGGCGGCGCCGGGCTTGCGCTTGGCGCCGCTCGCGTCGGGGCGCTGGGACTTCGTCTTCGGTTGGGCCGGCGTCGGGGTCCGACCGCGTGAGCTGTTGACGGTGCGTCCGCGGACGATCCCGATGAACTCCTCCACCAGGTCGGTGGTGTGCGCCTCGGGCCAGGACAGCGCCACACGCGACTCGGGAGCGTCGGACACCACCCGGTAGGTCAGGTCCTTGCGGTGGTGCAGACGGGCCAGGGACTGCGGGACGACCAGCAGGCCCACCCCGGCAGCCACCAGTTCGACCGCGTCCGCCGTGGTCGCGGGCCGCTCCTTCGCGGGCACCCCCGGCCGGCGCTCCCACTCCAGGGTGTCGTCGAGCGGATGCAGGACGACCGCGTCGGCCAGGTCCTCCGCGACCACCTCGTCCACTCCCGCGACGTCGTGGTCCTTGGGCACCACGACCACCGTGGTCTCGGTGTAGAGCGGAATCGCGCTCAGCTCGGTCCGGTCGATCGGCAGCCGCACCAGCCCGGCGTCGGCGTCGCCGGCGCGCAGGAGGTCGGCCGCGTCGGCCGCGGACACCGGGATCAACGTCAACGGGACGTCCGGCAGCCGCTCGTTCCAGACCCGCACCCATTTGGTGGGGGTCACCCCCGGAACGTACGCGAGCCGGAACGGGGTGGGTTCTTCCGAGCCTGTCACCACGTCAGGTTAGCGGCCATGATCGGAGGCACCGCACACGGTCGCTACTCTTGACAGCATGACGTCGCACAAGACCACCCAGACGATGAAGCCCGCGACCGCGGCGAAGAAGCTGGGCGTGTACCTCCAGGCCACCCCCGCCGAGTTCCAAGAGGGTGTCGTCTCCCGCGACGAGTTGAACGCGCTGCTGAGCGACCCGCCCGAGTGGCTCCGGGAACTGCGCCGCAACGGCCCGCACCCGCGGCCCGTCGTGGCGAACAAGCTCGGCGTCTCCATCGCCGGCCTCGCCCGCGGCGGCATCACCGAGGCGCTCACCACCGCGGAGATCGACGCGCTGAAGGAGGACGGCCCGGAGTGGCTGCGGCAGGAGCGCGCCACCCAGGCCGAGGTCCGGAAGGAAACCATCCGGATCAAGGAGAAGAACAAGGAGAAGAGCGCGGAGCAGCCCGTGGAGCGCCCCGCGAAGCCGCGCCGAGCACGTTCCTGACCCACCGGCACAGCGGCACCCACGGCACGGCGGCACCCACCGAAACCGCGGCGTTCCCGGCCGCGGCACCCACCCGAACCGCGGCCGGGAACGGATCACCGCTTCCCGGCCGTCGCGGTGGCCCGCCCGGCCCTACCGCGCGTCGTGGTCCAGGCCGGCGGTCGCGAGCAGGTAGGCGGTCATCGGCTCGTAGTCGCGGGCGTCCACGACGTGGTCGTCGAGCGGGACGGTGACCGTTACGGTGCCCTCGGCCTCGCCGAGGAACAGCGCCGGGTCGTTGCAGTCGGCGAACGCGACCGTGGGGATGCCGTATTGCCCGGCACGGCCGGCCCAGCCGTGGTCGGCGACGACCAGGTCCGGCCAGGGCCGCCCGGCCGCCGCGAGCGCGTCCAGGATCGCGCTCATCGGCTGCGGTGCGTGGGTGTGCCACAGCGTGGCCCCGCGTTCGAGCACCGCCACACCGCCGAACTGCCGCACGCTGCCGCTGGTGTCGTCGTCGCCCTCGGTGGTGTGCAGTCCACGGGGGATGTCGAGGATCTCGGCGCCGGCCGCCCGCAGCGCGCGACCGATGGCCCGATGTACGTCCAACAGGCCGCCGGGGTGTCCGGTGGCGATCAGTACGCGCAGCCGGCGCGCGGCGGCGTCGCGCAGGACGGCGGCCATGCGATCGAGCCCGTCCAGGGTCAGTCGCGGGTCGATGGTGTCCTGACCGGTGCGGTGCTCGGGGTCCGCGCGCACGCCCACCCGCTCGACCATCACGTCGAGCACGTCGTCCGCGGTCTTCCAGCGGTCGCCCAGGTCCAGGCCCAGCCAGAACCGCCGGTTGCCCTGCACCAGTTCCGCGTAGTGCCGGAGATTGACCTCTCGAGGTGTGGCCACCCGGCCCGCGATGCGGGTCGTCTCCAGGTGCCGAATCAGCTCGTCGCGGGACGGAGGGGTGTTCGGCGTCGTCATGCCGCCATTGTGCCCACCCGGCAACCGCCCGGTGGTGGGTGGGGGTCCCGCCCACCGCCGGCACCCCCGGGGCCGGGGGCGATTCAGCACCTCGCGGCTCGGAAGCGGGACAACTCGCCGCGGGAGCCGATGCCGAGCTTGGGATAGGCCTTGTAGAGGTGGTATTCGACCGTGCGCGGGCTCAGGAACAGCCGGCTCGCGATGTCCCGGTTGCTCACGCCCTCGGCGGCGAGTCGAACGATGTGCAGTTCCTGCGGCGTCAGCCGGGCGAGTACGTCCGGGTCGCCGGTGTCGACCGGGGCCGCGTCGCCGGTGGCGCGCAGCTCGCTCCGGGCCCGTTCGGCCCACGGGCTCGCCGCCGACCGCTCGAAGCCGGCGAGCGCGGAGCGCAGCGGGGCGCGCGCGTCCACGCGCCGCCGGGCCCGGCGCAGCCATTCACCGTGCAGCAGTTCGGTGCGCGCCCGCTCGAACGGCCGCCCGCCCCGCTCGTGTTCGCGGATGGCCGCGACGTAGAGCGCGTCGGCGGCGTCCGGTTCGGCGAGCAGCGCGCCGCAGCGCAGCGCGACCGCCATCGCCCACGGGGTCCCGCTCGCCCGGGCCCAGCGTTCGAAGCGCGCCGCCGCCTCCCGGGCCTGCTCCGGGGCGCCGGCCCGGACGGCGGCCTCGACCAGGTCCGCGTTCGCGGCCACGGCGGCGGCGGTGTGGCGGGCCGGTCCGCGCGTGCACTCGGTCAGCCGACGCAGCGCCGATTCGTACCGGCCCAGGGTGAGATCGAGCAGTGCGAGCGCGCAGTCCGCGGCGGCCGTCGTCTCGGCGACCCCGCCGAACGCGGACGTCCCGGCGAGGTCGGCGTCGGCCGCGAGCGCCGCGCGGCACCCGTCCTCGTCGCCGCGTTCGGCGGCGATCCGGGCGGTGATCACGTGGAGTCGGGCCACCCGGTACGCCTGACCGGTGTCGCGCGCGAAGGTGAGCGCCTCGGCGATGGTGGCCGCCGCGTCGTGCGGCAGGCCGGCCATCGCCTGGGCGTGCGCCTGGACCTGGAGCGCGCCGGGCAGCCCGCCGACCTGGCCGCGGGCCCGGGTGCGTGCGGCGTCGGTGGTGGACAGGTCCAGGGCCGCGTCGTCGTCGCCGAGCAGTACCGCGAGGTTGCCGGCGAGGATCCGGGTGAGCAGCAGACCAGGCGGGTTCACCCGCACACCGGTCACGAAGGATCGCAGGATCGGCAGGGCGCGCTCGGGATCGTCGTCGACCAGGTGCGCGAGCGCGGTGATCGCGGCGGCCGGCGACGCGTGCTCCACCGACCCATGCTCCGCCAAGCCATGCTCCGCCGACCCATGCTCCGCCGACTCGCCGGCGGCCGGCCGCAACGCGCCGGCGGCCCGCTCCGACTCGGTCGCCAGGACGGCCAGTTCGCGCAGTTCGACCTCCTCCGCCGCGGACCACGCGCTGCCTGCGGCCATGGTCAGCAGGCTCAGCGCGAGTTCCGGATGGGTGGGCGCGATCGGCCGGGCGTGCTCGATGAGCAGTCGGGCCGCGCCGCGCGGGGTGCCGCGTTCGCTCGCCGCGGCCGCCCGCACCATGGCCAGACCGGCTCGCGGCAACGGGTCCTCGGTCCGGGCCAGGGCCCGATCGGCCAACTCCGCCGCGTGCTCGGTACGGCCCGCGATCACGGCCATCTGGGCCGCCAGGACGCTGCGCCGAGCCCGGTCGGCGGGCTCCGGGCTGAGCCGGGCGGCCCGTTCGTGAATCGGCGCGGCGGCCCCGGTCGCGCCGCGCTCGTGCGCGTCCACGCCCGCCCGCTCCAACGCGGCCGCGACGCTCTCGTCGGGCCCGGCCGCGGCCTCGGCCAGGTGCCACAGTCGGCGCTCGCCGTCGGTGGCCGCGGCCAGCGCCCGGTGCACCGCCAGGCGGCCGGCCACCCCGGCCCGCTGGTAGGCGGCCGAGCGCACCAGGGGGTGTCGGAAGGCGATCGTCGCGCCGGTGCCGCGCAGCAGGCCGGCCGCCACGCACGCGTCGAGGTCCGCGGCGCCGGCGCCCAGCGCCCGCGCGGCCCGGAGCACCGTGCCCAGGTCGCCGGTGCCCTCGGCGGCGGCGACGGTCAACACCACGCGGGCGGGCTCGGGCAGCCGGGCGATCCGGTCCCCGAAGGCCGCCGAGACCCGGTCGGTGACGGGCAGGGCGGTGGGCGGGTCGACCCGGCCGGTACGCGCGTCGGCGTCGAGTCCGGCGGCGAACTCGATCAGGGCCAACGGGTTTCCGGCGGACTCGGCGATGATCCGCTCGCGCACCGCCGGGGTCAGATCCGGGACCCGCTCGGCCAACAGCGCCCCGGCCGGGTCGTGCTCCAACGCGGACAGCGTGAGTTCGGGCAGCGCACCGGCCGGAAAGCCCTCCGGGGCGTCCCAAGCGGTGAAGAGCATCCCGACGCCCTCGGCGTCCAGCCGCCGGGCGGTGAACACCAGCACCTCGGCGGAGGCGACGTCCAACCAGTGCGCGTCGTCGATCAGGCACAGCAGTGGCCGCTCGCGGGACAGGTCGGAGAGCAGCCCGAGCACGGCCGAGCCGACCAGGTACCGGTCCGGCCCGGCCTGGGCCAGCCCCAGCGCGCCGCGCAGCGCCGCCGCCTGCACGTCGGGCAGCGTGTCCAGTCGGTGCAGCACCGGCCGCAGCAGGCCGTGCAGCGCGGCGAACGGCAGACCGGCCTCGGCCGCGACTCCCGCGGCGCGCAGCACCCGCAGACCGTCGGCGTCGCGCGCGGCCCCTTCCAGCAGCGTCGACTTGCCGATACCGGCCGGCCCGCGCAGCACCAGCACCGCGCCGCGACCGAGGCGGGCCCGCGAGATCACCGCCGCGATCTCGGCCCGCTCGACGTCTCGCCCCCACAATCGCGCCCGTGCCGCGTCGGTACTGCGGAAGCGGGGTGTGCTGGTCATCGGCGGAACTCTCCGGGAGCTGGTTCGGGTCGCCCACGCACCGGCTCCCGCCGCGGGTGGGGCGGGCGGGACCGGCCCGGGCGTCGGTTCACCGTAGACGGTCGGCGACACCCGCTCGCGCCCCGCCACCCGACCGCCATCGAGCACCCTCGCCCCACCACCGCCCGGCCGCCATCGAACACCCACTCCCACCACCCGACCGCCATCGGGCACCCCCGCGGTCCCACCACCCGACCCCGCCGAGCGCGGCTCCGCGTCGTGCGCGGATCCCGTTCACCCGTGCGAAATCCCGCCACAAGCCGGCCGATTCGGCACGTTCTCCTTTCGTTGTCCGACGAGGAGACTATTGGCGCGGTACGACGGCCCACCCGCCCCATCCGCACCGGGGGCACAGGTGGGCACGGCGGCCACGAACAATCGAAAGTCGCTCGGTTCGTGTAATGATCTGCCCGCCTTTTTGCAGGAAGGATCGATATGAGCCCCGTGAAGGTAGAGATCCGCGACGCCGGACCGCTCGACGTCGAGGTGGAAGAGGAAGCGGTCGAGTTCGAGGACGAGTCGAACCCGGACCGGCGGATCGAGGCGTGTCTGCCCGAGCCCTGGCCCACCGCGACGACGCGCGTCGGATGTGACTGGAAGGTCTGACCCGGACCCGAACGACCCGGTGCGCACGGCCCGATCGGAACCCATCGGCCCGATCGGGCCCGCTCCCGGGCACCCACACGCGGCACCCCACGCCGGCAGCGCATCCGGAAACGGCGAGACCGGCAAGAGCAGCGGGATTCGCGAACACGATAGGACCGGCAGGACCGCAGGATTCGTTGGCACGGCAAGAGCGGCGAAAGCCGGCAGGAGGGAGCGGAGGGGAATGGGCATGGTGCGGTCGATCCCCCACGGGTCCGCGCAGGATCTGCGCGCGCGGCTCGAGGCGCTCGTGGCCGGCCACGCCCGGCGGTGCAGCGCGGACGACGTCTGGCTGCACCTGTTCGACCCGCGCGTACCCGTGCTCGACCACGGATGGAAACTGCACGTCTCGGCTCGGCCCGAGGACTTCCCCGAGACCCTGGACCTGGTGGTCCCGGTGCTGCTGCGCTATCGCTGCCTGGCCAAGTTCGCGGTGAGCACCGCCGTGTTGGCGGAACTCAACTCCGGGGTGCGCGATCCGGCCGTGGTCGGCAAGGCGGCCACCGTGTACCCGCGCGGACAGGACGTAGCGGCCGTGGGCCGGGAACTGGCCGAAGTGCTGGTCGGTCGCACCGGCCCGCGCGTGCTCGGCGACCGCCGGGTCCGGCCGGACGCGCCGGTGTACTACCGCTACGGCCCCTTCCGGGCCACCGGATCCGGCGCCGCGGAGTCGCCGATGACCGGCCCCGACGGACAGCGCTTCCCCGGCCGGGCGAGCATTCGATACCGCCAACCCCCTTGGGCCACCGACCCGTTCGGCGCCGCCGCCCCCGCCCCGGGGCGACCCGCGCGGCTGGTCGGCGGCCGGTACCGACTCACCTCGGGCATCGCCCGCTCTCCGCACGGAAACGTCTACCGCGCCCTCGACACCACGACCGGCGAACGGGTGGTGGTCAAGCAGGCCAGGGCCTACGCGGGCGAGGACGGCGACGGCGTGGACGCCCGGGGCCGGCTGCGCCACGAGCGCGCCGTGCTGGCCGCGCTGGCCGATCTCGACGCGGTGCCCCGGGTAGTCGACCACGTGCGCCACGGCGAGGACGAGTACCTGGTCACCACCGACTGCGGCCCCGCGGACCTGCGCCGCGACGTCCTGACGCGCGGCCCCTATCCGGGCGACGCGCTGCCCGGGCGCCGGGTGTCCGCGCTGGCCCGCCGGTTGTTGACCGTACTCGACGCGATGCACGCCGCAGGCGTGGTGATGTGCGATCTGAAACCGGGCAACGTGGTCCTCGACACGGACGGCACCTGCCGGCTGGTCGACTTCGGCATCAGCGCGCTGGGCGCGCACCGCCCCGCCGGCGGCACCCCCGGCTACACCCTCGCGGCGGACCCCGCCGACGGCCCGGCCGACCCGGCGGACGACCTGTACGCGCTGGGCGCGACGCTGCACTACGCACTGACCGGGATGAATCCGGTGATCGTCGACCCCGACCGCGCGGTGAACCGCGATCGTACGCTGGCCTGCCTGGCCGCCGCGCTTCCCGGCGCCGCCCATCGACCGGTCCGGGCCCTGGTCGGCGGGCTGCTCAGCCTCGATCGCGGGGAGCGGCTGGCCTGTGCCCGGCGCCTGCGGGCCGGCCTGCCGGAGCCGCCGCACGGCCGCCGTCCGCGCACGCCGCCTCGCATCGACGCCGACCTGCTGGACGACGTGATCGCGCACACCGTGGCCGGCTGCCTATCCTCCGCCGCCGCGCTGCCCGCCGCATCGGGCGCGCGCCCGGGATCGACGCTGACGGTCTACGCGGGCGCGGCCGGAGTGGGCCTGGAACTGCTGCACCACCTCGACCGCCCGGGCGTCGCGGAGGCGGTCGCCGAGCTGGCCCGCCGCACCGCGACGCACCCCGAACTCGACGCGCTCTCCGGCGCGTTGTTCACCGGCCGCACCGGGGTCGAGCTGTTCCTGCGCGCCGCCGCCGCACTGCCGGGCGGAGCCGTCGCTCCCCTGCCGGCCTTCCCGCCCGATCCCCCGTCGTACGACGACACCGGCGACCAGATCGGCGGTGCGGCGGGCACCGGTACGGGCCACCTGCTGCTGGCGCGCCAAGCCCAGGCGGCGGGACGGATCGAGCAGGCCGCCCGGCACCTGGCCGCGGCGGACGCGTGCGCCAAGGCCCTCCTGGACCGTCCACGCGACGCGAGGCCCGGGACCGACGACCTGCCGCCGGCCTCGTCGCGGGCGGCCTACGCGCACGGCTACGCCCACGGCGAGGCCGGCATCGTGCACTTCCTCCGCGCCTGCCACGACACCCGCGCACACGAAGACGCAGACCCGGTCCCCGACCCGGCGGTCGGGCTCGCCGCCCGCGAGGGTCTGGATCGACTCGCCGCGCACACACCCGAGTTGCTCGCGGAGGCGGCCCGCCCGGGCGCCGCCCGGCACTTCGCGTCCTGGTGTCGGGGAATGGCCGGAATCGGTACCGTCCTGATCGCGGCGAGCGCGCGCGAACAGGAGCGGGAGCTGCTCGAACTCGGCCTGCGCTGCGCCCGGTTGTGCCATGCGCTCGCACCTCGGATGAGCCTGGTATCGCAGTGCTGCGGTCTTTCCGGGGTCGGCGAACTGCTCGTGGACGCCGCGCTCGTCACCGGCGACGACGAGCACTGGCGGGGCGCCGAGGACGTGGTGTCGCTGATCCTGGCGCGCAGCGGCGGCACCACGCGCCGCCCGCTGTTCCCCGACAACACCCTCGCCGGCACCGACCCCGGCTGGGCCGCCGGCGGCACGGGCGTGTTGTCGCTGCTGCGCCGGCTGCGCGACCGGGGCGGGGAGCGCCTGTGCGCGCCGCCGCCGAGGGCCGCCTCGGCAACCCGACCGCCGGCGACGGGTCCGGGCTCCAGGGCGTGTCCTCAATCCCCCGCCGGGCTCCACGGCGTGAGCGCGGCGATGACCCCGCAGGGCGGATGCGGTGCCGGGCGTCGTGGAGTTCGGCGGGGGACTGAGGACACGCCCTAGGCGCCCGGGATCCAGTAGCCGTGAACCTCGGTGACCTGTGGCGGTGCCGGGCTCGGCGGGAAGCCCAACTCCTCGGCCACCGGCATCAGCCGAGTGGTGAACGCGTCCATCGCGGCCCGCGACTCCCACAGGTCGATGATCCGTACGCCGTCGTCCGTCGGGATCGCCACGTGGGCCAGACATCCCTCCGCCGGGATCTCGCCGGACCGCACGCGTGCGGAGAGTTGCTCGTACTGTTCCTTCTCGACCCCCGGCAGATCGATCTGCATGAGAATGGCCATCACGGTCCTCCAGACGTGCCGACGCCTCCGGTGGGAGGGCATCACTTCCCATCCTTGCCGTTCACCCACCGCCCGCAACCGGGGCGGACCCGGCACCCGAAGCGTTCGGGAACGCGACCACGACGAGCCGCTCGTCGGGTGCCGCCAGCGACGAGCAGGGTGGGTCCGGGCCCGCCTCCGATGGGGGGTGACCGCCGGACCGGCCGGACCGGACCGGCCCCGCGACCGCCGCGCCGGTCCCGTACGGCGGTGCGTCCACCCGCCCGCCGGATCGGGATCGGCCCCGAGGATTGCCTTCACGACCCCGACGGCACGTGGTGTACGGCTGCGGAACAGGGCATACGAGGGGAATCCGCCCGCGCGCGGGACCGAGGAGGAAGGAGCCGAATGCCGTCGGAAGTCGATCTCGCCGCGGCGCTGTCCAGGGTCAAGGAGAGCGAGACCTCGCTGGTCGCGCAGGTGCTGCGGACCACCGTGGCGGCGGTGACGTCCTACGTCGCCGCACTGTTCCTGGCCGGCCCCGATCCGCAGCCGATCCTGGCCCCGCTCACCGCGCTCCTGGTCGTCCAGGTCACCTCGTACGCGACCTTCACCACCGGCGTGCAGCGGGTCGCCAGCGTGGTCTCGGGTGTGCTCATCGCGGTGCTCTTCAGCGAGGCGGTGGGGCTGAACTGGTGGAGTCTGACCCTGCTGCTGTTGGCCTCGCTCGGTCTGGGCCACCTGATCCGGCTGGGGGACTCGATCAACGAGGTGGCGATCAGCGCGATGATCGTGCTCGGCGTCAGCCAGGTCGGGGACACCGCGTGGGACCGGGTCGCGGAGACCCTGATCGGGGCCGCCGTCGGCATGGTGTTCTCGCTCGTCCTGGCCCCGCCCGTACACGTGCGGCCCGCGAACGAGGCGGTGATGTCCGCCTTCGACGCGCTGACCCGGCTCCTGGACACCATGGCCCGGGAGATCGACGACGACGTCACCCACGACCGGGCGCACGGCTGGCTGGAGGAGGCGCGCCGGATCGACCGGGACATCGTGCGGGTGGACGCGACGTTGTCCACGGCCGAGGAGGGCACCCGGTTCAACCCGCGGGGCCGACGCGCCACGGTGCGCGTGCTCGCGCTGCGCAGCGGCCTGGACACCGCCGAGATCAGCGCGGTGGCGCTGCGCATGGTATGCCGGTCGCTGAGCGGGCTGTACGCGCCGGGCGAGCGCGGCGAGCCGGCGTACACCGAGATCCCGTTGGCCACCGCACAGTCGCTGCGCAGCCTGTTCCACTCGCTGGCCGCGCTGTTCGCGGCGTACGGCCACCTGCTGGTGCTGCACGGCCAGAACCGCCCGGAGGATTCCGCGCGGGCCGAGGTCACGTTGCGCGAACGGCTGGCCGAGGCCGAGGAGGACCGACTGCGTACCGAGGCGATCCTGCTCGCCGACTCGATCGCCAACCCGGACCGCTGGGAGCTGTACGGGACGCTGCTGACCGCGGTGGACAAGCTGGTCGACGAGACCCGGCCGGCGGGCACTCCGGGCGACCTGGCGCAGCGGATCGAGGAGCGTCGCCGGCGCCTGGCCCAGCAGCGCCGGCTCCGGGCCGCGGTGGCCAGGCCCGGTCCGGTGTTGCGGGAGGGCATCCGGTGGGTGGTGACGCCGACCGATCGGCTGCTGCGGGTCCCGCGCCGGCTGCACCGGCACACACTGCGGCGGCGCGGGTGACGGGTCGCCGCCCCGGCGCCCGGGCGCTCCCGCGGCTCGTGCCCGCCGCGCCCCCGGTTCTCCTGGGCCCGGCCCCGGGTGGCCGGTGCGCAAGCCGCGCACCGGCCACCCCTGGATCCGAAATGAGCCCACCCCCGTACCCGAGCTCATGTCGAAAGGCCGCTTGCCGAGTGTTCGGGGCAACCCCCGACAAGCGGCCATGGGTGAAGCCAAGCAGCCGGACTCCGCCACGACATCCCGTCCCGGGTGGAAGAGTCGATCGAACCGGCGTGGTAGATCGCCGTGCCCGGGTCAACCCTCGGAGTAGCCCCGCCGACGCCGTGACCGCGGCGGTCGGCACGTACCCTGATGAGCCCCGACGCCAAGGACCGGACATCGTGCGACACCACCCCGAAGAACAGCGGATCGACATCGTCGCGGCGGCCGGCGAGCCCTTCGGGATCGCCCTGGCCGGCGCTCGTGGTCTTCGTCGGCACGGTCTGTCGGACCGGGACGGCGACGGCGTCGACTTCGCCTTGGCCGCGCGCGACGCCGGGCGGCTGTCCGCCGCCCGCACCGCGATCGTCGCGGCGCTGACCGACGCGGGCTGCCGGGTCGGCGTCGACGGCAGGGCCGGCACCAAGACCTTCGTCCGGATGACCGTGCGGCCGGCCGGGGGCGGGAAGGGCACACCGCTGACCCTGCACGTCGCGCCCCGTACGCACGAGCCCACCGTCGTGGACGGTGTCCCGGTGCTGCACCCCGACGACCTCGTCGCGGCCAAGGTGGTCACCCTGTGCCTGCGCTCGCAGGTGCGGGACGCCTTCGACGTCTTCGCGCTCGCCGACCGCTACGACACCGGCCGACTGCTCGAACTGGCCCTGGCGCACGATCCGGAGCTGCGCGTCGAGGACTTCCTGACCGCGTTCAAGCACGTCACCGAGCGCGAGGACGCCGAGTTCGGCCCGCCCGCCGCGCGGGCCGCCGCCGTCCGTGCCTGGTTCCAGGACTGGTTCACCGAGCTCTCCGCCCGGCACAGCCGCCCGATCGCCGCCGCGCTGGACCCCGGGGTGTTGGCCAAACTGGCCGCACTGGCCCAGCCGCACGGGCACGCTCCCGGCGGCGGACCGGCGTGAACCGCGCCGCCGACCGCGCCGCACGGTCGCTCAGCCGCGTCGACCGCCGGGTGTGACCAGCCCGGTCTCGTACGCCAGCACCACCGCCTGCGCCCGGCTGGACAGGTTCAACTTGGCCAGCGCGCGGTTGAAGTGGGTCTTGACCGTCGACTCGGTGACCACCAGGGTGCCGGCGATCTCGTTGTTGGCCATCCCGGTCCCGACCAGGCGCAGCACCTCCAACTCGCGCCCGGTGAGCGTCTCCAGGTCCGGCGGCACGTCGCCGGTCGGCGCGCTCGCGAACGCGACGTAGGTCTCGATCAGCCGCCGGGTGACGCTGGGCGCGAACAGCATGTCGCCGGCCATCACCGCGTCGATCGCCGCCAACAGCCGCTGCGGACCGATCTCCTTGAGCAGGAAACCGGACGCCCCGGCGCGCAGCGCGGCGTAGACGTACTCGTCCAGGTCGAACGTGGTCAGCACCACGATCCGGGGCGGTGTGCCCTCGGCGGCGGCCAGGATGCGCTCGGTGGCCTCCACGCCGCTCACCTCGGGCATCCGGATGTCCATCAGGATCAGCTCGGGGCGCAGCTTCGCGGCCAGGTCGATCGCCTCGGCCCCGTCGGCCGCCTCGCCGACCACGTCGATCCCCGGGGCCGCGCGTAACAACGCGGCCAGGCCCGCCCTGATCAGGATCTGATCGTCGACCACCAGCACCTTGGTCACCCCGTCGGTCCCTTCGTCACGTCGGTACGAGGCGGCCTAGGCCCCCGCGCTCTCGGCCGACGCGGTGGGCTCGGCCGGGATCGGCAGGACGAGACCGACCTCGAATCCCCCGGTGGGCCGCCGTCCCGCGACGAGCGTCCCGCCGTAGAGCTTGGCGCGCTCGGACATGCCGATCAACCCGTGCGCCGCCACCCCATCGATTGTGCCCGGATCGAACTCCTGCGGGGCGATCCTCGGGGCCCCGTCTCCACCGTCGTCGGTCACGGTGATCCGCAAGTGGTGTGGACCGAAGTCCACCACCAGGTCCACCCGGGCGGTACGGGCGTGTTTGAGGACATTGGTCAGGGCCTCCTGGACGATTCGGTACGCGCACAGCTCGATGCCCGGGGACAGCGGGCGCGCGAGACCCAGCGTCGTGGTCCGCACGTCGACTCCCGCGGCCCGGATCCGGCGCACCACCTCGCCGAGTCGGGCCAGCCCCGGCGCCGGATCCAGCCGATCGTCGGCGGTGCGCCCGCGCGCGGCGTCCGGCGGTGCCTCGTCGACGTCGGACGCGTCCTCCTCGTCCGCGCGCAGCAGCATCAACATCCGGCGCATCTCGTCCAGGGTCTCGCGGGTGGTCTCGCCTATGGTGCGCAACGCCGCCTCGGCGGTGGGCGGGTCCGAGGTCAGCACGTACTCGGCGAGGCCGGCCTGCACGGAGATCACCGACACGTGGTGGGCGACCACGTCGTGCAGTTCGCGCGCGATCCGCACCCGCTCGTCGGTCACCGCCCGGCGGGCCCGGGCCTCCTGCTCACGGGCCAGTCGGGCGGTCAACATCGCGTATTGCGCGTTGCGTTCGCTCAGCCGCCGGGCCGCGACGCCGAACCAACAGATGCCCGGCGGGATGACCAGGATCTGGGCGACGACGGTGGTCATCGAACCACCGTCCGCGGCCAGTCCGGCGTACAGCCAGGTGGCGCCCACCGCCACCACGCAGCCGGCCATGGTCCGGATCGATCGGTGCGCGGCGACCGTGTAGATCCCCATCAGCGTGCCGAGCGAGTTCACCACCGGCCAGTAGCCCAGCGCGATGTAGACGACCTGGAGGGCGAGCATGACCAGCAGGACCGGGACCGGGGCGCGGCGGCGCAGGATCAGCGGCAGGTTGATCACCACGATCAGCGCGAAACCGAGCGTGTCGGTCGCGCGCCACTCCCCGGTGGGATCCTCGCGGGCCAACAGCAGACTGACCACGATGTAGGACAGCGCGAGGATCGCGTCCACCACCGTCGTGGGGAGGGTGAAGGACAACCTGCTCCGCACCGTTCGGGCCCGCATCGGCGCAGCGTAGCCCGTGATCGACGGGCCGTCGTCAAACCGACGGTCCACACCCGTCTACCACGCTGGTTGTAGACCGGTACGGCGAGCGCCGCGCGGGCCGGCCGGCGGCGGGCGTGGCGGGCGTGGGCGGTGCCGGCCACGGGCGTGGGCGGTGCCGGGCCACGGGCGTGGGCGGTGCCGGGCCACGCGGGTGTGGGCCGCGGACCGGCGGCGGATGGGGTCGGTGTGCCGGCCCCGGCGTGGGCGGTGGTGCGAGACTGGTTCGTGTGCCTGCCGATGCCGCCCCCGCGATCGTCCTCGACGAGACCGGCGACGACCGGCTCGTGCGCTGGAGGCACGACGGGCGGGTGGTCGAGGCGGCCTTCGATCGGCCGCCGCGCTCGGTGGTGGCGTGGGCGGACCGGGTCCTGGTGGTCGAGGCCCTGGAAACGGAACCGGGCACACCCGCGGACAACGCCGTCGTGTTCGCCGCGGACGGCGCCGCGTCGGTGCGGTTGCGCCCGCCGCGGGACCTGGTCGCGGAGCCGTCGTGGGTGATCGGCTTCCATCTCGCCCACCTCGACGCCGAGGGGGAGCCGATCCTGGTCGTCGCGACCCGCGCCGGCGACTTTTGCGGCAGACCGGACCTCGCGACGGCCTGCCTCGTCGACGTACGCACCTGGCGCTGATCGCGGCGGACCGCGCGCCGCGCGCCGGGCGGTCACGGATACGCAGGGATCGGCCGGCGGTTTGGCAAATGTTGCCGTCGAGGGCTCGGCCGGTACAGCGTGTACTGAACACGATCACCGGTGCCGCGACGGGTGCATGTCGCCGATCACGGCCCGGGTCGAGGCGAACCGGACAGTACGGGTGTCGAGGGGTGTGTGCCGTGTCGCAGGCGTGGTGGGACGACGAGGGCGTCGACGCGGGCGGCCTCGGTGGGCCCGAGGATGTGGTCGCCCGGCTCGACGGCGTGGACTACCTGGCCGGCGACGGCATCGGCACCGCCGCCTACCTCGCACTGCGGATGGGTCGGCCGCTGCTGCTGGAGGGCGAGCCAGGGGTGGGCAAGACCGCGCTGGCCCAGGCGTTGTCGGCCGCGTTTCGCGTGCCGCTGTTCCGGCTCCAGTGCTACGAGGGCCTGGACGCCTCGCAGGCGCTCTACGACTGGGACTTCCCGCGCCAGATGTTGCACCTGCGGGCGGCCGGCGCGGCGGGCGAGACCGATGCCGCGGCACTGGAGGCGGGGCTGTACGACCGGCGCTACCTGATCGCCCGGCCGGTGTTGCAGGCGATCGAGGCGGCGCCGGCGGTGCTGCTCGTGGACGAGGTGGACCGGGCCGACGACGAGTTCGACGCGTTCCTGCTCGAGGTGCTGTCCGACTTCGCGGTGACCGTGCCCGAGCTGGGCCGGATCGCCGCGAAGGTGCCGCCGCTGGTGGTGCTGACCTCCAACCGCACCCGCGAGCTGCACGACGCGCTCAAGCGGCGCTGCCTGTACCACTGGCTCGACCACCCCGACCACGCGCGGGAGGTGGCGATCGTGCGCCGCCGACTGCCGGAGGTGAGCTGCCGGCTGGCCGAGGACGTGGTCCGTGCCGTCGGGCGGCTGCGCGCGGCCGACCTGGTCAAGCCGCCCGGCGTGTCCGAGACCCTGGACTGGGCGGGCGCGCTGCTCGTGCTCGGCGTGCGCGAGCTCGACCCGGACAGTGCCGCACGCACGCTCGGCGCGGTGCTCAAGCACCGGGAGGACCTGGACGGCGTACGGGCGGCCGGCCTGGTTCGGCTGCTCGCGGCGGGCGGCTGAGATGGCCGGGCGCGGTCCGCTGGACGCCGCCACGGTGCGCGCCGCCGCCGCCGCGCCGACCCGGCGCGACGGGGTGGAGACGCTGGTCGCCTTCGCGCGCACCGTCCGGGCCGCCGGCGTACCCGCCGACCCGGGGCGCGTGCAGGCGTTCCTTACCGCCGCGGCCGAGCTGGGCGCCGACGCGCGGCCGGCCACCTACTGGGCGGGTCGACTCACGCTGTGCTCCGCGCCCGAGGAACTGGCCCGCTACGACGCCGCGTTCACCGCGTACTTCGACTGCGAACAGCCGCCGCCCGGGCGCCGTCGACCCGATGTCGACGTCGAACGCGCGGTGGGCCTGTTGGGCCCCGACGAGGTGCCGCCCCGCCGGGAGGAGTCGGACGACGAACCCCGGATCGCCGCCGCCGACCGCACCGAGATCCTGCGCCGGCGCGACATCGCCGCGCTGGATCCGGCCGCGCGCGCCGAGCTGCGCCGACTGCTCGCGCTGCTGCGCCCGGCCGCGCCGACCCGCCGCACCCGGCGCCGGCGGCCGGCCCGGCACGGGCGGATCGACCGCACCCGCACGGTGCGCGCCGCGCTGCGGACCGGCGAGTTCGACCGGCTGCGCTACACCGACCGGGTGCTGCGGCCGCGCCGACTGGTGCTGCTGCTGGACGTCAGCGGCTCGATGGCGCCGTACGCGGACGCGCTGCTGCGCTTCGGCCACGCCGCGGTCCGGCGCCGCCGCGGCGCCGAGGTGTTCACCATCGGTACCCGGTTGACCCGGATCAGCCGCGAGCTGGCCCACACCGATCCGAACCGGGCGCTGGCCGCGGCGTCCGCCGCCGTGCCCGACTTCAGCGGCGGCACCCGGCTCGGCGACCAGCTCCACGCCTTCCTGGAGGGCTGGGGCCGGCGCGGCGTGGCCCGGGGCGCCGTGGTGGTGATCGCCTCGGACGGCTGGGAACGCGGCGATCCGGACCGGCTCGCGGTGGGCATGGCCCGGCTGCACCGGCTCGCGCATCGGGTGATCTGGGTCAATCCGCACCGTGCCCGCGAGGGGTATCAGCCCCTGGCGGCGGGTATGGCCGCGGCTCTTCCGTACGTTGACGACTTTGTCGCCGGGCACAGCCTGGCGGCCCTGGAGGAACTGTGTGCACTGCTGGTGGACGAGCGAGGGACCGGGTGAACGGCCATGCGTGAACTGCTCGACCACCTGGAGGCGTGGTACCGGGACGGGCGCACCTTCGCGCTGGCGACCGTGGTGTCCACGCTGCGCAGTGCCCCGCGCGACGCGGGTGCGGTGATGGCGGTGTCCGCCGACGGCGTGGCGCTGGGCAGCGTCTCGGGCGGGTGCGTCGAGGGCGACGTGTACGAACTGGCGCGGGAGGTCATCGACGAGGGCCGGCCGCGTACCGCCGCCTACGGGATCAGCGACGACGACGCGCTGATGGTGGGCCTGACCTGCGGCGGCACCCTGGAGGTGTATGTCGAGCCGGTCGACCCGGCGCGCTATCCGGAGTTTCCCGCACTGATCGCCGCGCTGCGCGAAGGCCGCCCGATCACGGTCGCCACCGTGGTCGCGACCCCGGACGCGGATCGGCTCGGCACCCGCGTGGTGGTCGGCCCGGACGAGGACGGCGCGGACGAGGACGGGAGCGGTCCGTTCGTGCCCGCGCTGCGCGCGTTGCTCGCGGACGATCGCACCACGCTGGCCCGGCCGGACGGCAACGCGCTGGTTCCGGTCGAGGCGCTCGGCGTACGACAGGACGAGATCGTCTTCGTGCGCTCGTACCTGCCGCGCCCGCGCCTGCTGGTGTTCGGCTCGAACGACTACGCGGTGGCGGTGGCCCGCGCGGGCGCGTTCGCCGGGTTCCGGGTGACCGTGTGCGACGCGCGCCCGGTGTTCGCGACCGCGGAGCGTTTTCCCGACGTCGACGAGTTGGTGGTGGACTGGCCCGACCGCTACCTCGCGGACACCCGCGTGGACGGGCGCACGGCGGTGTGCGTACTCACCCACGATCCCAAGTTCGACGTGCCGGTCCTGGTCCGGGCGTTGCGCATGCCGGTCGCCTACGTCGGCGCGATGGGCAGTCGCCGGGCGCACCAGGACCGGTTGTCGCGGTTGCGCGAGGCGGGCGTGACCGAGGCCGAGTTGGCGCTGCTGCACTCCCCGATCGGCCTGGACCTCGGCGCGCGCACCCCGCAGGAGACCGCGATCGCGGTGCTCGCCGAGATCGTCCGGGCCCGCCACGGCGGCTCCGCCCGCCCGCTGTCGCTGACCGACGGCCGCATCCACCGCTGAGCACCACGCGGCCGCCGCCCCGCGAGCCGCACACCCGCACCACCTGCGCAAACACAAGCGAGGAGCCCGCCGCGCGAATCGCGCGGCGGGCTCCTCGCGGTGGCCTCGCAGGTCAGCCGGTCGGCGGTATCGCCTCGGCCAGCGCCTGGACCGCCGCGACGAAGCAGTCCGCCGGCGGGGTGACCAGGCCCGCGCCGACCTGACCGGTGCCCGCGACCTTGCCCGCGATGCCGGTGTTGATCTGCGGCAGGATGCCGGTGCGTACCACCTTGGTCACGTCGATCCCGGTCGGCGTGCCGCGGAAGTCCAGCACCGGGATCTGGTAGGCCGGGTTCTCCGCGAGGGTGATCTCGTACATCCGCCTGGTCGCGGCCAGCGCGTCGTCCACCTCGCCGCCGATGAACCGCACGATCGCCGGTGCCGCCGCCATCGCGAAGCCGCCGATACCGGCGGTCTCGGTGATCGCCGAGTCGCCGATGTCCGGGTTGGCGTCGTCCGGGCCGTACGCGCCCAGGTACAGGCCGTCCGGGACCTCGGCGGGGCCGGTGTACCAGCGGTCGCCGGTGCCGGAGACCTGGATGCCGAAGTCGGTGCCGTTGCGCGCCATCGCCACCACGAGCGAGGAACCGGGCACGTCGCGGCCCGCGTCCATCGCCAGCTTGCAGGCGGGCATGTCCAGGTTCAGGAAGAAGTGGTCGTTGCCGCCGACGAAGCGGGCCGCCTCGGCGATGTCCGAGGTCGGCGCGCCGCTGTCGATCATGTTCGGCAGCAGTTCGCGCAGCAGCATCAGGGTGCCAGCGCGGTTGCGGTTGTGGCCCTCGTCGCCCATCTGCAACATCTGCGCGATGATCGCCCGGATGTCGATCGCCTCGCCCGCGCGCACCGCGGTACGCAGCAGCGGACCGAGCACCGCGGACATCCAGCGCAGCCGCTCGATCACCTCGGGCCCGTACGCGCCGTAGCGCAGCACCTTGCCCAGGCCCTCGTTCAGCGAGCACCACGCGCGGGTGCCGTGCGTGGTGTCCTCGAGTTCGAACATCCACATCGACGGGCTGACCACGCCCGCCATCGGTCCCACCGCGTGGTGGTGATGGCACGAGTCCAGCTCGGCGTGGCCCTCGGCGAGGAACTTCTCCGCCGCCTCGGGGCTGTCGGCCAGGCCCTCGAAGAGCACCGCGCCGATCAGCGCGCCGCGCATCGGCCCGGACGCCCGCGCCCAGTCGATCGGCGGTCCGGCGTGCCGGAACTGGCCGGCCTTCAGACCCAGCGCCTCGCTCGCGGGCTTGACGTCCACCAGGTGCGGGGTGGATGCCAGCACCCGCTCGATCGCGATCTTGTTGGCCGCCTCGCGGCGCGCGTCGGCGAGCACCGCGGCCAGCGCGTCGCCGGTGCCGGGCAGCGGCGGGCGCCAGTCGACGGCGGTCACCGGTACGGCCTGCGCGGCCAGCGCGTCGGCGAGCAGATCGGCGCCGACCGTCACCACGGACGGGTCCCGGGTCAGCAGCGTGCCGCCTCGGGGATGGGGAGCACTCACGCGTCGAGCCCTTCTACGATCGCCACGGCGCGCCGGGCGGCCTCGGCATTGGACAGGTGGACCTCGGCGCCGGCGGCGGTCAGCGTGCGGGCCTGGGCGTCCAGGTCCTGCGGGTCCAGGTCGGTGCCGCACAGCGAGATCAGTACGGCGGGCGCGTCCGGTCCGGCCGCGCGCAGCACCTCGGCCAGATCGGCGGCCGGGTCCGGGTGCGCGCCGTGTCCCAGGACGACGTCCAGGAGCAGTACCGCGGTGGCCGGGTCGGCCAGTTCCTCGGCGAGCCGCTCCAGGCGCAGGCTCGGGTCGATCATCGGGTGCGGGCGGCCCGCGGTCAGGCCGTCGTCGCCGAAGTCGATCATCAGGTGCCCGGTCGTGCGCAGGTCGGCGGGCAGCGCCCAGTCGGCGCGCAGCGGGATGTTGGAGGCGATCGGGCCGAGCCGGTCGGCGGCGATGATCATCGCCTCGTCGCACAGCGTGCCGCCGCAGAACAGCCCGCGCAGCGCGCCGGTGCGGGTGGGCACGGTCCGCTCGGGACGCCAGGTCCGGTCCTGGACGCCGGCATGTCCGATCGCGGCCAGCGCCTTGGTCGCGGCGGCGGTGAGGTCCTCGCGGCCCTGGCCGAGGAAGGCCAGTTGCACCGGTGTGGACAGCGTCGAGGCGTAGCGCTCGACCTCGGCCGCGACCGAGTCGGCGGGCGGCTTGGAGACCACCACGATCAGTTCGGTGGCCGGGTCGGCGTCCAGCATCGCCAGCGCCTGGAGCGTCGAGCGGGCGCCGACCGCCTCGCTCAAATCGCGTCCGCCCACGCCCAGGCAGTGGCTGACGCCGCTGCCGGCCGCGTGCAGCAGGCACATCAGTTCCTGCGATCCGGTGCCGGAGGCGGCCACGATGCCGATCGGTCCCGGGCGCACGGAGTTGGCGAAGCCCAGGCCCACGCCGCCGACCAGCGCGGTGCCGCAGTCCGGGCCCATCACCAGGAGGCCGCGTTCGCGGCCCACGTCCTTGAGTCGGATCTCCTGCTCGACGGGCACGTTGTCGCTGAAGATCAGCACGTCCAGGCCGGCTTCGAGGGCGTCCATCGCCTCGGCGAAGGCGTGCGGTCCGGGTACCGAGACCAGCGCGAGGGTCGCGTCGGGCGTGGCGCCGGTGGCGGTACGGATCGTGCGCGGCGGGACGCCGGCGGCGGAGCCGATCCCGGTGCCGCCGCCGGTGGACAGCACCAGGGCCTGTTCGAGCACGTCGAGGGCGCGCCGCAGCGCGTCGTCGTCGTCGGCCCGGATCGCCACGATCAGGTCGTTGGGCCCGGCGCCGTCCGGGGTCTCGAAGCCCATGCCCGCCAACAGGCCGACGTTGAGTTCCGTCGCCATGGCGACGAGCGCCTTGGTGACCCCGTCCACCGCGGATACCGATCGGCTCACCTGCATCAGGCTGACCGAGTCTCGGTATGTTCCGCGGCGCAGCTCAAGCGCGCTGCTCACGGGCGCTCCTTCCTTCGGGGTACGGGAGTTCGGTGGGACCGCCGCGGCCGCGAGTGGCCCCGGCGATCGCTGGTACGAGACCTGCGTCGGCCGCCTCGGCCCCGGCCAGGACGCCGTGGGCCAGGTCCGCGCCGGAGGTGTGACCCACCGTCAGCAGGTGACGCAGGCAAGGGATGACGTCGGTGTCCCGGCCCACCGCGCCGATCAGGTCGATCAGTTGCGCACAGCCGTCGCCGCGGACGGCGTGGCCGAGCAGCGCGGCGGACAGGTCGGTGGTGCGGCCCGGGGCGTGTGCCGCGACGCGGGCACCGAGGGCGCTCGCGTACCGGCCGCCGGCCGGGTCGGGCGCGAGCAGGCGCAGCGCGAGCAGGAAGCCGCACAGCGCGTCGTCGCCGCTGGGGGTCAGGCCCGGGCCCAGGCCGATCAGCCGCAGCGCGGCGGCGTACGCCCGTTCGGGGTCGGTCGCGACGTGTCGGCCCAGCTCGGCCAGGTCGGCCCGCGCGTCGGCGGACAGACCGGTGCGTACCGGCTCCAGTGCGGTGCGCAGCGTGGCGCGGCCGGCCCGGCGGGTGTCGGCGTCGCCCGGTGCGGGCGGGCGCGGCGGGGTCCACCAGCGGGCCGCCGACACCCGCAGCGGGCCGACGCGCACCCGGCCGTCGCCGATCCGGGCGTGGCGGTGGCCGACGAGTGCGGGAAAGGGGGACGCGGAGCTGCGGCCGGCGAGCACGAGCGCGTTGGGCAGTCGGACCGCGTCGTGCGTGCACAGGGCCAGGACCGTGCCGTCCGGGTCGGCGAGGTAGATCGCGGCCGGGAAGACGCCGAGCACCCGCGCGGGCCGGGTCGGCGCGCACAGTGCCGCGCGGATCCGCTCGGAGGCCGAGCCCGGCATCGTCACGGTCACCGGATCGCCGCTGTCTCCCGGGTCTACCACGGTGGTGCCTCCCGGGAACGGTGCGGAATCGAGGTGGTGTGGAGCGGATGCGAAGTGGTACGGGGATCGACGTGCCATCCGTGTCGAGTGCCGTCGTGTCGAGTGCCGCCGTATCGGGTGCCGCCGGGTCGAGCGGTGCCGAGTCGAGTGACGCCGGGTCCCACGGCGCCGGGTCCGACGACGCCCCTGGTCGAAACGGTGCGAAGTCGATGATCGACACGGTGTGGTCGAGGCCCCCGGGGCGGAGGGGCACCGGTGTGACCTGTCATCCGGTGCCACTCAAATCGGACCGGCTCAATGTCTGTTGTGAACGTAATCCAATGGCTATGGTCCTCGAATGGAGCAAGTTGCCAACCTTGGCGCAGATAATTCGCGTAATTTGCCAAGCCCTGGTGG
The DNA here is from genome assembly GCF_053594475.1 of Embleya sp. NPDC001921. NCBI lineage: Bacteria > Bacillati > Actinomycetota > Actinomycetes > Kitasatosporales > Streptomycetaceae > Embleya > Embleya sp. NPDC001921. Next base: position 24,294 of record NZ_JBSFEO010000026.1, read on the forward strand.
AAGTCCGGGCGGGGTGCGAACCGCGAGTACCGGCACGCTCGTCCGCGGCGTCGCGGTGCGCGACGTGCTGAGCCTCTCCAGCCTGTCCGGCGCCCGGCTGATGGCCGGCGAGCGCGGCCTGGACCGCGTCGTGCAGCGGCTCAACGTAATGGAGGTCCCGGACATCCTGCCCTGGACCAAACCGCACGAACTCCTGCTGACCACCGGCTACCCGCTGCGCGAGACCCCGCAGTCCCTGTGCGACCTGGTGACCGAGCTGGAGTCGCGCCGGCTCGCCGCCGTGGGCATCAAGCTGGGCCGCTACCTGGACGAGTTGCCCGCCGACATGCTCGAGGCCGCCGACCGGGTGGGCCTGCCGATCATCCGGCTGCCCGACGACGTCGCCTTCGACGACATCCTCAACCAGGTTCTCACCGACATCCTCAACCGGCAGGCCGCGGTGCTGGCCCGCTCCGAGGAGGCGCACCGGGCACTGGTCAGCGTGGTGCTCGCGGGCGGGGGCCTGGAGGCGATCACCGACGAGCTCAGTCGGCTGCTCGGCGGCACCGTCATGGTCACCACGCCCGACGGCCGGCTGCTCGCGTCGTCGGCCGCCGAACAGGTCGCGGCCACATCGGGCGGGCGCGGCGTGTTCGACGCCACCGGCCGCTTCCGCGTGGAGCGCTTCAAGCACGGCGCGCGGGCCCTGGAGGACCCGACCACCGGGGTGGCCCTGGTGCCGATCCTGGCCGGCGCCCTCGACCACGGCCGGGTCGTCCTGATCTCCGCCGGGCGCACGCTCGACGAGAGCGACATCCAGGTGTTGGAACGGGCCGCCGCCACCGCGGCGCTGGTGATCACCAAGGAGCTCGCGGTCGCCGCCGTGGAGAGCAAGTACCAGGGCGACTTCATGCGCGACCTGCTGGCCGGCCGGGCCGGCGACGCGGCGCACACCGTGCGGCACTGCGCGTCGCTGGGCTGGGCGATCGACCGCCCGCTGACCGTGGTGGTAGCGCAGTTGGAACCGGGCGAGGGCCTGGACCCGGAGTCGGACGACCTGCGGCCCGCACACGAACGCTTCGCCACCGCGTGGGGCATCGTGGTGCGCGAACGCGATCCGCGCGCGGCCGTGGTCGGCTACAGCCAGGAGGTCGTGGTGGTGATGGGCGCCTCCGAGCGCACCCCGCCCGGCGAGTTGGTCCGGCACATGGTCGCCCAGGTCTCCGGCGACGGCGGCGGCGGACGCCGCTCGTTCTCCACCGGGGTCAGCCGCGTGGTCACCGACCCCGCGCTGCTGCCCGAGGCCTACGAACAGGCACGCCGCGCGGCCAAGGTCGGCCGGCAGATGCACGGCCCGGGCGGCATCGCCGACTTCGACAGCCTGGGCGTGTACCGCCTGCTCAGCCTGGTCCCCGACTCGGCCGAACTGACCAGCTTCATGCGGGAGACCCTCGGCGAACTCGCGAGCCGTGAGGACGAGGAGACCACCGATCTGCGCACCACCCTGGAGGTGCTGCTCGACACCAACCTGAACGTGGCCGAGACGGCCCGGATCCTGCATTTCCACTACAACACGCTGCGCTACCGGATCGGCAAACTGGAACGGCTGCTCGGCGCGTTCACCACGGATTCGCATCTTCGGCTCAACATCATGCTGGCGCTCCAGGTGCGTCGCATGCGCGGGCTGTAGCGTAGCGCGCACGTACGGAGAGACCCTTGGTTGTTCATCCATACGCCGAGACGAGTCGGCAACAAACCTTGGGTGAATTCCACAACACCACCAGGCCGGATCTGTCAGCTATCACCCAAGCCGCAGTGTCCGACCCGTCCATAACCTTCCCCCAACCTCGTGGCGAGAACGGCGAACATCACCGGATCGCGCTCACCGTGCCGGGTCGTGCGACAACGAATCGCCCTCGCACCCCCCTACGCCTGGAAGGCGGCTGAACATGGCACTCGGCTTGGGATGGAAGCTCTACGGGGACGGCAGCACCCCACCTCCGGGTGAGGTCGTACGCCCCGACGAACGGCTCTCGTGGGGTCGGACCATCGGTCTGGGCGCACAGCACATCGTCGCGATGTTCGGCGCGACATTCGTATTCCCGGTGGTCATGGGTCTGGACCCGAACCTGGCCATCATGATGTCGGGTCTGGCCACGGTGGTCTTCCTGCTCATCGTGCAGGGCAAGATCCCCAGCTACCTCGGCACCAGCGCCGCGTTCGTCGGCGCGGTCGCCACCATCCGCGCCTCCGGCGGCTCCAGCGCGACGGTGACCGGCGCGATCCTGGTCGCCGGTGCGGTACTCGCGCTCGCCGGCGTCCTGATCCACCTGCTCGGCGCCGAACTCGTCAACAAGGCGCTGCCGCCGGTGGTCACCGGCGCCGTGGTGTTGCTGATCGGCTTCAACCTGGCTCCCGTGGTGGCCGAGGTGTACTGGCCGCAGGACCAGTGGATCGCCATCCTGACGATGACCGCGGTGATCGCGATGACCGTGCTGCTGCGCGGCTTCTGGTCCCGGATCGCGATCTTCCTCGGCCTGGTCTTCGGCTACGCGATGTCGTGGCTGTTCGACAAGGGCTTCGGGCAGATCACCTCGGCCCAGCCCGGTCAGCACGACGGCAAGGAGTTCGCGCACGACCGCGTCGACTTCTCCGGCGTCACCTCCGCCGACTGGTTCGGGCTGCCCTCCACGCACGCCCCGGACTTCAAGACCTCGGCGATCCTGGTCGCGCTGCCCGCCGTGATCGCGCTGATCGCGGAGAACGCCGGCCACGTCAAGGCGGTCTCCGAGATGACCGGCGCCGACCTGGACGGCAGCCTGGGCAAGGCGATCACCGCGGACGGCCTGGGCACCGTGATGGCCAGCGCGGTGGGCGGCTCGCCCACCACCACCTACGCCGAGAACATCGGCGTCATGGCGGCCACCCGGGTCTACTCCACCGCCGCCTACTACGTGGCCGCCGCGGTCGCCGTGTTGTTCGGCCTGTGTCCCAAGTTCGGCGCGCTGATCGCGGCCACCCCCGGTGGCGTGCTCGGCGGTATCACCGTCGTGCTCTACGGCATGATCGGCCTGCTCGGCGCCAAGATCTGGATCGAGAACAAGGTCGACTTCGCCAACCCGATCAACCTGGTCCCGGTCGCGGCCGGCGTGGTGATCGGCATCGGCGGCGTCGCGATCGAGTTCAACGACGACTTCACCATCGAGGGCATCGCGCTGGGCACCATAGTCACCCTGGTGATCTACCACGTCCTGCACGCCCTGGCCCCCGCGCACATGCGCGACCCCAAGGCCCCCGCCGACGTCGAACTCGAGGGCGGCACCGCGCTGTCCCTGGGCACCGTGGAGGAACACCGGCCCGCGGAGCAGTCATTGACCGGCTCCACCGCCGCTCCGCCGCACCGAACGCCGCCGTCGAGCTGACGCCGACCCACGACGCGCACCACCGCACGCGACACCAGGAGGAGACGACACCGTGAAGCCGCCGGCATTTCGATATCACGCACCGACCGATCTGGCCGAGGCCCTCGACGTCCTGGACGGGGTCGGCCACGACGGAAAGGTCCTCGCCGGCGGCCAGAGTCTGATCCCGATGCTGAACATGAGACTCGCGGCCCCGGCCAACCTGGTCGACATCAACGGGCTCGCCGAACTCTCCTATGTCCGCACCGACCCCGGCGGCGTCGCGGTGGGCGCGCTCGCCCGGCACGCCGAGGTCGAGGCGGACGAGGCCGCACACGCGGTCGTCCCACTGCTGCGCCAGGGCCTGCGCCTGGTCGCCCACCCGGTGATCCGCAACCGGGGCACCACCGTGGGCAGCCTCGCGCACGCCGACCCCTCCGGCGAGATGACCGCCGTACTGGCCCTGCTCGGCGGCTCGATGACGCTGGCCCGCAAGGGAGCCACCCGCACCGTGCCCGCCGAGGACTTCTTCGTCGGGCCGCTGGAGGCGTGCATCGAGGCCGGCGAACTGGCCGTGGCCGCCTACTTCCCCCGGCTGCCGGGTCGCACCGGCACCGAATTCGTGGAGATCGCCCGCCGACACGGCGACTACGCGATGTGCGGCGTCGCGGCGGCGGTCACCGTCGACGACGACCTGCGGATCGTCTCCGCCCGGGCCGCCTACCTCTCGCTCTCGCCGGTACCGCTCGTGCTCGACCTGACCGACGCGCTGATCGGCCGTACCGCCGACACCGCCGGCTGGCAGGACGCGGCGACCCTCGCGTCCTCGAGTCTGGAACCCGAGCCGGACATCCACGCCACCGCCGAGTACCGCGCGCAGTTGGCCGGCGTACTCACCGTCCGCGCGCTGCGCACCGCCACCGAGCGCGCGGCCCAGGTCGACCCGAACCCCGACGCAGCACGCGACACCGGCACCAACGAGCGGAGCGCCCGATGACCGAGACGCAGATCCCCACCGAACAACGCCTCGACATCCGGCTCAGCGTGAACGGCGTACTGCACACCACCACCGTCACCCCGCGCCGACTGCTCTCCGACTGCCTGCGCCACGACCTGGGCCTGACCGGCACCCACGTGGGCTGCGAGCACGGCGTGTGCGGCGCGTGCACCATCCAGGTCGACGGCAAGCCGATGCGTGGTTGCCTGATGTTCGCCGTCAGCGCGCAGGGCCACGAGATCACCACGGTCGAGGGGCTGGCCGACGCCGACGGCACCATGCACCCCGTGCAGCAGGCCTTCCGCGAGTGCCACGGACTCCAGTGCGGGTTCTGCACACCCGGCTTCCTCACCGTCGTCTCCGCCTTCCTGGAGGAGAACCCGACGCCGACCGAGGAGGAGGCACGCGAGGCGATCTCGGGCAACCTGTGTCGCTGTACCGGGTACCAGAACATCGTGAAGTCGGTGCTGCGCGCCGCCGAGATCACCAGCGAACGCCGGGCCGACGAGCAGTCCGAGGGGGACGCCCGATGACCACCAAGATGTTCGGCGCACCCGTGCAACGCACCGAGGACCTGCGCCTGTTGGTCGGCAACGGCCGCTACCTCGACGACCTGGGCGAGGGCTCCTACGAGGCCGCGTTCGTCCGCAGCCCGCACGCCCGCGCCCGGATCACCGGGATCGACGTCACCGGTGCGCTCGACGTCGACGGTTTGGTCGCCATCTACACCTACGAGGACCTGACCGGCCGGGTCGCCGAGCCGCTCCCGCTGCTCATCCCGCACCCCGCGCTCACCCACGGCCGCACCGCGTACCCGCTGGCCAAGGAGTTCGTCAACCACGTCGGCGAGGCCGTCGTGATGGTCGTCGCCCGGGACCGCTACCTGGCCGAGGACGCCTGCGAGCGGATCACCGTCGAGTACGAACCGCTGCCGCCCGTGGTCGGCATCGAGAACGCCTTCCGCGCCGACCGCCTGGTGCACGAGGACGTTCCCGGCAACTGCGCGGCGCACTTCGTCCAGGAGGTCGGCGACGCGCCCGCGGCGATCGCCGCCGCGCCGAACCGGCTGGAGTTGAAGCTCGACATCGAGCGCAGCGCGTGCATGCCGATGGAGGGTCGCGGGGTATACGCCCGCTGGGACGCCGCCGACGCGAGCCTGCGCGTGTACACCTCCACACAGACCTCCACCGGCGTGCGCGCGGCCGTCGCGGCCAAGCTGGACCTGCCACTGGACCGGGTCGAGTGCGTCACCCCCGACGTCGGCGGCGGCTTCGGCGTCAAGATCGTGCACCCGTGGCCGGAGGAGATCCTCGTCCCGTGGGCGGCCCGACTGCTCGACCACGAGGTCAAGTGGACCGAGGACCGCCGCGAGCACTTCATCTCCGCCGCGCACGAGCGCGGGCAGTTGCAGACCGTACGGGTCGGCTTCGACGACGACGGCCGACTGCTCGGCCTGGACGTGGAGATCCTGCACGACAACGGCGCCTACACGCCGTACGGGATCATCGTGCCGATCATCACCTCCACCCAGTTGCTCGGCCCGTACAAGCCCGGCGCCTACCGGGTGGACTTCCGCAGCCTGTACACGAACACGGTGATAGTCACCCCCTACCGCGGCGCCGGGCGTCCGCAGGGCGTGTTCGCGATGGAGCGCGCGATGGACGCGATCGCCGACCACCTGGGCAAGGACCGCACCGAGGTGCGCGCGGTCAACTTCATCAAACCCGACGAGATGCCGTACGACCACGGCCTGCTCTTCCAGGACGGCCGACCGCTGATCTACGACTCGGGCGACTTCCCCGGGTCGTTGGAGGCGCTGAAGAAGCTGGTCGGCTGGGACGAGTTCGAGGCCTACCGCGCACAGGCGCGGGCCGAGGGCCGCCGGGTCGGGATCGGCGTGGCGTGCTACGTCGAGGGCACCGGCGTGGGCCCGTACGAGGGTGGTCACGTCCAGATCGAGACCACCGGCAAGGTCAACGTCGCCACCGGGTTGACCAGCCAGGGCCAGGGCCACCAGACGGTGTTCGCGCAGATCGTCGCCGACGAACTGGGCGTACCGCTCGAGGACGTCACGGTGACCACCGGCGACACCCGCCGATTCCCGTACGCGGTCGGCACGTTCGCGTCGCGCGCGGCGGTGATGAGCGGCAACGCCATCGCGCTGGCCGCACGCAACGTCAAGGCGAAGGCGCTGCGGATCGCGGGCGAGGCGCTGGAGGCCGACCCGCGCGACCTGGAGATCGTCGACGGGCACGTACGCGTCAAGGGCAGCCCGGGCTCGTCGGTCGCGCTCGGCACGGTCGCGGTGTTGTCCAACCCGCTGCGCTACGCCTTCGACGAGGCGTCCCAAGCGGCCACCCAGCTCACCGGCGCCGCCGACTTCTCCAAGCTGCCGGTCCCCGAAGGCGAGGAACCGGGCCTGGAGGGCCGCGACTACTACTCGCCGCCGACCGCCACCTTCGCCAACGGCATGCATGCCGTGATCGTGGAGACCGATCCCGACACCGCCGAGATCCGCATCCTGCGCTACTGCGTCGTGCACGACTGCGGGCACCTGATCAACCCGATGATCGTCGAGGGCCAGGTGCACGGCGGCGTCGCGCAGGGCGTCGGCGGCGCGCTGTACGAGCGGATGGAGTACGACGAGCACGGGCAGTTGGTCAACGCCTCGTTCATGGACTTCCTGATGCCGTACGCCAGCGAGGTCCCGAAGATCGAGATCGACCACCTGGAGACGCCCTCCCCGCTCAACCCGCTCGGCATCAAGGGTGCCGGCGAGGCGGGCGTGATCCCCGCGGCGGCCGTGTTCGCCTCCGCGATCGAGGACGCCGAGGGCTTCCCGATCGTGCGGATGCCGATCCAGCCGTCCGAACTCTTCCACCTGCGCAAGCGGTTCGCCGCCGGCGAGATCCCGGCCCTGCGCCGCGGCGCCGACCATGCCGCCGGCACCCACCGTTAAGGAGCACGTCGCACCATGAAGGTCCAAGGAAACGCCATCCTGAACGCGCCGGCCGACAAGGTCTGGGCGGCGCTGAACGACCCGGCCGTGCTCACCCGCACCATCCCCGGCTGCGAGAAGCTCGAGGAGACCGGCCCCGACGCGTACCGGATGACGGTGACGATGGGCGTCGCCTCGATCAAGGGCACCTACCTGGGCAACGTGCAGCTCACCGACCAGGTACCGCCCGGCTCGTTCATGCTCAAGGCGTCCGGCTCGGGCGGCCCGGGCACGGTAAGCGCCGAGGTCAAGGTCACCCTGGAGGACATCGACGGCGGGCGGACCCGGCTGGAGTACGACGCCGAGGCCGTGGTGGGCGGGGTGATCGGCGGGGTCGGGCAGCGCATGCTGACGGGCGTCGCCAAGAAGACGGCGGGCGAGTTCTTCAAGTCGGTCGACAAGATCCTGACCGGGCAGACGCCGCTCACCCCGGTGCCCGCGGCGGTCAACGGAACCGCCGTGGTGGCGCGGGCCGATGACGCCGGCGCGGCCGCGCCGGCCGGCGGCTACGCGGCCCCGGCGGCGGCCTCGTCGTTCGGCGGCGACGACTTCGCCAAGGGTGCGCTGTTCGGCGCCGCGGTGGCGCTGCTCGGCGCGATCGTCGGCGGCGTGATCGCCCGTCGTCGCTGATCCACTGATCGGATCCGATCGGCAACCGATCGGGAAAGGGAGTTGGCATGCGTGCGTTCACGGCGGCGGCCGTCCAGGTCGTGCCCCGGCCGGGACCGCTCACGGCGGCGGTGGTCGAGGCGAACATCGCCCACGCGCTGGACTGGGTCACCCGCTGCGTCGAGTCCACCGGTGCCGAGTTGGTCGTGCTGCCGGAGAGCGTGACCACCGGCTTCACCCCGGCGCTGAGCGCCGAGGAGTTGTGGGACCTGGTCGACGACGTGCCGGGCGCGCTCACCGAGCCGTTCCAGGAGCGGGCCCGGGAGCTGGGCGTGCACCTGGTGTGGGGCACCTACGAACGCGGGGACGACCGCGGGGTCGTGTACAACTCGTCCGTGCTGGCCGGGCCGGACGGTCGGGTGCTCGGCGTCTACCGCAAGACCCACCCGTTCGGGCCCGAACTGCGATCGCGCGGTGGGTGGGTCACCCCGGGCGAGTACGTCAGCGTGGTGGAGACCGACCTCGGTCGGATCGGCATGATCATCTGCTTCGACGGCGACTACCCGGAGCTGAGCCGGATCCAGGCGGTGCACGGCGCCGAGGTGATCTGCCGCCCGTCGGCCCTGCTGCGCTCCGCCGACCTGTGGGAACTCACCTGCCGGGCGAGGGCGTACGACAACCACGTCTACGTGATCGGCGCCAACGCCACCGGCAGCGACCCGGCCGGTGTGCTGTACTTCGGCAATTCGATGATCGTCACCCCGGGCGCCGAGGTGATCGCGCGCGGCTCCTCGCACGAGGGCTGGGTCTCCGCCCACCTGGACCCGGAGCGGGCGTTGGCGTCGCTGACCCCGGGGTCGAACGTGCCCCAGGTCTTCGACCACCTGGCCGACCGCAACCTGGACCTGATCGCCAACTACGCGGACGACCTGGTGCGTCCGGCGAAGACCACCTTCCCGCACGGCTGAGCACCGCACGAACGCGATGCCCCGGCCCGGCGGATCGGGCCGGGGCATCGTGCACGCGGCGGCGCGCGTACACCCGGCTGCTCGCCCGGGTGCCGCCCGGCGCCGACGGCGGCTACTTGCCGAATCGCCGTTCGCGACTCGCGTACGAGCGCAGCGCGCGCAGGAAGTCCACGTGCCGGAACGCCGGCCAGTAGCAGTCCACCCAGTGCATCTCCGCGTACGCGGACTGCCAGAGCAGGAAGCCGGACAGCCGCTGCTCTCCCGAGGTGCGGATGATGAAGTCGGTGTGCGCGGCGGTCGGCGAGTACAGATGCCGGGAGATGTCCTCGATATCGAACCGTTCGACCAGTTCGGCCGGGTCCCCGCCGGCCGCGATGTGTGCCTCGAAGGCGCTCTTGACCGCGTCGACGATCTCCCGTCGGCCGCCGTAGCCGACCGCGACGTCCACTCTCAGCCCACCGCGCCCATTCGTCGCGGCGGTGGCCGTCTTGAGCACCCGGGCGCCGGCACCGGGCAGCATGTCGAGCGAGCCGATCACCCGCACTTCCCAGGGCCGGCCTTCGGCCGTGATGTCCCGGACCGTCTCCTCGATGATCTCGATCAGCGGGCCGAGTTCTTCCGCGGGTCGGCCGAGGTTGTCGTCGGAGAGCATGAAGAGGGTCACGTGCTCGATTCCCGCGGCGGTGCACCAGCCCAGGAACTCGGTCACCTTGGCGCCACCCGCCCGGTACCCCTCCCGGACATCCGCGTGCCCCGCCTTCCGGGCCCAGCGCCGGTTGCCGTCGAGCATGATCCCGACGTGCCGTGGGCGCGGCAGACCTATCAGGGTGGCGGCCAATCGGCGTTCGTACACCGCTTCGATCGGCCGCCGCAGGAACAGCGGGAGCAGCTTCATGCACCATCTCCATCGCGTGGGAAAACCCTCGGCGGACCCTACCAGGGACGTTCCCACCCGCTCGGCGAGCGCACTCAACGGCTTTATCACTCAGGACACTTGCACACCTCCCGTCTCTCGACGCCGCGGTGCCGCGGGAGCGGGCTCGCCTCGGTGCCCCGCCTGTGCCGGGCGGCGCGGGTCGGGCCGGAACACGGTCGGGTCGATACCGTGCGCCGGATCGAGGACGACGCGTTGATCGACAGGGCGGGCGAGCTCCCGTACTGTGCGTGCCGACAACGGCGTGACTCGGGGGGAAATCGACATGGAGTACCTCTTCTATTGTCGCGACAAGCCGGGAACCAGGGCTCTGCGTGACGAACTCCTGGAAGCCCATTGGTCGTTCATGGACGGGTACGCCGAGGGGATGATCGCCCGCGGGCCGACGTTCGCCCCCGACGGGGAGACGGTGACCGGCAGCGTCCACATCGTCGACCTGCCGGACGCCGAGGCCGCGCGCGTGTTCGCGTTCGCGGAGCCGAACCACCGGGCGGGCGTGTACGAGGAAGCGGTGCTGATCCGGCGTTGGCACAACACGCTCGGCCGGAAAATGTGGGATTTCAAGGGGAGTTCGGAAGGCCACCCGCGATTCCTGATCCTCGGCCACGCCAAGGCGGGCGTGGCCGCGACCCGGGATCGGCTGCGGGAGGAGCAACGCCGTTGGCTACTCCACGGCGACCACCGGGAAAACCTGATCGTCCTTGGGCCGTTGCTCTCCGACGACGCCGCCGAGGACTGGCTGGGCACCGCGATCCTGGCCGAACTACCGGACCGCGCCGCCGCGGAGGGCCTGTTGGCCCAGGGGCCGTACGCGCGGGCCGGCCTGTACCGGAACATCGAAGTCCACGACTGGTGCTTCGGCGGCCGCACGGAGGACTAGGGTCCGGCGGATCTCGGCGGGTTCGCCCACGATGCCTCCTCTCCCGGACGTGAGCCCCGAGGATCCCCGCCCCGGTGCTGGATCGGGAGCCTCTCCCCGCGTGCGCGGCGATCAACGGCGGGGCCGAACTCCGACGCGAAACAGGTGCTCCACCACCCTCGGAGGCCGAGAATCACCGTCGCTCCCAGCCGTGACCGCATCGACCGCCAACCGCCGCGAGCCGCGAACGGCCGCTCGGCGACGCCGCGGACGGCTGCGGCACTGCCGGTCGCCGACGAGGGTTGACGGGTGGACCGCCGGTCGAGGTCGGCGCCGACGCTCGCCGCATGCCGCCGGCCACCGCCCCGGGACGAGGGGGCGGTGGCCGGCGGAGGGGGTTGCGGGGTGGGTCAGTCCATCCGCACGATGGCCGCGACCGGCCCGCCGCCGGAGGGGCCCTGGTGGACGGCGGCGACCGAGACGAACACGGCCGGGTCGCCGGTGACGGACGCGGTCACGCCGCCGACGGTGGCCTTGATCTGCCGGTGCCAGTGCACGTCCGAGTCGTCGAGCATGATGTTGCGCCGCCCGCGCACGCTGCCGCTCGGGTCCGCCTCGCACTTGAGGAACACGTTGACCAGCCGGTCGCCGAGGTCCGAGGTGTGCGGGCGCTCCGGCAGGTCGATGCCGGCCGAGCGGATCGCCGACCAGATGCCGTCCGCGTCCAGCGCGTCCTTCATCACGTCGTGGCCGACCCGGAACGGGCCGCCCACGCCGCGCACGTTGCCGACCACGACGATCTGCGCGCAGTCCAGCTCGACGCCGGAGGAGCAGGACGCCACCGACGAGTACAGCGACAGGTCGCGGTGGATCTGCTCGGCGGTCGGCAGCTCGATCTCGCCGAGCGCGACGGCGATGCCCAGCGCGGTGGTGGAGTTGGAGACGTCCATGGACTTGAGGGTGTCCTCGGTCCACACGTCGAACCCGCGCGCCTTGGCGTCGTTGATGGTGTCCAGCACCAGCAGCGGCGTCTTGGTCTGCACGTAGTGCACGTCGGCCGGGTCGGTGATGCCCGCGACGGCCATCGCCTTGCGTACGCCGGCGGCGACCTTCTCCACCATCGGCACGCGGCCGATGTCCTCGGGCAGGATCTGCTCACTCATCGCGACGCCGACCGACACGCGCGGCTCGTCGGTGGGCTGGTAGCGGTTCTCCGGCGCGTACGCGAAGACCGTCGCGTGCGGGGAGATCACGCCGTCGGTGCCGCCGGACCACACCAGCGGGACCTGCTGCGCCTCTTCGACCGAGCGCTTGCCCTTGGCGACCAGCACCTCGCGGAAGGCGCGGTCGGCCAGGATGCGGGTGTAGTCGTTGACCCCGCCGTTGCCCTCGGTCTTCCCGATGACGGCGAGCACATCATCCGCGGCGAACACGCCGTCGTCGATGAGCTTGGCCAATCCGGACGCGTCGGTGACGCTCTCGATGGCGACCTTGTGAACCTCGATCGGCCTGGGCACTCGTTCCACCTCGTTCATTGGAGTTCGTTGAGTTCTTTGTACTTCGTCGACCACGTCGGATGCCGCCGACGCCCCGTCAGGCGCCCGACTCCACGACCGTCCCGGACTCGCCCGCCACCGCGGCGGTGATGCGATCCAACGACGTGATCACCGAGCGCCGGCCGCCGTTTTCGACGAAGCGCACCGCCGCTTCGACCTTGGGTCCCATGCTGCCACCGGCGAACTGGCCGGCCGCGGCGTGCTCGCGCAGTTCCTCGGGGGTGACCCGGCCGATCACCCGCTCGTTCGCGGTGCCGTAGTCGAGCATCGCGTTGGGCACGTCGGTGGCGATCACCAGCACGTCCGCGTCCACCGACGCCGCGAGCAGGGCCGCGGTGAGGTCCTTGTCCAGGACCGCCTCCACGCCGCGCTCGGCACCGTCCGCGTCACGCACCACCGGGATGCCGCCGCCACCGGCCGCGACCGTGACGAAGCCCGCCGCGACCAGGGTCGAGATGGCCGGCGCGTCGACCACCTCGAGCGGATCGGGCGAGGGTACGACCCGTCGCCAGCCCTTCGCGCCCCGGTCCTCCCAGTGCTGGCCGAGCGCGACGAAGCGTTCCGCCTCGGCCTGCGGCAGATGCCGGCCGACCGGCTTGGTGGGGCGCTCGAACGCCGGGTCGGCGGCGTCCACGAGCGTGCGGGTGACCACGGCCGCCACCGGCGCCGCCTGCCCGCGGCGCCGCAGCGCGGCCTCCAGGGCGGAGACGATGGTGAAGCCGAGAGTGCCCTGCGTCTGCGCGCCGCACCAGTCCAGGGTCACCGGAGGCACGACGTGCGCGGTGAGTTCGTTCTTGACCAGCAGGTTGCCCACCTGCGGTCCGTTGCCGTGGGTGAGCACCACCTCGACGCCGGAGGCGATCAGGTCCGCCACCGCTTCCATCGCCACCGCGACGGCGGCCCGCTGGGCGTCGGGAGTGGCACTCCCATCGGGTCCCGTCATGGCGTTTCCGCCGAGGGCGATGAGTACTCTCCCGGTGCGGGGAGTTGGCATGTGTCGAACTCTCCTGTTCCTGTCGTACGCGGGAGTCCCGGCCGTCCCGTCCGGGACTTGGGACTCTAAGCGGGTGACCAGGTCGATGGCTTGGGAGCTTGTTGACCACAAAACCCAATCGATCTGGCAGAACTTGCCGAGCGGTACACACCGCCCGCGGGCCTCAGCAGCCCAGCCGCGCGTACCGCTCCAGCCGCGCCGCACGCCGCTCGGCCGTCGGTCGGCGCAGCAGTCCGACCAATTCGTACTCCAGTACCTGGGCCAGTCGGGCCAGGAACGCGACCGGTTCGTCGGCCGCGTCGGGCCGCTCGGCCACGATCCGGTCCACCACCCCGTCGCGCAGCAGGTCCAGCGACCGGATGCCCTGCGCGGCGGCGATCTCCGCACCCCGGGTGGGGGTGCGATAGCGCAGCGCCGACGCGCCCTCGGGCGGCAGCGGGGACAACCAGCCGTGCTGGGCGCACAACACCCGGTCCGCGGGCAGCAGGGCCATCGCGCCGCCGCCCGCGCCCTGCCCGAGCAGCAGGCACAACGTCGGGGTGGGCAGGGTGACCAGTTCGGCCAGGCACCGGGCTATCTCGCCGGCCAGGCCGCCCTCCTCGGCCTCGCGGCTGAGCGCCGCGCCGCCGGTGTCCACGACGCTGACCAGCGGCAGGTCGAGTTCGGCGGCCAGCCGCATGCCGCGTCGGGCCACCCGCAGACCGGCCGGGCCGAACGGGCCGTGACTGGACTGCCTGGCCCGGTCCTGGGCCAGCACCACGCACGGCGCGCCGCCGAAGCGGGCCAGCGCGAGCAGCAGACCGGGGTCGCTCTCGCCCTGGCCGGTGCCGTGCAACGGCACCACCGCGCTCGCCGCGTGGCGCAATAGGGCGCGGGCGCCCGGGCGTTCGGCGCGACGGGAGAGCTCGACCGAGGTCCACGCCGGGACGTCGGCCAGATCCTCGACCGGCAACGGCGCGACGTCGGGCAGGTGTTCGCGCGGCGCGGTGACGATGTCGAGGACGCGTGCGGCCACTTCGCCGAGCCGATCGGGCTCGACGACGGCGTCCACCAGACCGTGCGCGTACAGGTTCTCCGCGACCTGGACACCCTCGGGGAAGGGTTGCCCGTGCAGAGCCTCGTACACGCGCGGGCCCAGGAAGCCGATCAACGCGCCGGGTTCGGCGGCGGTGACGTGGCCCAGCGAGCCCCACGAGGCGAGCACACCACCGGTGGTGGGCCCGCGCAGGTAGACCAGATACGGCAGACCGGCGCTCTTGTGCGCGGCGACCGCGGCACTGATCCGGACCATCTGGAGGAAGGCGACGGTGCCCTCCTGCATCCGGGTGCCGCCGGAGGTCGGCGACGCGACGAGCGGCAGCCGCTCGGCGGTGGCGCGTTCGATCGCGGCGACCAGGCGCGAGGACGCGGCCACCCCGATCGAGCCGGCCAGGAAGTCGAACTCGCAGGCCACGACCGCCACTCGGCGGCCCCGGATGCGGCCCTCGCCGGTGACCACCGACTCGTCCACGCCGCTCTTGGCCTCGGCGGCGCGCAGTTCGTCGACGTACCCCGGGTCCAGTCGCTCGGGGCGGTGCGGCGCGGTGTCCCAGCTCGTCCAGGTGTCCGGGTCCAGGACCAGGCGGATCAGCGCGTGCGCGCCGACGCGGGTGCGGCGGGGCGGTGCGGGTACCGGTGCGGGCGTGGACGCGGGCGCCGGCACGGGCGCGGTGCTCATGCGCGCCGCGCGGCGTGCAGGGCGCGGGCGTCCTCGGCGTCGAGCCACGCCTGCACGCTGTCCGTGTGCTGGCCCAGTGTCGGCGGCGCCTCGTGCCGGCGCCGACCGCCGTCCGCCGCGTCGCCCGCTCCGTCCAGGCGGATCGGCGGGCCGGGCAGCGTGATCGGACCGAGGGTGCTGTGCATGACGTCGAGCAGCAGACCCTGCGACTTGGTCTGGTCCCACTCGTAGACCCGGTCGATCGTGCGCACCTCGCCGGCCGGAATGCCGGCGGCGGCCAGTTCCGGAAGCAGTTCGTCCACGGCACGCTCGGCGAACGCGGCGTTGATCGCGTCCGCGAGTTCGGCCCGATTGACCACCCGGTCGGCGTTGACCGCGAAGCGCGGGTCGCCCACGGCCAGGCCGACCATCGGCGCGAACTTCGCCCACAACTTCTCGCTGCCCACCGCGACCTGGATGATCGCGTCCGCGCAGCGGTAGGAGCCGTACGGCTGGAGCGAGGGGTGCAGATTGCCCTGCGCGTGTCCGACCTGGCCGGCGACGGTGTAGTTGGTGCCCTGGAACGCGTGTACGCCGACGATCGCGGCGAGCAGCGAGGTGCGCACGACCCGGCCCAGGCCGGTGCGCTCGCGCTCGTGCAGCGCGGCGACCACGCCGTAGGCGCCGTACATCCCGGCCAGCAGGTCACCGATCGGCACGCCGATCCGGGTGGGGTCGTCGGGGCCGGGGCCGGTCAGGCTCATCAGGCCGGCCTCGCCCTGGGCTATCTGGTCGTAGCCGGGCCGACCGCCCTGCGGGCCGTCGTGTCCGAACCCGGTGATGGACAGCACCACCAGGCGCGGGTTGAGCCGGGTCAACTCCTCCATCGGGAAGCCGAGTCGATCGAGCACGCCGGTGCGGAAGTTCTCCACGAGCACGTCGCTGTGCCGGATCAGTCGGGCCAGCGTCTGCCGGCCCTCCTCGGTCTTCAGGTCGAGGACGATCGATTCCTTGTTGCGATTGCAGGACAGGAAGTACGTCGACTCGCGGGCGTCCTCGGCCCCGACGAACGGCGGACCCCAGCCGCGGGTGTCGTCCCCACCGTCCGGGTTCTCCACCTTGATGACACGGGCGCCCATGTCGCCGAGCATCATCGCGGCGTGCGGGCCGGCGAGGGCGCGGGAGAGATCGAGCACGACGAGGTCGCAGAGCGGTCCGCTCACGTCGAAACACCCCTTTCTGCAGGTATGCGGCGTTGCGCGTCCGTCCATCCGGGCATCCGTGCGGTGTACGGGTGTGGTGCGTGACGCGTGGTGGCAGTGCGTTTGTGCGGTGCGTGTGTGCGGTGCGTGTGTGCAGTGCGTGTGTGCAGTGCGTGTGTGCGCGAGGCGGGTGTGCGGTACGTACGGCCGAGCGTGGGGCGCGGTGCGATCTGCGCTCCGACTCCGAATGCGTCCAAGCTAGGCGGCTCGCGGGCGATGCTCGCCGTCAGTTACTGCCCAACGAATCGCGCTCACTTGGCAATACTTGGTGTTGGAAGCCCGGCGCGTAGTGCGCGTCGTCGGGCCCGAACACCCGGCGGGCGAAGTCCGCGAAGCGGGTCGGCGCACGATCGAGCAGCGCGGCGAGGGTGCGCGGGTTGCCGGTCAGGCCGTGCCGGTCGTAGAACGCGAACATCGCGGTGAGGGTCTCGAGCGGATAACCGGACAGCCCACCGGCGCGGGCCTCCTCGTACCAGTCGCGCGGGTCGATCCGGCGCGCGGTCACCGGGCGGCCCAGCACCTCGGCCAGGTGCCCGGCGATCAGCCGAGGAGTCAACGCCTCGGGGCCGGCCAACTCGTACACCGCGTCCTCGTGGCCGTCCTCGCACAACACCACGGCCGCCGCCTGCGCGACATCGCGCAGGTCGACGGCGGCGAACGGCGCGTCCACCCGATACGGCACGGCGAAGTCGCCGATCCGCACGATCGCCTCGCGCGCGTCGAGGGTGTTCTGCTGGTACGGCCCCGGCTGCAGCACGGTCACCGCCAGGCCCGACTCGAACAGCGCCTCCTCGACCCGCGCCTTCGCCTCGTGATGCGGCATCGCGCGCAGTTGCGGGCGCAGCACGGAATGAAAGACGATTCGCCGCACGCCGGCCCGCTGCGCCGCGGCGATCACCGCGCGGCCGATGGCGGGCTCGTCCGGATGCACGTTCGGCGCGATGTGGTAGATCGCCGAACACCCACGCAACGCCTCATCCAGATCCGCGGGCTCGCCCACGTCGCCCACCACGGCCTCGCTCGCCCCGGCCGCGACCGCCACCGCGACCTGCCCGGGCCGCCGCACGAAGGCACGCACCCGGGCCCCACGCTCGGCCAACGCCCAGGTCAGCGCCCGCCCGGTCTTCCCCGCCGCACCAGTGATCACGATCATGCACTCACGCTAGGCAGCCGACCCGCCCCCATCACCGTCCGGCCTCGCCAACACCCACCCCCGAAATCGGGCACATCCTGCCGAAGGCAGAGTCCCGCAGCGAGTCGAGGACAACGCCCGTGCCCCTCACGCCGCCGATCGCTGATCGAACCCTTACAGCCAGGGAATCCCGGTCCGGATCACTAGACTGCGCACATGGATCCCGTCGAATCCGGACATGCTCCCGACGTCCACGACCCCGACTACATCGCCTTCGTCGCCGGCCGCATTCTCGACCATGTGCGCGAGGTTCCGGAGCTGGCCGCGTTGTCCGAACCGGTGACCTTCGAGTCGACGCCGCACGGCATCGTGATGATGACCGCTCCCGACGCGCCGCACGGTGACATTCTGGACGACCTGCGCACCTTTCTCACCGGCCTGCCCCGACACGGCACCACCGCCTGGGCGTTGCGCGAGAACACCTCGGTGGAAGTCGGTGCGTCCGAGCGCACCCCGGACCTGGTCGTGTTCGATCCCTCCCGCCGCGTCCTGGTCAGAGGTGGCAGGGCCATGTCCACCACCGGGATCCTCCTGCTGGCCGAGGTGACGTCGAACTCCACCCGGCGCGAAGATCTCGACCGTGAGGACCCGGCCGCCAAACCACGCCAGTACGCCGCCGGCGGGATCCCGCTGTACCTGGTCGTCGACCGCCGCAAAGCCGAGGTGCTGCTCTTCCGGGACGCGACCAATGGCGTCTACCCCGAACCCGCCGTCTTCCGGGTCGGCGAACCGGTCTGGCTTCCGAAACCCTTTTCCGCTGCCTGGCCCACCGAATTCATGAAAGACCTCCTGTAGGCAGCCCCGCCGGCTGATCACAGCGACAGGCCGGGTCGGTCAGGTCGGGTGCGGGCCTCGGGTGGTCAGGAGGGCTCGGGCGGTGAGCGCCGCGCGGAGGGGGCCTTGGCGGTCGGGGGCGTCGGGGCTGACCCGCAGGAGGGATTCGATCAGGGCCAGGCGTTGGTGTACCGACTGGCGCCGCAGGAACAGGACGCCGGCGGTTTCCGTCTTGGAGCAGCCGCAGCGCAGGTACGCCTCGAGGGTGTCCACCAGGCCCGTGCCGCGTGCGGCGTCCGAGGCGAGGAGAGGGCCGAGTTGGTCCTCGACCAGGTCGGCGAGGTCCTCGGGGGTGAGCCGGTCCAGGACCCGTTCCAGGGCCCAGGCGTCGGCGAGCACGGTGTCGGCGATGGGTTCGGGGCGCACCGACCGGACCCGTCGGGCCAGCCGCAGGGTGTCCCGCGCGGCCCGCAGACTGTGCCCGACCCGGGCGACATCGCGCACCAGCGGCCCGAGCGCGGCGGTCGGCTCGTCGCCCGTGGCCGCGGGCAGACCCAGGCGGCCGGCGAGTTCGGCGACGTGCGTGTCCCGATCCAGCGCGATCAGCGCGTACGCACCGTCCGGCCCGTCGCTGACCAGCCCCCGGCCGCCGCACGCGCGCAGTCCCTCGTACAGCACCGTCACCGCACGCACCGGATCCGGCAGTTTCAGCGCGACGCTCGCCCATGCCGCCGTCCCGGCCGGGACCAGGCCGCACACCGTCAGCCGCGCCGCCACCTCGCGCGGCGGCAACGCGTCCCGCAGCAGGCCCTCCACGAGTTCGCGCCGCTCACGCCCGACCCACCCGTCCCGATCGGCCAGCCGCAGCAGCGCCGGCGCGAACACCCGCGCCGCGTGCTCGGCCACCTCGTCCGCGAGCCCGATGGCCGCGCCCGACCACGACCCGACGGGCGCGCGGTCCTCGGTGTCGTCACCGGTCACCCCCGCGGCACCGCCGGCCCCGGGAGCGAGACCCGCCCAGGCCGCCGCGCCGGATCCGGTCGGCCCCAGCAACAGCCGCCCCCACAACGACCCGCGCAGTTCCACGCCGGCGCTCGCCGCCGGGCTCGCCGCCACGTGACTCGGCGTGTCGGTGCCCGCCCACGCGGTGATCGTGCCGTCGATACCCGCGAGCACCACCGGTCGGTCGGTGAGCCGGGCCAGGGTGCGGGTCAGTTCGTCCACCCCCGCGCCGCGCGCGAGCACGCCGGACAACACCCGGACGATCTCGTTGACATGGCGCAGCCGGGTCACCGCAGAGTCCAGGATGGCCGCGTTGACCGCCTCGGCGATCTCCACGAACGGCACGATCCCGCGCAGCACGACCAGCGGCAGTCCCACTTCGGCGGCCGCCCGCAACACGTCCGCCGGCACCTCGCCGAACGTGCGCCCGACCTCCAGCGCCACCCCCGCGACCCCCGCCTGCGCGAGGTCGACGACATAGCGCCGGCGCTCGCCGGCATCCCGCCCGGCCAGGCCCAGTCCGGTGGTGAGCAGCAGTTCGTCGCCCCGCAGCAGCGGCGCGATCTCGTAGATCTCGCTGGAGTGCACCCAGCGCACCGGCCGCTCCAGATCCGCCCCCGGGTCCGGCACGACCGGGTCGGCTCGGCGCATCACCGGGTGGTCGAGGACCTCTCGTAGTCCCAAGGTCATGGACACTCCGTCCGGAAGATGCGCCAGTATCCCGGTCACCGTGTCCGTTGTCACGACCTCCCGGGCCGAGGAACCTTCGGTGATCACCCCGCATCACCAACCCACCCCACCCTCGACACCGCCCCACTCCCGCCCACCGCCGTGCTCCGCTCCGCCCCACCGGAGGTCTCCGTGGCAATCCTCGAAGAACCCGCGCAACCGGCCCGACCCACCCAAGCCGTCGACCACACCCAATCCCTGGAACCCGTGCCCGACGAGGCTCGCGACTCGACCCCCGCGCACCAGTTCTGGATCTGGGCGGGCGCCAACATCGCACCGATCAACTGGGTGCTCGGCGCGCTGGGCATCGTGCTCGGCCTCGGTCTGCTCGACACCGTCCTGGTCCTGGTCGTGGGCAACCTGGTGGGCATGGGTGTCTTCGGCCTGTTCGTGCTGATGGGCCAGCGCACCGGGGTGACCCAGATGGTGCTGGCCCGGGCCGCCTTCGGCCGGCGCGGCGCGTATCTGCCCGCCGCCGTCCAGGGGGTGATCTCGGCCGGCTGGTGCGCGATCAACACCTGGATCGTGCTCGACCTGGTGATGGCCCTGCTGGACAGCGTCGGCTACGTCGGCGGCAACGGCACCAAGGTCGTGGTCGTGCTGGTGGTGATGGCCACCCAGATCGCGATCGCCGCGTCCGGCTTCGGCGCGATCGCCGACTTCGAGCGCTGGACGGTGCCCGCGACCCTGGTGGTGCTGGCCGCGATGACCGTGGTGGCCTGGACCCGACTGGACATCGACTGGGGCCACGCGAGCACGTTGAGCGGCGGTGACCGCTGGTCGGCGATGAGCACGGTGATGACCGCGATCGGCGTCGGCTGGGGCATCACCTGGTTCGCCTACGCGTCGGACTACTCCCGCTTCGTGCCCCGCGCCACCTCGCGTCGCAGGTTGTACGCGGCCAGCGTGCTCGGCCAGTTCCTCCCGGTGGTCTGGCTCGGCGTGCTCGGCGCCTCGCTGGCCACGGTGAACGCCAAGGCCGACCCGGGCCGGCTGATCGTCGACTCGTTCGGCGGCCTGGCCATCCCGGTGCTGCTGCTCGTCCTGCACGGGCCGATCGCGACGAACATCCTGAACCTGTACAGCTGTTCGTTGTGTGCCCAGACCCTGGACATCAAGGTCTCCCGGCGCGTGTTGTCCTGTCTGGTGGGCGCGTTCGCCACCGTCTTCACGCTGTTCCTGGTGTTCCGGGCGAGCCTGGCGCACACCCTCGACACCTGGCTCGCGGGCATGGTCACCTGGGTCGCGCCGTGGGCGGCGGTGATGCTGGTGCACTTCTACGTGTTCGCCCGGCAGCGCATCGACGTGGCCGCCCTGTACGCCGAGCCCCGCCGCGGCCTGTTCGCCGACGTGCGCTGGTCGGCGATCGTCGCACTGGTGTGCGGGATGGTCGCCACCTGGTGCTTCGAGTACGGCGTGCCGCAGGCACTGCGCGGCCCGGGAGCCCGGGCGATCGGCAATGTGGACCTGTCCTGGCTGGCCGGCGCACTGGTCGCGGGCGGCCTGTACCTGCTGCTCGGCCGCCGCGAGCGAGCAGCGCGCCAACCGAATCCCGCCGAACGCTGAACCACTGGAGCGATCCGACATGCAGGACAACACCCTCACCGTGACCGACTGCCGGCTTCCCGGCCGCGCCGAACCCGTGGACATCGCGGTCGACGCCGGTGTCGTCACCCGCATCACCCCCACCGGCGCCACTCCCCCGGTCGGACCCGTGCTGGACGCGGCCGGCGCCCTGGCCACCCCGCCCTACGTCGAGCCGCACATCCACCTCGACACCGCGCTGACCGCCGGACAACCGCGCTGGAACGTCTCCGGCACGCTGTGGGAGGGCATCGAACGGTGGGCCGAGCGCCGCGCCCTGCTCACCCGCGAGGACGTACTGGCGCGAGCCGAGCAGGTGTTGCGCTGGCAGGTCGCGCACGGCGTGCTGCACGTGCGCAGCCACTGCGACGTGACCGATCCCGAACTGACCGCGCTGCACGCGCTGGTCGAGCTGCGCGAGCGGGTGCGGGACGTGCTCGACCTGCAGATCGTGGCGTTCCCGCAGGAGGGCATCGTCTCCTGTGCCGACGGTGAGCGCCTGATGGGCCGTGCCGTCGAGGCCGGAGCCGACGTCCTGGGCGCGATTCCGCACTTCGAGGACACCCGCGAGGACGGTGTGCGCTCGTTGCGGATCCTCTTCGAACTGGCCGAACGGCACGGCTTGTTGGTGGACGTGCACTGCGACGAGATCGACGACGAGCAGTCCCGCTTCGTCGAGGTGGTCGCCGCCCTGGCGCACCGCACCGGGCTGGCCGGCCGGGTGACCGCCAGCCACACCACCGCGATGGGCTCGTACAACGGCGCCTACAGTCGCAAACTCCGCCGGATCGTGGCTCGTTCGGGCATCCACCTGGTCTGCAACCCGATGGTGAACCTGACCCTCCAGGGCCGCTTCGACGACTATCCCAAGCGCCGCGGCCTCACCCAGGTCAAGGAGATGCTGGCGGCCGGGGTCAACGTCGCGTTCGGCCACGACGACGTGATGGACCCGTGGTTCCCGCTCGGCACGGCCAACCCGATCCAGGTCGCGCACGCGGGCGTCCTGGCCGCGCAACTCTCCGGGCAGGACGAGATCGACGAGGCGTTCGCGATGGTGACCGAGCGGGCCGCCCACGTGCTGAACCTGGGCGAGCGGTACGGCCTGGCCGTCGGCCGTCGGGCCGACTTCCTGCTGCTGCCCGCCGATTCGCCCTTCGACGTACTGCGCCGCCAGGTGCGCCCGAGCCACGTGATCTCCCGAGGCCGCGTGGTCGCCGAGACGCCCGCCGCGCCGACGCGGCTGACCTGGCCGGACCGCGCCCCCGAGGACGTCGACTTCACCCGCCGCTGAGGGCACACCACAAGCACCGACGGCACACGACGAAAGGCCGCGCCTCCCGATCGCGAAGGAGGCGCGGCCGGTTCGTGTGCCGCTACAGCAGGTCCACCGCCGGGTAGGCCTCCCCGCCGGACAACCGCGCGTAGCCGGGACCGCGGTCGAAGAACGGCTCGACCTCGGGCCGCGCCGCGCGCACCGACGCCCGCAGTTCGGCGGTCGCCGCCTCGTCCACCGCGAGGTCGTCGCCCTCGCCGGTGAGCACGACGCCGTAGTCGTCGGTCGCCGCGCCGCGCGAGACCTTGCCCCAGCGCACGTCACGCAGCACCGACTCGGTCTTGCGGTCCAGCGGGTCGCCCCAGCCGCCACCGCCGGTGGTCCGGATCCGGATCACCTCGCCGGCCTTGACCGGTTCGTCGTCGACCAGGCCGTCCATCTCCCGCTCGTTCGGGCCGCCCGGGTCGATCACCACCTGGAAGGAGCGCCCGGCCTTGCCGCCCTTGACGCCCCAGCAGGACAGGATCGAGCGGTCCGCGATGGACATGAAGGACGCGTCGAGCAACATCCGGATGTGCTTCTCGTAGCCCAGGCCGCCGCGGAACTGGCCGGGGCCGCCGGAGTCGGTGGCCAGACCCAGCCGCTCGACCAGGAACGGGAAGCGCGACTCGGTGAACTCGGTGGGCAGGTTGCGCGAGTCGGGCACCACGTGGATGGTGTCCTCGCCGTCCGCGTAGTAGCGCCCGCCCGAGCCGCCGCCGAGCACCTCGCGCATCAGGTACGAGCGGCCGTCCGCGTCGTGCCCGTACACGCCAGTGTAGCGGATCGTCTCCTGGTCGGCGGGCATCTTGCCGTCGACCGCCTTGGCCAGCACGCCGGAGAGCACGCCGAGCAGGCGCAGGATGACGAACGTACGGGCGTTGGTCGGAGCCGGGAAGATCGGCGTGAGCAGCGTGCCCTTCTCCGGGAACTTCATCTCGATCAGCGGCACCACGCCCTCGTTGACGTCGAGTTCCGCCATCCGCTCGGGGGTGTCCGCGAGGTTGCGCAGGATGGGCGCGAGCCACTTCTTGAGGAAGTTGCCGTCCGCGTAGTCGCCGCAGTGGTTGATCGGGCCCTTGGCCTGCTTGGACGTGCCGGTGAAGTCGATGACGATCTTCTCGGGCGTCTTGGTCAGGGTGATCCGCTGCGTGTGCAGCATCGGCTCGTCCACGCCGTCGTGCTCGGCGTAGTCCTCCCACACGTACTCGCCGTCCGGGATCTTGGCGAGGATCTCGCGCCGGTAGGTCTCGGTGGTCTTGTCCAGGATCGCGTCGAAGCACGCCTCGACGGTCTCCCGGCCGTAGCGCTCGAAGAGTTCACCCAGTCGTCGCGAGCCCATCAGACACGCCGAGCACTCGGCGTCCAGGTCGGCGGCGAGCGAGTCGGGCATCCGCGAGTTGCGGGTCATGATGCGCAGCGCGGCCTGGTTCGGCACGCCCTGGTCCCACAGCTTGATCGGCGGGACCATCAGGCCCTCTTCGTACACGCTGGTCGCGCCCGAGGGCATCGACCCGGGGCAACAACCGCCGATGTCGTCGTGGTGGCCGAACGCCTGCACGAAGGCGACCACTTGCCCGTCCGCGAAGACCGGGACGGTGACGCACAGGTCGGGCAGGTGGCCGATGCCGCCCTCCGACTCGTAGACGTCGTTGTGGAAGAACACGTCTCCGGGACGCATCGTCTCCAGCGGGAAGTCCCGGGCCACCGGGTGCACCAGCGCCGAGTACGAACGGCCGGTGAGCTTGCGCAACTTGCGGTCGTGGATCCCGGCGCGGAAGTCGTGCGCGTCGCGGATCATCGGCGAGCGGGAGGTGCGACCGATCGCGGTCTCGACCTCCATCTCGACCGAGGCGAGCGTGCCCTCGACGATCTCCAGGAGCACGGGGTCCACACCGTGCAGCGCGTCCTGCGCGGTGGTGGCGGTACCGGCGCTCATGTCAGGCCCCCTTCGAGGTGGTGTCGCGGGTGACCACGACGTTGCCGTAGGCGTCCACGCGGGCGGCGAAGCCCGGGTGGATCGGGATGGTGGAGCCGAACTCCTCGATGATCGCCGGGCCGGCGATCAGGTCGCCCGGGGCCAGTTCGGCGCGGGCGTACACGGCGGTGTCCACGTAGCCGTCGCGGTCCACGAAGCACACCGGGCGGGTGCCGGTCCGGGCCCGCTCGACGTCCTTGTCGCGGGCGGGCAACTCGCGCAGTTCCGGGCGGCGGATCGGGCCGACACCGGTGACCCGCAGGTTCACCCATTCCACGGGCTGGCTCGCGTCGCCGCGGAAGTTGTAGCCGTACAGCTGTTCGTGCGCGGCGTGGAACGCCTCGGCGACGGTGTCCGCGAGCGCGGCGTCGAACGGGCCGTCCGGCACCGGCACGCGCACCTCGAAGGCCTGGCCGAAGTAGCGCAGGTCGGCGGTGCGCACGTAGCGGTGGTCCTCGGCCGCGAAGCCCTCCTTGTCCAGGGCCTCGCCCGCCTTGCCCGCCAGTTCGGCGAAGATGCCCGCCACCTTGGCGTGGTCGAGATCCGGGTGGCCGCCGACGGCGGTCTGCACGTAGTCGCAGCGCACGTCGACGGTGAGCAGGCCGAACGCCGAGACGTTGCCCGGGTCGCGCGGCACGATGACGCCGGCGAGGCCGAGGATGTCGATCAGGCGGCACAGCAGCAGCGAGCCGGAGCCGCCGAAGGTGGCCATGGTGAAGTCGCGCACGTCCAGACCGCGCTTGACGGTGATCTGGCGCAGTGCGTTGGCCTGATTCCAGGCGGAGATCTCCAGGATGCCGGTGGCGCACTGCTCGACGCCGATGCCCAGTTCGGCGGCGAACTTGGTCAGGCCCTCGCGGGCCGCGTCCACGTCCAGCGGGATCTCGCCGCCGAGCAGGTGCGGGGGGATCCGGCCGAGCAGGACGTGCGCGTCGGTGATGGTCGGCTCGGTGCCGCCCTTGCCGTAGCACAGCGGGCCGGGGTCGGCGCCGGCCGAGCGGGGCCCGACCTTGAGCGTGCCCTCGGGCGAGATCCAGGCGATCGAGCCGCCGCCGGCGCCGACGGTGACCACGTCGATCATCGGGATCTTGGACGGGAAGCGACCGATCGAGCCCTCGGTGGTCAGCGTCGGCTCGCCGCCCAGGACCACCGAGACGTCGGTGGAGGTGCCGCCACCGTCGCAGGTGAGGACCTTGTCGAAGCCGGCCTTCTCGGCGATCAGCGCGGCGCCGAGGGCGCCGGCGGCCGGGCCGGACAGGACCGTGGTGATCGGCTGGTGCACGACCTCCTCGGCGGAGAGCACGCCGCCGTTGGACTTCATGATCGCGAACGGGACGCGGCGCGCGGCCTCGCCGTCGGTGGTGAACGCGTCCAGGCGGCGACGGATGCCGCCGACGTAGCGGGCCACGCGCGGCTTGACGGCGGCGTCGACGAGGGTGGTCATCGAGCGCTCGTACTCGCGGTACTCGCGCAGCACCTCGGAGCTGATCGACACGATCGCGTCGGGGTGCTCCTCGCGCAGGATCTCGCGCATGCGCTCCTCGTGCGCCGAGTTGGCGTAGGAGTGCAGCAGGCACACGCCGATGGTGAGAATGCCCTGGTCACGCAGGCGACGGGCGGCGATCCGGGCGCCCTCCTCGTCGAACGGGCGGACCTCGTTGCCCTTGTGGTCGAACCGGCCGCCGACCGTGTGCACCAGGTCGACCGGCACGATCCGGTCCGGCTTGACCCAGAAGTAGGAGTTGCCGTAGCCGTCCGGGACCGCCTGGCGGGCGATCTCCAGGATGTACTCGTAGCCCTCGGTGGTGATGAACCCGAGGCGGTCGATCTTGTCCTCGAGGAGCTGGTTGGTGGCCACCGTGGTGCCGTGCGCGACGGCGGTGACGTCGGCTCCCGTGCAACCGAGCAGGCCCAGTACCTTGTCGATGCCGTTCATGAAGCCGTCCGCCGGGTCGGCGGGTGTGGACGGCGTCTTGGTGGTGACGAGCTCGCCGGACTCCTCGTCCAGGGCGACCACGTCGGTGAAGGTTCCGCCGGTGTCGATACCGATCCGGATCCGTCGGCGGGGTCCCGCCGTCGCGGCAGGCGTCATCAGCGCGCTCCAATCGGAAGGGGCAGGGAAATCGCGTTCGCGGAGGGCGGGTCGCCCGGCTGCTGACAGCGATTCAACTTCGCAGCGCCATGCCACGGAATCGGCAACATCTGCCAAGGGACTCGGCAACAGTTGGTTATTCCCGTGAGCAGGCCCTGCGAGCCCGAGCGCACCCCGCATCCCGGGCCCTACGAGCCCGGGCGCCGCCCGCCTGCCAGGAGGTCCGGACCAATCCACCGAATCCCTTCCGGGCAGCGGACGCTTCCGCGCTCTGGAGGTGATCGAGGGGTACTTCGAAGGCCTGGAGCTGATCGAGCCCGGCGTGGTGCCGCTGCCGCTGTGGGGTCCGGACGCGCCGGTGACCGAGCCGCTCACCCCCGAGGGCCACCTGTCGGTCGGCGGCATCGGCCGACTGCCCCGATAGCCTCGACCCTTGGGCCCATCGCCGCACCCGCGCGGCTCGATCCCCTCGGGAGCACCATGAAGATCGCCGTCCTCGACGACTACCAGGGCGTGGCCCGGGGCCTGGCGGACTGGGATTCGTTGGGTGCCGAGATCCGGGTGTTCACCGAGCCGTTCGCGAGCGAGGCGGAGGTGGTCGAGGCGCTGGCCGGCTTCGAGGTGATCGTCGCGATGCGCGAGCGCACCCGGTTTCCGGCCCCGGTATTGGCAGGACTGACCGGCCTTCGGCTCCTGGTGACCACCGGACCGGTGAACGCGGCCATCGACGTGGCCGCCGCGCGCGAGCGGGGCGTCGTGGTGTGCGGGACCGGATACGTGGCGTACCCGACCGCCGAACTGACCTGGGCGCTGATCCTGGCCGCCGCCCGCAACCTCCCGGCCGAGTGGGCCTCGATGCGCGCGGGCGGCTGGCAGGTGGGCCTGGGTGTCAGACTGCGCGGCAAGGTGCTCGGCCTGCTGGGCCTGGGCCGGCTCGGCACGGAGGTGGCCCGGATCGGGCAGGCGTTCGGGATGGAGTGTGTGGCCTGGAGCCACAACCTCACCGCCGACCGGGCCGCCGAACACGGCGTCACCGCGGTGGGGCGGGAGGAGTTGTTCGCCCGCGCCGACGTGCTCTCCGTGCACACGGTGCTCAGCCGCCGTACCCGGGGGCTGATCGGGGCCGCCGAACTGGCCCTGATGAAGCCCACGTCGATCCTGGTCAACACCTCGCGCGGACCCGTCGTGGACGAGGCCGCGCTCGTGGCCGCGCTGCGCGCGAGGTCGATCGCGGCGGCGGCGCTGGACGTGTACGACATCGAACCGCTGCCCGCCGATCACCCGCTGCGCGACCTGGACAACGTCGTACTCACTCCGCACCTCGGCTATGTCACCCGCGAGTTGTACGAGATCTTCTACCGCGACGCGGTCGAGGACATCGCCGCCTTCCGCTCCGGTCGGCCGATCCGGGTGCTCGGATAGGGCGACACGGCCGGTCGGTCACCTCGCGGGTCGCTCACCCGGCCCGGCGGCACCGACTCGGCTCGGCCACGTGAGCCACCTCGGCCGCCTCGGTCACCGCTCCCGTCCAGGGTCGTCCGGGTCGACGGCTCGATGGTCGGGCGTGTCGGTGGCCCGATGGTGGGACGCACGGGTCCATCCGTGTACGTGGGTGGGATGGGCCCGGTGCGGCACATGCGCGGCGCCCGCGCCGTCCCGGCTCCACCAGCGCAGATACGCGAAAACTCCGATCACCGACAGCGCCGCCACCGTGACGCAGATGGCGGCCGACGCGACCATCAGGTCTCCGCCGAGGACCGCGGCGACCAACAGACCCAGCGCGGCGCCGGACAAGCCCACGGCCGTCCACTTCGTTATCGCCGTCCAATCGGGTGCCCGGATACCGACGCGACGGCGGCGCCGAGCCGGTTGGGGTATCGGGTCCTCGAACACGCGCAGAAGTTCGGCCAACTGCTCGTCCTCCGCGAGGGATTCCTCCAGTCGCGCGAGGGTGCGGCGTTCCCGCCCCGAAAGCGACGGTCCGTCCACGACGTCCACCTCCCACCCGGGACCGCGGAGCGGGGCCGAGAGGCGAGGTGCGCCGCGCGGTATCCACCGAGGCGAACCGTTCGCCGGCGGAACCGACCGGCGGCCCGGTCTTGGGTTCGGATCACACAGATTTCGGATGACTCGGATTCGGATGACTCGGATTCGGGTGACCGAGTCGGATCACCGATGCGGATGATTGGGGATGCGAAGCGCTACAGCCGGTGCAACCCGACGACGCTCCGCAGCGCGAGGACCAGTGCCATCAGGCACGCCACGGCACCGACGATCACATTGCTGATGATGGTGCGGGTGGTGTCGACGGCTCCGGACACGGCCCAGGGCGCGACCATCGTCCAGATACCGATGCAGAACGCGGCCCAGCTCATCGCGTGCGTGCGTTCGTAGGCGGAGACGAAGCCGCCCATCAGGAACGCGAGCGCAACACCCGTGATCAGGTTGGCCGTCGCCAGGGTCGTGAGGCCGTTGAACCCGACGATCCACGGGGAAGCCGCCAGGTAGACACCGCACAGGACGCCGAGGGCTTCCGCCACTTGCGCCACCGGGCCCGTCGTGGCCCGCTCGGAGCGAGCTCGCAGCTCCATGAGGTCGGGATGCTTGTCAATCGAGGACGCTGTCGACGTGGACACGTCCACCACCCTCTTTCCCGAGGAATCGTGGTCCCTTGGTTGATAGCCGTCGCACCTGCGGCTAATCCGCACAAAACCGAATATTTACCGCATATTTCCCCTACCGTGTGCGCGATCCGATCGCAAGTTGACACGCCCCCTACATATCGCGAAAACTAGATCCAAGCCGCGCCGCAGTCGCATCGCGTTCGCACCACACAGGGGCTTCACACACCCCGGGAAGGCAGCCCCGTGGACCCGCTGGCCATACACAAGGCGCTCGCCAATCCGGCCAGACTCCGGTTCATGCGCTGGCTGAAGGAACCGGCGAAGTACTTCGACGAGGACTCCTACCGACAGCAGGGCCTGGGCTTCCACATCGGCGTCTGCGTCGGTGACATCCAGGCGCGGGCCGGACTCGCCCAGTCGGTGGTCTCCGGCTACCTCCAGACGCTCAAGGACGCGGGTCTGCTCGACTCCGAGCGCATCGGCAAGTGGACGTACTACCGCCGCAACGAGCAGGCGATCGCCGACTTCGCCGAGCACGTCCGCACGGAACTCTGACCGGACCGGACCGGACTCATGCTCCAGCCGGCCCGGAACTCGGTTCGATCCGGACTCGGTTCGATCCGGCCTCGGTCCGGTCCGATCCGATCCGACGCACATCCGCGCGGGCACCCCCATGCACTGATGCATCTACATATCTCGATATGTATCACAGAAGGTTCGGCGGGCCCGCCCCCAACCGGACCCCGAAAGGCAACGATGAGAAACACCTCCCTCACGATCGCGACCCTCGCCCTGGGCGTGTTCGGGATCATCACCACCGAGATGGGCATCGTCGGCGTCCTGCCCCAGGTCTCGGCCGAACTCGACGTCAGCCCCTCGACGGCCGGCCTGCTCGTCGGTGTCTTCGCCCTGGTGATCGCGGTGTCCGGGCCGTTCATGACGCTGCTCGCGTCGGGAATCAACCGCAAGACCGTGTTGGCGACGGCCATCGCCGTGTTCGCCGTGTCCAACGCCGTGTACGCGCTGACCACCCGGTTCGAGGTGATGTTCGCGTTCCGGATCATCCCCGCCGTGTTCCACCCGGTGTTCTTCTCGGTCGCCCTGGCCACCGCGGCCCGACTGGTGCCCTCGCGCGACGCGACCCGGGCCACGACCCGGGTGTTCGCCGGCGTCACCGTCGGCTTCGCCCTCGGCGTGCCGCTGACCTCCTATCTCGCCGAGCACCTGTCGCTCCAGGCCGCGTTCTGGTTCGGGGCAGCGGTCAACCTGATCGCGTTCCTGGGCATCCTGCGCCACCTCCCGGCCATGCCGGTGGAGCAACGACAGACCTACGGCGCCCAGGTCGGGGTGCTGCGCAGCGGCCGGATGTGGCTGACCATCCTGTCGGTGGTCCTCGTCTTCGCGGCGATGTTCTCGGTCTACGGCTACTTCGCCGAGTTCCTGGGTGAGGTCACCGGCCTGGACGGCTCCTGGATCAGCGCGCTGCTGATGGCCTTCGGCATCGTGATGATCCTCGGCAACTTCGCGTTCGGCGCGCTGCTGCGCCGTGCCGCGATCCGTACGGTGTTGCTGTTCCCGGTCCTGTGTCTGGCCGTCTACGTGCTGCTGTACGCGGTCGGCCCGTACGCCGCGGTGATGTTGGTGGCGGTGCCGATCTGGGGTGCGGTGCACTCCGGCGGCCTGATCGTCAGCCAGTACTGGCTGAGCCGCGAAGCCCGGGAGTTCCCCGAGTTCGGCAACAGCCTGTTCATCTCCTTCTCGAACCTGGGGATCACCGTGGGCACCACCGTCGGCGGTTGGCTGCTCGGCGCCGCGGGGCCGCGCGGACTCGCCTGGGTCGGGGCCGGTTTCGCGCTCGCCGCGCTGGTCACGATGCTGCTGCGGCTGAACCTGGACCGGGTGGAGCGGCGCCGGCGGTCGCCGGAGTCGACGCGGCTGCCGACTCCGGCGGCCTTGGCGCCGGCCGAACCGGCCTGAGGTCCGAGCCGGCGGTGCGGGGGCCGCTCGGGCGGCTCAGGGGGTGGGATCGGCGAGCGCGGCGATCAGCGCGCGGTACTCGTCCTTCATCGGCAACTCCCGTTCCACCCGCACTCGCCGCCGGGTGGCCGAGACCTCGATCTCGCGGACCGGGTCGTAGCCGATCCGCTCGAAGCTCTCCCACCAGACGCCGACCCCGCGTCGCTGCCACGCGGGCAGTTCGTTGAAGTTGACGCCGTGCGCGAAGAGCAGTTCGTTCTTGTCCGCCTTGGACAACCGCGCCAACTCGTGGGTGGCCGCCCGGGCGGACCGCCCGTCCTTGCGCAGCGTCCAGTAGCACCAGCCGTTGAGCGCGCAACGGGCCGCGTCGGCCTGGCGCCAGGAGAAGTAGTCGATAACGTCGGAGACCCCAGTCCCCATCCAGATCCGGCTGTCGAAGTGGGCCGGGATCCCCGCACGGTGGGTGAACGTCGCCGACGCGATCCCGGCGGTCACCGAGACCAGCTTCTCCACCTCGCGGCCGAACATGTCGAACGACGGGTCCAGCAGGATCGATATCTCGTCGCTCTCGGTGTACGCGTAGCGGGCGTCCAATTCGGTGAACAGGGCCTGCGCGGTCTCGTCCATGAGCGCGGCGAACCGCTCGTCGAAGGGCTTGTCGAAGTGCTGCTCGGTGAAGCGGGAGAAAGACCGGCCGTCCACCCGGATCACGGTCCACGCGCCGGGCAGCAGCACCAGCGAGTGGAACCACTCACGCGAGCGCTGGCTTGCCTCGAACCGGTCGGCATCCATCCCGAATCACCCCTCGCCCAGCGTCTGGACCACGAACCCGCCGGCCCCGTCGAACCGCACGACGTACCGGGCATCGAACCCCTCGTCCGAACCGGGCGGCCGCAGCCGGGCCAGCGTGGCACGAACCCCCACTTCCGGAACACGGGTTTTCCCCTCCCGTACGGCATTGCGCTCCAACGAGCCGGCCGGATCGGGCGGAAACCAATAGGCCACCGCCTCGGCTCCCCAGGCGTGCGCGAGAGCGACGATCGGTCGCCGATCCTCCGGCGCGGGGTTGGTGTTGTCCACGGCGACATCCCGCCCGGCCGCCAACGCCTCCTCGATCAGCCGTTGTTGGCGACGCTGCCGGTTCCGGGCGCGGGGAAAGTGGTCCTTGCTCACGTGCACGTGCGTCCCGGCCAGGACGGCCCGATGGAAACTCGACTTGCCCGAGGCCTGAAGCCCGATCAGCACCGCCACCCGCACGCCCGCTCCGCTCCCGCGCCCACCGGCGGGGGATCCGTCGGATGGCCGGAAGAGTAGCCACGGTCGGCGGTGCGAGGCGTTCGGTGGTGATCGGGTTGGGTCGTTCGGGCTTTTGGTGAGCGGGCGTGTGCACACTGTGAGCATGGAAAAGCTCTCCTTGGATGCACAGGTCCGCGAACTGCTCAAGCTCGCCGCAGCCGCGTCGACGGGGCGTAGTGCCCATACCGTGTACGGCGGCCACGAGCACATGCTCCGGCAGACCCTGATCGTGCTGACGACGGGCACCGCGCTGGCCGAACACGAGAATCCCGGGGAGGCGACCATGGTGGTGCTTCGCGGGCG
Source organism: Embleya sp. NPDC001921 (assembly GCF_053594475.1). Lineage (NCBI taxonomy): Bacteria > Bacillati > Actinomycetota > Actinomycetes > Kitasatosporales > Streptomycetaceae > Embleya > Embleya sp. NPDC001921. The sequence continues at coordinate 57,410 of NZ_JBSFEO010000026.1, forward strand.
GGTCCGACTGGTCGCCGGAGACACGACGTGGGAGGGACGCTCCGGCGATTTCCTGGTCGCCCCGAAGGCGCGACACAGTCTCGAGGCGTTGGAGGACTCGGCGGTGCTGCTCACCGTGGCCAAACGCGACTGAGCACCGCGGATCCGCACGGCCCGGGGCCCGCGTGGGGCCGGGCACGGGATGCGCGGCCGGGCAGCGGCCGGCACGCCGGCATCATGGCGGTGCCGCATCGCCCCCCGACCGGAAGACAGGCACGCGCGTGAGCAACCCCTTCGACGTCGAGACGCTGCCGGTCGGCCGGTGGCGCAACGGCGGCGGCGACACCCGCGAGATCGCCACGCAGGCCGCGACCGACCCGGCGGACTTCGACTGGCGCGCGAGCATCGCGACGATCTCCGCCGACGGACCGTTCTCCGCCTTCCCCGACGTGGACCGGACGATCACCCTCCTCGCGGGCGGCGGCGTGCGGCTGGTCGGGGACGGCGGACTCGACCACCGGCTGGACCGAGCCGGCGAACCCTTCGCGTTCTCCGGCGAGTCGGCCGTGCGGGCCACCGTGCTCGGCGCCGGTACCCGGGTGCTCAACATCATGACCCGGCGTGGGCGATGGGCCGCGCGGGTGCACCGGGTCACCGCGCCGGTGACGGCACCCGCCGGGCACGCCGGTGTGCTGTACGTGCTGTCCGCGCCGGATGTCCCGGATGCGCCGGACACGCCGGCAGGCGACGCGCTCGCGCCGACGTTGCGGGCCGGGCAGGGGTTGTGGTGGGCGAGCGGCGCCGTCGTGCCGACGGCGCCGCTCGCGACCGGTGCGGTCGCGCTGTGGGCGGACCTTCGTCCGCTGTAGAGGCGTGCGGCCGTGCTGCCGGGTTGCCGTGGTGCTCGGAGGGAGTGGCGCGGTGTGCGGACGGACCGTGTCAGGGCATCGTGCGCAAGTGCGCCGAGATGGAATTGGCCAGGGCATAGCCGGCGGTCGCGTCCCAGTTGACCGACCACGTCATCGCGCCCCGGATGCCGGGCCAGGTGGTGGTGGGCCGGTAGCTCCCGCAATTGTTGCCCAGGGCCAGGCAGTCCAGCGCGTTGTTCACCACGCCGGGCGGGACGTACCCGCTGCCCGCCGCGCGCCCGGTGGCCGGGACGCCCAGTGCGACCTGATCGGGGCGCAGCCCGCCCTGGAGTTGGATGCACGCCTGCGCGGTCAGGAAGTCGACGCCGCCCTGCGCGTACAACTTCTGGTCGCAGCCGAACATGGTTCCGGAGTTGTAGTACTGCATGTGCACGATGGTCAGGATGTCCTTGATCCCCAGGGCGAGTTGGAAGTACGCCGCCTGGTTCGACTGCATGTCCAGCGTCTGCGGGGCCATCGTGATGATCAGGCTCGTGCCGATCTGCGCCCGGATGGCGCGCAGCGCGGTCGCCATGTAGGTCGGGCTGACGCCGTTCTCCAGGTCGATGTCGACGCCGTCGAAGCCGAATTCGCGCAGCAGTGCGGTGGTCGTGCTCGCGAACATGGCGGCGGAGGCGTTGTCGCCGACCCAGACCGCGCCCAGCTCGCCGCCGACCGACAGGATCACCTTCTGGCCGCGGGCGTGCAAGGTCGCGATGTCGGCCTTGAGGTCGGCGTTGCTGTATCCGCCGAGTGCGGTCGACAGGCCCGGGTCCACCCCGAAGGTGACCGCGCCCCAGCGGGTGCGGTCGGCCTCGGCGAAGGCCACCGCGACCAGGTTGTAGGAGGTGGGGACGTCACGCAGGCGCAGGTTCGTGGAACCGTTGACGAAGTTGTGCCAGTAGCCGGTCATCACCCGTTTGGGCAGGCCGGTCGGGTCCTGGCCGGTGGGGCCGTCGGGACCGGTGGTGGCGGTGACCGGGGCCGAACGCGCGGACGTCCCGGCGCTGTTGCTCGCGGCGACGGAGAAGGTGTAGGTGGTTTCGGGGGTCAGGCCGGGGATCTCGGCCGTGGCGCCGGTGACCGTGGCCACCTTGGTGTCGGCGCGGTAGACGTCGTACGCGGTCGCGCCGGGCACCGCGGTCCAGCCGAGCGAGACGCCGCGCGCGGTGGTGCCGGTCACGGTCAGGCCGGTGGGTACGGCCGGGATGGTGGTGCTGCCGCCCGGGCCGACCAGCGAGACGTCGTCCGCGAGATAGGCGGGCTGTCCGTACCAGCCGTTGAGGTGGATGGTGACGCTGGTGGTGCGGGCGCCGGTGCGGAACGTGGTGGTGAGCTTTTGCCAGCCGGTGGCGGAGGACGTCCAGGTGGAGACGTCGGTGGTGCCGGTGCCGGTCGCGCCGAGGTAGATGTACGAGCCCTGGACCCACGCGGTCTCGGTGTACTCGGAGTCGGGTTGCACCGCGACGGTCTGGCTGCACCGGGCGTTGTCGCCGCCGGCCGGGGTGGCCTTGAGCGCGCCGGTGCCGCTGTGTACGGGGCTGGTGGTGGGGCTGCCGGTGCCGCCGGAGCAGGTCCAGCCGGACAGGCCGGACTCGAAGCCGCCGTTCACCACGAGTTCGGCGGCGGCGGGGGCGGGCGAGGCGAGCGCGATCAGACCGGCCGAGGCCATCGCGCACGCGGTGAGCAGGGCGGTGACGAAGCGGCGCGGGGCGCGTTTGCCGCGCGGAACGGCCTGCGCCGCGCGGGTGTTCGGGGGACGTGTCGGTGCCATCGTGGGTGTTCCTCCCGTACCGGCCCGGGCGAGTGCCTGCGGGCGTGGGCGTGCCTGGAAGGGAGGGTGGACCCGGGCCGGCACCGCATCGCCTGATGGGACGTCAGGCTGCCTCGGCGCAGGGCGTGCGCGGGCCGTCCGGGCGCACCCGAGGGTGCCGGGGGTGCCTGTGTGCAGGACGAGTTGACCGCCGGGGCGAGCGAACTGTCAATAGGTCTGGACCAATTGCCGCACACCGAGGGGCGATACGCGCCGACCCGGGAGCGGCGTCACGGGCGAATCGGCCTCGCGGCCCGGACGGGGCGGCCTCGCGTGGGCCCGGGCGGCCCCGAGCCGACCGGCGGCCTCCACACGGCCCATGCGCAGGCCCTCCGGGCACACCCGAGGGCGCCGGAGGGCCTGTGTGCGGGACGAGTCGACCACCGGACCCGAGGCGGGTGGGACGAGGCGGGTGGGACGAGGCGGGTGGGACGAGATGGGTGGGGTGTGACCAGGCCGGGTGCAGGCCCTCCGGGCACACCCGAGGGCGCCGGGAGTGCCTGTGAGCAGGACGGCTGATCGCCGAGGCGAGGCGGGTGGACGAGGCGGGTGGCGTGTGCGGCGGGTGGGGTCAGTCGCGCGGGCTCGGCGCGCGACCCGGGCCGGGCGGCCCGGCGTAGGCCTGGGTGATGCCCAGCCAGCGGGTGGCCTCGGCGCCGTGGGCTCGGACCCTCAGGTCGTCAAGGTGGCGGCGGCGGGTGACCAGGAGGCAGAAGTCGAGCAGCGGTCCCGTCACCCGCTCGGCCGCGTCCTCGGGGCCGTACGTCCATGAGCCGCCGAGTTCGGGCCCGCCGGTCAGCTCCACCCGGAACTCCCGCTCGGGTGGCCGCAGACCGTGCACGGTGTAGGCGTAGTCGCGGGCCCGCACGCCGATGCGGGCGACGTACCGGAGTCGGGCGGTGGGCGGGCGGCGCACGCCGAGCGTGTCGGCGACGTCCTGGCCGTGCGCCCAAGTCTCCATGATCCGGGCGCCGGCCATCGACGCGGCGCTCATCGGCGGGCCGTACCAGGGCAACCGCCGTCCCGCCGGAAGCGCCGCCAGCGTGGTGGACACGGTGCCGCGACCGGCTCGCCAGCCGGCCAGGATGCGCTCGGGCGGTGCCGCGGCGGCGCGGTGCGCCGCGCGGTCGACGAAGCCGTCCGGGTCGGCCGCGGCCTCCGCGACGGCGAGCGCGAAGCCGTCCGCATCGGTCGCCGCCAACGCGACCTGGTCGTCGGTCCAGGCCAGGTGGGCGATCTGGTGGGCGATGGTCCACCCGGGCGCTGGGGTGGGCGCGGCCCACGCGTCCGACGTCAGCTCGCCGACGAGCCGGTCCAACGCGGCGCCCTCCGCGTCCAGATCGGCCAGGACGGCCACGAGATCCACCATCGTCCCCGTCCTCCCACCGTCGACGGCATCGGCACCGCTCCGACACCACACACCCTCGGCAGGGTTCCATCGGCCCCGCCCACACACAAGCCCACCACGCGGCCCGGCCACCTCCGCCTGCCGACCCACGCCCACGCCCACGCCCACGCCCACGCCCACGCCCACGAGACCAACCACACCGAGCAACGGCGCGCCCGTACATCCCACCCCGACCACCCGACGCCCAACCCGCCACAGGCCCCGCCCACTTCGTCCCCACCCACCTCCCACCCGACCCGCCGCGCCCCGGGCCGCCGCACGCCCACCCACCGCACGCTCCACCTGCCCCGCGCCCGGCCCGCCCGCCTCGCACCCGCCCGACCACCTCGGCCCCGACCCGCCGCACACGACCGGCCGCCCGACCAGCCCCGCGCCCCCGCCCCGCGCCCCGCGCCCCACGCGCCTCGCGGCTCGATGCGGCTCCATGCGTGGAAGTGGTCGCGGACAACGTGCCTCGGCACGCGTCGAATTCACCTGAAGTGACCGGTGCATCACGCGTAGTATGTACCGCGTGGTTGGGGAGAGCGGGTCCGAGGTAGTACGTGTCGTGATCGTCGACGACCATCCGTTGTTTCGGGCAGGCCTGCGGGCCGCCCTGGAGAGCGCCGGCGACATCTCGGTGGTGGCGGAGGTCGAGACGGCCGCCGCGGTGCCCGAGGTGATCGCCGAGCGGCGTCCCGATCTGGTCGTGATGGACCTTTCGCTGCCGGACGGCTCGGGGATCGAGGCCACCCGCCGGATCGCCGCCGACACGCCCGGCGTCCCGGTCCTGGTGCTGACCATGTCCGACGACGACGGCAGCCTGCTCGCGGCGATGCGCGCCGGGGCGGGCGGCTACCTGGTCAAGGGCGCCGGGCGGGACGAGGTCCTGCACGCGGTGCGCACGGTCGCGGCCGGTGGCGCGGTGTTCGGCGCGCAGACCGTGCCCCGCCTGACCGCGTTGCTCGCGAGCGGCGCGCCACGCGGCGCGGAACGGGTCTTCCCCGAGCTGACCGATCGCGAGTGCGAGGTGCTCGACCTGCTCGCCCGCGGCCTGGACAACCGGAACATCGCCCGTCGGCTGTTCCTCGCCGAGAAGACGGTGCGCAATCACATCACGCACATCTTCGAGAAGCTGCATGTCGGCACTCGCGCGGAGGCGGTGGCCCACGCCCGCGACTTCGGCCTGGGTGCCGACTGAGCCGGCCGCCGACCGGCCCGCCGAGCCGGCCGCACGCCGCGCCCCGGCCGGCCCCGTCCCGAGCCCGACTCGGGACACCGTCCGGGGCCGCTTCGGGACCTCGTTGGGACCGGTGCCTCGTGCCCTCGGGACCGGGCGCGGGCCATTCTTGGATGTCCGAACCGCGGCGGCCCGTCCGCACCGGGATCACACCGGCGTGGTTCGGTCCCCCCGGCTCCACTCGTTCGCGCCGTCGTCCGACGACGTCCCGTGAGGAGGCGCCACATGCCCCTGGGCATCCGAGAGCAACGCTCCGGCCTCGACCGGGCCTACGTGGTCTGCGGCACCTCGCTGGTCGCCGGCCTGGTCACGCTGATCCTGCTGCTCACCCACCTCGACGATGCGCGAATGCCGCCGCGGCCCGCCCTGATCGGCGTGTCCACGCTTCAGGGCATCGCCTTCGCGCTCTCCGGGCTGTTCGTGATCGCGCGGCGCTCGATGCCCGGCCTGGGCTGGGTGTTGTTGTGGACGGGCCTGGCCTATCCGCTGTCGAGCGCGGTGTTGTTCACCGCCGTGTTCGCGGGGGCCGGGCCCGGCTGGGCCGCCTTCGCGATCTCGCTGTGGCTGGTCACCGACGCGGTGTTCCTGTTCGGGATGTACGCGCTGCCGCTGTGGCTGCCGCGCGGAACGCTGCCCAAATCCTGGTTCGTGCGGGCATACGCGGTACTCGTGGCGTTGTGGAGTGTCCTGCACGCCTACAACGACTACGCCGAATCCTCGTGGTACGGCCTGCCCAGCTTCCTGCGCCACGGCTCGTGGGCCGCCATCCAGCAATGGCTGAACGAGTGGCTGACCCCGCGCCTGGAGCTGATCCCGCCGCTGGTGATCCTGGCCAGTCTGCTCGTGATGACGGTGTGCTGGGTGCGCCTGCCGGGGCCGCACCCGATGCGACTCCTGCCGCTGTTGCCCTACCTGCTGTGGCTGGCCGTGCTCTTCCTCGGCTACCACCTCGAACTCTCGGATCTGCTCTATGAATTCCTCCTCTACGCGGGCGTGCTGGTGTGGCAGCTCTGCTTCGCGTACGCCTTCGCCCGGGACCGGCAGTGGCACCTCGACCGGTCCACGCGCAAGGTGCTCGCCGCGTTCTCGCTGGCCGCGGTGCTGATGGGCGGCTACTTCGCGGTGGCCGTCGCGTTGTCCGGCGTACTGCCCGGCGCGCGCACCGCCGGCGCGTTGGTGATGGCGGCCGGCGCGCTGGTCATCGGCGCACTGCTGCGGCCCACCATCGGGTGGGCGATGCGGGTCGTCGACCGCTTCTACTACGGCGAACGGGCCCGGCCCTATCAGGTCGTCCGCGACCTGTCCGAACGGCTGAGCCGGGCGGTGGCACCCGGCGCGGCGCCGACCCTGCTGTGCCAGACCGTCGTGTACACCCTGGGCCTGCCCGGCGCCGGCGTCGTGGTGGACACCCGGCACGGCGAACGCGAACTCGCCCGGATCGGCGACGCGGAGGCCGACCGGGTCGACTTCCCGCTCACCTACGAGGGCGTGGTGATCGGCCGACTCTCCGCGCCGCCGCGCTCCGGGCAGGACACGCTCGACCGCCAGGATCTGGAGGTGCTGCGCTTCCTCGCCGACCAGGCGGCACCCGCCATCGCGTCGCTGCGCCTGTACGAGGAACTCCAGGAGACCCGCGAGCACATCGTGCTCGCCCGCGAGGAGGCCCGCCGCCGGTTGCGCCACGACCTGCACGACGGCCTGGGGCCCGCGCTCTCCGGCACCCGGCTCCAGGTCGACACCGCGCGGGCCTGCGTACCCGCGGGCACGCCGGCCGAGGGAACCTTGGCCATCGCGTCGCGCAGCATCGGCGAGGCGATCACCGAACTGCGTCGGATCACCGACGGCCTCGCGCCCGCCGCGCTGGCCCGACTCGGTCTCGCCGGCGCGCTCCGGGAGTCCGCGTCCCGGCTCGACGGCGGCGACGGCGCCCACCCGCGGATCAGGGTCACCTTCGACCCGGAACCCCCGCCGCCGCTGCCCGCCGCCCTGGAGGTCGCGGTCTACCGGATCTGCGGCGAGGCGCTGCACAACGTCGTCCGGCACGCGCGGGCCCGAAACGCCACCCTCGGCGTCCGGGTCTCCGATACCCGGGTCACCCTGGAGGTGGTCGACGACGGCGTCGGACGCCGGGGCCGCGACCACACCGGGGCCTCCGACGGTGTCGGCCTGGCCTCGATGGCCGAACGTGCCGAGGAACTCGGCGGCAGCTTCACCGCCACCAGCGACGAACACGGCACCACGGTGCGTGCGGTCATCCCCCGACCCGGGACCGACACCCGGGACCAACCCGGGACCCACCCGGGACCGTGACCACATGCGGGCGGGACCCTGTCGAGCGAGAGTGGAGGAGCGGTGATCGAAAACGGTCACCTTGTCCCCCTCGAAGCACGGAGATCGAAAATGTCGACGAACCCACGCCCGAAGGGTGGCGAACCGCCGCCGGGACCGCATGACCCCGACCGGCCGCTCGGCTGCCACCCGCCCAACAATCCGTGCGACAGCGTGGAGCCCGCTCCGCCGAAACCGGAAGCCCCGGACGGCGGCCACCCGCCGCATCGGGCCGATGCTCCCGGTCCCGGTCGCCCGGAGGAACCGGACACCCACCACCCGCCGATCGCCTGAGGCGGTCCCGACCCCATACCAGCCCGCCGCCCCCACCGTCCCCGACGGCGGGGGCGGCGGCATACCCACGCGCACTCGCGCGCACTCCCGTGCGGGGCGGGCGGGCGGGACGAGGAGGCGACGAGCGCCGGCAGCGGAGGCGGAGGCGGAGGCGAGAGCGGAGCGAGGACGGAAGCGGGAACGAGAGCGGGGCAAGGACGGAAGCGGGAACCAGAGCGGGGACAAGCACAAAACGGAGCGGAAACGGGGGCGCGGACGCGAGCGGCGCGGAAGGGGGGACGCGAACGAGCGCGGGGAGCGGAAGCGGGCGCGGACGCGAGCCGAGGTGGGGCGATAGCGGGGCGGGGCGGGGTGTGCATGTGCGGGGGCACAGGCGGAGGCGACAGCGGCATGCGCGACAGAGGACCCCGAGAGCGGCCTACGCGTGAAGGGGCGAAAAGGGCAGACCGCATGCGGAGACGTCGGTGTGGATGCCCGACGGCGCGGCAGGAACAGCGTCGGCGGTATGCGGACGGCACCGCGTGCGCCGCGCCCTGCGACAGGTACGGCGAACATGCCCACGCGACGGTGCGGGGCCTCCCGCCCGTGTGCGCCGAAACGCAGCCGTGACGACGCCGGGCCGCCGCCGCCCACTCCCGACGACTGGCGGGACATGGCACTCGACCGCCGCCGGCCCGGACGCGGCAGCGCTCGCGGCGGCCCGGGGGCGGCGGCACCCGCCGTGCGGCAACTCGGGCGCGGCGGCAGGGGGTTGCCGCGTTCGGGGGTGGCGGGCGGGCAAGCTTGCGGGATCGCGTCCGGGTGGGCGCCCGCGGGGATGGTGGTACCCGGCGAGGATGGTGGTACCCGGCGGGGCGGGCCGAGTGCAGGGGGTTACGGCGTGCGGCGGTGGCGGGTTGGGGCGGCCAGGGCTGCGGATGCGGCACCGGTGCGGATGACGTCGGAAAGGGCCTGTAGTTGGATGCGGATCTGCGCGGCGACCCGCAGGTCGGCCGGGCGTACGGAGCCGTCGGCGTCGCGGGTCAGCGCGTCGGGCGCGCCGCCCACCACCACTTCCGGGTCGGGGACCACCAGGTTGCCCAGCCCGGTCAGGATCCGCACCGTGTCGGTCAACCCGCGGAACCCGTGCAGCCGACTGGCCGTCACCACCATCACGGCGATGCCCTTCCCGCACAGCGACGCGTCGCCGCGCGGGCGCGAGGCCCAGTCGACGGCGTTCTTCAGGACCCCGGGAATCGAGTGGTTGTACTCCGGCGTGGCGATCACCAGCCCGTCCGCCCGACTGATCGCGGTGCGCCACCTCCGCACCGCCGGCAGCGCCGGGTGTACATCCAAGTCCTGGTTGTACAAGGGCAGTTCGCCCAGGGTGGGATACACGTCGAAGGACATGCCCGGTGGTGCGAGCGCGGGCAACGCGGCCAGCAATCGGGTGTTGGCCGATTCCGCGCGCAACGAACCGGAGATCGCCAACACGCGGGCGGGGGACGGGGGCATCGGAGCGGTCCCGGGAGCGGACATGGCACGCGCCTTTCGTCAGGGTGCGGTACGGCGGTCGAGCAGGGTCGTGTCGTGGCGTCCGGCCCGGAAGTCCGGTTCGTCCAGCACCTCGGCCAGCAGCGGCGCGGTGGTGTGCACGCCCGGACCCTCGACCCGCAGTTCGCGCAGCGCACGCCGCATCCGGGCGAGCGCCTGGTCGCGATCCGGCCCCCAGGTGACGATCTTGGCCAGTAGCGAGTCGTACTCCGGTCGAGCCTGGGAGCCGGGATACGCGTGGGTGTCCACCCGGACGAACGGGCCGGCCGGCGCCTCGAACGCGGTGAGTGTGCCCGGGCAGGGCGCGAAATCGCGGGCCGGGTCCTCGGCGTTGATCCGGCACTCCACCGAGACCCCGCGGCGGTGCACCCGCTCCTGGCCGAAGTCCAGCGGTCGACCGGCGGCGATCAGCAGTTGTTCGCGGACGATGTCGATCCCGGTCACCGTCTCGGTCACCGGATGCTCGACCTGGATCCGCGAGTTCACCTCGATGAACGCCGCGTCCTCACCACGCACCAGGAACTCGAAGGTGCCGGCTCCCCGATATCCCACCGCCCGGGCCCCGGCGACCGCGTGCGCGGCCAGCCGTTCGGCCAGTTCGGCGGGCAGGCGAGGGGCCGGCGACTCCTCGACGAGCTTTTGGTGTCGGCGCTGTACCGAGCAGTCGCGCTCGCCGAGATGCACCACGTTCCCGTGCGCGTCGGCCAGGATCTGGATCTCGATGTGCCGGGCGCCGGCCAGGTACTGCTCCAGGTAGACGCGGTTGTCGCCGAACGCCGCCTGGGCCGTGGCACGCGTGGCACGGAAGGTGGGCAACAGCGCGCCGGCGTCCGGCACCACCGCCATGCCCCGGCCGCCGCCACCCGCGACCGCCTTGACGATCAGCGGGAAGCCGATCGCCCGCGCCACCTCGGCGGCCTCGTCGGCGGTGCCGACCGGCTCGCGCGATCCGGGCAGCACCGGGAGTCCCGCGTCCGCCATGATCCGCCGGGCCGTCGACTTGTCGCCGAGCCGGGCCATCACCTCCGGGGCCGGACCGACGAAGACGATCCCGTTCTCCGCACAGATGGTGGCGAAGTCCGGGTCCTCGGACAGGAATCCGTAACCGGGGTGGATCGCCTGCGCGCCGGTGTTGCGGGCCGCCTCGATCACCGCCGGCGCGTACAGGTAGCTGCGATGCGGGTCGGCGGGGCCGATGTTCACGTGGTGGTCGGCCGCGCGTACGGCGGCCGAGTCGCGGTCCGCGGCGGAGTGCACCACCACGGTGGCGATGCCCATGTCCCGGCAGGTGCGCACCACACGGAGCGCGATCTCGCCGCGGTTGGCGATCAGTACGGTGTCGAACACGGCGGGTCACCTCGCAGCGTCGGAATCGGAATCGGAATCGGCGCCGGAGCCGGCGTCGAGGTCGGGTTCGAGTTCGAACAGCGGTTGGTCGTACTCGACGCCTCGGCCGTTGTCGACCAGCACGGCGGTGACCCGGCCGTCGCGGTCCGCCTCGATCGGGTTCATCAGCTTCATCGCCTCGATGATGGCCACCTGTTGGCCGGCCCGGACCACGTCGCCGACCTCGACGAACGCCGCCGCCCCGGGCTCCGGCGCGCGGTAGAGGGTGCCCACCAGCGGGGCACGGACGAGATGGCCCGAGGGTTCGCCCGCCGGCGCGGCGTCCGAGGGCCGGTCCGGGTCGGCCGTCCTCGCGGCAACGGCAACGGGCTCGGAATCGGGCGGGGCCGGCGACGGGGTCGGCGCGCCCGACGGGTCGGACCACGCGACCTCGATACTCTCCGCTCCGGAGCGCACCACGATCCGCGTGGGCGGGCGCGGGGCATCGCTCAGGACCTGGCCCAGCGCGCCGCGCAGCGCGGTCAGGCTCGCCGTGCGGCCTTCGCCGTCGGTGCCGGTCATGCCGATTCCTCCTCGAAGTCGTAGCTGTCGCCGTCGTCCGGGTCGCCGGCGCCGGCCGGCCGCACGGCGGGCAGCCCGAAGGCCCGAAACCGCCGCCGGCGCAGCACGACGCGCTCGGCCGGTTCGACCGCCGCGAGTTCGTCCACCGTCTCCAGGACGGCGTCCCGCAGGGCCAGGCTCGCGGCGGCCGGATCGGTGTGCGCGCCGCCCTCGGGTTCGGGGACCACCCGGTCCACCACGCCGAGTTCGAGCAGCGAGCGCGCGTCCAGGCCGAGCGCGCGGGCCGCCGCCGGGCTCTGCTCCCGGGTCTTCCACAGGATCGCCGCGCAGCCTTCCGGGCTGATCACCGAGTACAGCGCGTTCGCGCTGATCAGCACCCGGTCGGCGACACCGAGCGCGAGCGCGCCGCCGCTGCCGCCCTCACCGGTGACCACGGCCACCACGGGCACCCGCAGTCCGGCGAGCACGCGCAGGCACGCGGCGATCGCCCCGGCCTGGCCCTGTTGTTCGGCCTCGATCCCCGGGTGGGCACCCGGCGTGTCGATCAGGGTCACCAACGGCACGCCGAGCTTCTCCGCCAGGCGCGCGAGCCGGACCACCTTGCGGTAGCCGGCCGGCGAGGCCATCGCGAAGTTGGCCCGGACCAGGTCGGCGGTGGTGTGGCCCTTCTGGTGCCCGAGCACCAGCATCGCGCGGCCCTCCACCAGGCCCAGGCCGCCGACGATGGCCGGGCAGTCGCCACCCGCCCGGTCGCCGCGCAACTCGACGAACGCGTCCATCCAGTACGCGAGATGGTCGCGCGTGGTGGGCCGGCCGAGGTCCCGCGCGGCGGCGACCACCTCGTGCGCCGGTCGAACGGGCGGCTCGACGGCCACGGGAGCCGACATCGGCATCGGTGCGGCGGCGCGCGCCACGTCGATCCGGCGGCACGCGAGGGCCGCCGGGGGCGCCATCGTCCCCGTCCCGCCGGATCGATCACGCGCATCCGACCCATCCGACCCACCGAGGACATCGGCCCGATCGGCCACACCCGACCGGTCCCCCGGCTCGCCCCGATCGGCTGCACCACAGCCCCTGTCGGCCCGCTCCGCCCCGCCCGCTCCGTCCGCACCCCGCGCCGACGCCAGCAGGACCGCGAGTGTGCGGCGCAGCTCACCCCTCGGACGGACCGCGTCCACCAGCCCGTGCCGCAGCAGGAACTCCGCCGTCTGGAAACCCTCCGGCAGCCGCTCCCCGATGGTCTCCTCGATCACCCGCGGTCCGGCGAAGCCCATCCGCGCACCCGGCTCGCACACCACCACATCGGCCAGCGTGGCGAACGACGCGGCCACGCCGCCGTAGGTCGGGTCGGCGACGACGGTGACGGTGAGGATTCCGGCCTCGTCCAGTTCGGCCATCGCCGCCGAGGTCTTGGCCATCTGCATCAGGGCCAGCGCGCCCTCCTGCATCCGGGCACCCCCGGAGGAGGTGACCAGGATCAGCGGTACCCGCCGGGCGAGCGCGGCATCCGCGGCCGTGGTGACCGCCTCGCCGGCGGCCACGCCCAGGCTGCCGCCCATGAAGGCGAAGTCCATCACGGCCAGCACCACCGGGTGCCCGACCACGGTGCCGAGCGCCACCCGGACCGCGTCGTCGTGTCCGGTCGCCACCCGGGCGGCGGCCAGGCGGTCCGCGTACGGCTTGAGATCCTCGAAGCGCAGGGGGTCGTGCACGGTCTCGGTCGGGGTCAGCGGTCGGGCACTGCCCGGGTCGAGCAGCGCGTCGAGCCGCCGGGCCGCGTCGAGCGGGGTGTGCGTGCCGCAGCCGGGGCACACCCGGTCGGCGCGCTCGAAACGTTTGCGGTACACCAGCGCCCGACAGCTCGGACAGGCCAGCCAGTCGGCCGGCGCCGGCTGCTCGGCGGCGGGTACGGGAGCGGTGTTCATCGCGCTCTCCCCTCGTCGTGGCGCCGCGCGGCACTCGATCCGCTGCCGGGTCCGGCGCCCGATCCGGGACCGAGTCCGGCCCTCCATCCCGTACCGCGTCCGGCCCCCGAGCCGGCCCTCGATCCGGCTCCCGAGCCGGCGCCGGGCCCGGCGTTGCCGCCGGCCCCCGGCGACGCGTGCCGCAGCGGAGTGATCTGTTGGACGTCGTAGTTCTCGCGGAGTCGGGCCACGCGGTCGGAGTCGACCCGCTCCCCCGCGCCGAAGATCTCGATCAGTTCCTCGAAGTAGCGTTCGTGGTCGGGCGCCGGCGTCGACTGGAACAACATCCTGGCCGGTCGCTTGGTCGGATTGGCGAACGCGTGCGGACAGCCCGGTGGTACGAACATGCAGCTCCCGGCCCCGGCCCGGACCGGTCCCCGGCCGGTTTCCGAGCGCCAGCCGCGCCAGTCGTCGCGGGTGCGCCGGCGGGGTTCGAAGGCGAGCACGTCGAGTTCGCCGTCGAGGACGTAGAAGAACTCCTCGCCCCGCGCGTGCACGTGCGCGCCGACGTCGAAGCCGGGGGGCACGACCACCTCGAAGGTCGAGGTGTGTCGGGCATGCGCGCCGGTCACCTTGTAGGTGACCTCCTGCGCGGCGGTGACCAGTCGTCGACCCGCTCCGGGCGGGATGATCAGGCCGTCGACCATGACGGCACCTCCTCGTTCGTCGGCCGCCGGACCCCGCCGCCGGCCGGTTCGCCGGCGACCCAGGTGCCGAGGGCCATCTCCGCGGTGATCCCGGGGCCGAAGCCGGCCACGATGCCGCGTCCGCCGACGACGGGTCCGCCCGCCGCGTACAGCCGGTCCAGGGCGTCGAAGACCACCGCGCTCGCGATGTTCCCGTACTCGGTGAGGGTCGCCCGGCTGTGTCGAAACGCCTCGGGAACGACGCCGAGGAACCTGCTCAGGTCGTCCAGGATCCGCGGCCCGCCCGCGTGTACGACGTAGAAGTCCAACGCCGAGGCGTCCCATTCGTGTCGGGCGACCAGGTCGTCGATGACCGGCGCGAGCGGCGCCATCGTGGTGGGCACCCGCTTGTCCAGACGGAAGTGGAATCCGGTGTCCTTGACCGCGTAGGAGATCCAGTCCTGGGTGTGCGGGATGAGGTACGAGCCGTTGCGTTCGAGCCGCACGCCGGTGCCGCCCTCGCCGCGCACCACGGCCGCGGCGACCGCGTCGCCGAACAGGCCGTCGGAGAGCAGCGACCCGACGTCGGCGTCGTCGGGCTGGTAGCACAGCGAGCAGAACTCGCACGCCACGATCAGCGCGTTGAGCCCGGGGTACGCGGTACAGAAGTCGTGCGCCCGGTTGATCGCGGCGCCACCGGCCGCGCAGCCGAGCTGGGCGATCGGCAGTTGGCGGGTATCGGAGCGCATGCCCAGTTCGTTGATCAGCCAGGCGGTCATCGACGGCATGCCGAACCCGGTGCACGAGACGTAGATCAGCAGGTCGATGTCGCGTATCTCCACCTCCGCGTTGGCGAGCGCCCGGCGGATCACCGGCGGCACCCGCAGCTTGGCCTGTTCCTGATAGATCAGGTTGCGGGCCTCGAAGCCGGGGTGTCGCAGGGTCCGCTCGATCGGTTGCACGAGATGTCGGCGGCGGACACCGGTGTTCGCGATCAGCCGCAGCGCGAGCGGCAGCCGGGGGTTGTCCGCGTGCAGTCGCCGGGCGATGTCGAGCGACTCGTCCATGGTGATCACGTTTTCGGGAACGGCCACGGCGGGCCGGCACAGAGTACTCACGAGGTCCCTTCCTGGGTGATTCGGCGGTGATTCGGCGATGGTTGGGCGGTCGTTCGGCGGTGGTTCGGCTGGTCCGCTATCCGGCGGCTTCCATCGACGCCACCCGGGGACCGCCCACTCGATGCGGCGCCTCGATCGCACCGTCGGGCAGCAGCGCGCCGGTGTCCTCGAAGATCACCACGCCGTTGCACAGCAGGCTCCAGCCCTGTTCGGGATGGCTCTGTACGACGTGTGCCGCCAGGTGGTCGGAGGCCGATGCGGCGGGACATGGGGGAGAGTGCCGGCACATGGTCCTGGTCCTTCCGGGAGTGCCGTGGTCGGCAGCGGATTCACGAGCTGCCGGGTGGTCCGTCGGCTGGTTGGTCACATGCCAACGGTGCGCCGCCCACCGTCCCGGGCGGATGAGCCCACGGCCCCGATTCGCCGGCCGATGTCCCGAGTCGCCCGGGCGCCGCGGCGGCACCACTGCGCGCGGATCCCGGGCATCGCGGCGGCACCACTGCGCGGTGGTGCCGGGCACCGTCGAAGGGCCGAAGCGCCTGGAAGAGCGGCCGGCGCGGGCGTTCGAACGCCCGGCGTAGGGTGGCCGGTGTGTGGGACGACGACGAGCCGGTCTTCAAGCGGAGCGGGTGGGGGACGAACCGCTACACCTACAACGTCCGCAAATCCCATCGGCTCGGCACTGACCGTGCTCACCGTGATCCTCGTCGTGGTCGTGCCGGTCCCGATGAACACACGCGCGGGCCCGTTCGCCGCACCGAACCCGCACGAGAGCCGGCCGCACGTCCGGGAGTGGCGCCCGCCGGCGCCGTGGTCGACGTCGACTCCGTCGTGGTCCCCGACCGCGGCCCCGGCCCCGGCCCCGGCCTCAGCCTCGACCTCGACCTCGACCTCGGCGACCGCGTCGGCGCGCCCCCGGAGCCCGTGACCCACAAAGGCGCCCGGCCCCAACCGGTCCGCCGTCGCGCCGAACTCCGCTCCGCGAAGCCTCAGTTCCGGCTCGGACCCTCCTGCTCGTCACGCAATCGCCGTGCCCGCAGCACCAGTTCCAGTTCGAAGCGGCGATCGGGCTCGTCCATCTCGTCACCCAGCAGTTCGCGGATCTGCCGCAGCCGATAGCGCACGGTCTGCGCGTGCACCCCGAGCCGGGCCGCGATCTCCGGTGCGCCGCCGCGCGTCTCCAGCCACGCGAGCAGCGTCTCGGCCAGTCGCCGCGAGTGCGTGGGCGAGCAGTTGTCCAGCGGTGCCAGGCAGCGCCGGGCCAGATCCTCGATCAGTTCCTCCGGCGGCAGCAGTACCAACGCCTCGGTGTGCTCGGTACAGCGGATCACCCGCCCGTCCGGCAGGTGTCCGCGTTCCATCAGGCGCAGCGCGGTGCAGGCCCAGTGCAGCGACTTGGCCGCGTCGGCGAGCGGGACGGACGGGCCGATCGCACCGGTCCAGCCGGTCATCGCCCGGCGCAGCAGTTCGGGCCGGCCGGCCGCGTCCGGGTCGGGCACGATCATCCGGGGTCGTTCGCACTCCATGTCCAGGAGTACGTCCCGGCCCACCGCCGGGGCCACCGCGTCCGGCGCGGGTCGCAACAGCACGCCGACGGCCACCTGTTCGGGCAGCGGCCAGCCGATCCGGGCGGCGTGCTCGGCCAGCGCGCTCGCGGGTTCGGTGCCGTACTCGGTGAGCATCATCTTGATCAATCGCTTCTGCGCCCACAGGCGTTCGCCGACCTGTCGGGCCGCGGCCTCGGCGTAGCCGTGCACGGACTGGGCGACCAGGCCGTCCAGGTATTCGAATCCGGCCTCGGCGAGTTCGTACATCGCGGGCGGCGGGATCTCCACCTGCTGGCCGATCTCGGCCAGTCGCCGCCACGCGAGTCGTACGCCGAGCCGGTAGACGGCCTGGAGCGAATCCAGGCTTCGGCCCTGGAGCACCTCGACGCGGCCGAACAGCTCGAACAGCTCCAGGCGTTCGTGCTGCCGGTCGTCGGGGGCCAACAGGTGCTCGACGAAGTCGACCAGGGCGCGCCGGATGGCGACCAGCGCCATCGGCTCGCCGGACTCGTCGGGCACGAGCGGCAGTCCGGGGTACTCGACCCGGATGTCGCGCAGGATGTCCTGCGCCAGGTCGGGGATCTCGGCCATGGCCAGATCGGCGAACCGACGCAGTCGCGGCCGAGGCACGTCCCGCCAGGCGGTGCGCACCGTCATGTCGCCTTTCCCTCGCGGCCGGTGCTCGACGCCGTCGCCGGGGCCGTGCGCCCGTGACCGGACCCGTTTGCCTGCGGGCGGGGCCGGCATCAGGGCTGCGCGTTCGGCGCCGTCGGGTCGGTGCGGAAGGACACGAGTGGGACGTTGGGTTGGTCGGGCGTGGCGTTCAACGCGGCGACGATGCCGAACCCGGCGGCCACGGCGAGGGCGGCGGCAACGACCGCGGTCAAGCCGGCGGCGAGCAGTCTGCGCATGCTTCGACGAGCCTCTCGATCGGAGGGCACCCCGCCCGTTCCCATGCACCGGCTCTATATCAGCACAGTGTGCGAGGTGTATTGACACTCCGTCAAGGGTGCGCCTACGGTTCCCGGCCTGAGACAGACGTGCACGTCCCCGAGGCCCTTTGCCGTCAGGAGTGCCGGATGCGCCGCGCCATTTCCTCCCGTTCCTCGATCCTCTCCCTGGCTCTGCTCGGAGCCGGGGTCTTCCTGCTCGTGCTGGCCGCGATGCTGGCCTGGTACGTCGAGCCGCACGCCAAGCGCACCCCCGTCGACATCGACGACACCGTCGTGTTCACCGGTACCGGAAGCTATTTCGACACCGGCTCGCTGCGGCCGGTGCACGGCGAGACGCTCACCGTGACCCGCCGCGTGGTGGGCGATGTCGCGGCGGCCGAGCGCAGCGGCCGGGCGGTGTGGGACGTGTCGACGACGATCGACACTCCGGCCACGCTGGCCGCGCACGACCCGCGTCGGTCCTTCCAGTGGACGCTGGCCCGCTGGGTGACCGACCGGCGCACCAACGCGCCCGTGCACTGCTGCGGGGAGACGCCCGCGATCCAGGGCGAGGCGTTCCTGAAGTTCCCATTCGACCTGGAAAAGCGGCGATACCGCTGGTGGGACGAGACATTGGGGGCGGCGGTACCGCTGGACTACCGCGGCACGGTGAAGGTCCGCGGGCACCGCGGTTATCGCTTCACCGGCGTCGTCCAGGACACCCGGGTCGGCGGCCGGCAGGTGCCGGGCACCCTGGTCGGCCTGCCCGCACAGCCACAGGTGCTCGCCGAGGAGTGGTACGCCAACGCCGGCGTCGACCTGGTCGTCGACCCGCGCACCGGCCGGGTCATCGACGCCAGGATCGCCCCGCGCAAGACCCTGCGCGCACCCGGGGCGGCCTCCGCCTCGGTGGTGTTGCTGGACAGCGACAACATCCGGTTCACCGACGAGACCCGGCGCCGGCAGGTGGACCTGGCCGAGGAGGACGGTGCCAAGCTGGAGCTGGTCGGGGAGACCGCCCCACTGGCCGCGAGCTCGCTCGGGGCCCTGCTCACGGCGCTGGGACTGCTGCTCCTGGTCCGCGGGCCCGGCACCCGTCCGCGCCCCGGATCCGACGCCGACCCAGGACACGAGCCCACCTCCGAGCCCGGGCACGAGCCGGGTGCCGATCCACACCGGCGCGCCCGCTTCCGCCGGCTGCCGCACCGCCGTACCGGGCCGAACAGGCGGCGCGACTCGGGCAGACCGGCACCGAACTGACAATTCTCCGGTCGTGGGGAACGGCAAAGTTGTCACCTGGGTGAGTAGCTTCGGCGCACTTGGTGGCGAAAACTACGAACTCACCCCGCACGTCCCGCACTTCCCGTGCACCCTTCCGCGTTCGTTCCAGAGCCGCTACGAGTTGGAGCTGACATGCCCCAGCACGTGCCTTCCGCGCTGCGTCCGGTGACCGGCCCGGCACCGTTGCAACCCTCACCGCGCGGTCCCGCGTCCGACCGGGCCCCCCACCCTCGCCGAATCGTCTTCCTGGCCCGCCGCGACCTGGCGAACCCGGCCGCGGGCGGCTCCGAACTACTGGTCGATCGACTGGCGGACGGTCTCACCGCCCGGGGTCACCAGGTGACCCTGGTCTGCGGCGGACCGGCCGCCGACCGCGACTACCGCGTGGTCTCGGCCGGCGGCGACGCCGACCACTACCTGCGCGCGCACCGCGCCCTCGACCGTCGGGTCGGCGGTTGCGACCTGCTCGTCGAGGTCTGCAACGGCATGCCGTACCTGACTCCGCTGTGGCACCGGGGCCCCACCCTGTGCCTGGTCAACCACGTCCACACCGACCTGTGGGGCATGCGGTTTCCGAGCCTCGCCGCGCGGCTGGGCCGACGGCTGGAGCGTTGGGGACTGGCCGGCGCGCATCGGGACAACCTGATCGTCGCGGTGTCCGGCTCGACCGCCTCCGCGCTGCGGGCGATCGGCGTGCCGCCGGATCGCATCCGGGTCGTGCACAACGGTGTCGAGGAACCCGCGCCCAGGGTCCCCAAATCGCCCGAGCCGCTGTTCGTGGCGGTGGGGCGCCTGGTCGAGTACAAGCGCATCGACCTGCTCCTGCGCCTGTGGGACCGGGTCCGGCCGGTCACCGGTGGCCGACTGGTCATCGTCGGCGACGGGCCGGAAGGCGATCGGCTGCGCGCCTCGGCCGGGCCCGGCGTACATTTCGCCGGCCGGGTGTCCGAGGCCGAGAAGCACCGACTGCTGTGCGCGGCCTGGCTGTTGCTGCATCCCTCGCTGGTCGAGGGGTGGGGTCTGGTGGTCACCGAGGCCGCGGCCCGGCACACGCCGGCCATCGGCTTCGACATCCCGGGCCTGCGCGACTCGATCGACGACGGCGTCACCGGCGTACTGGCCCGCGGCGAGAGCTCGTTCGCCGCCGCGTGGTGCGCGCTGGCGCTCAGTCCCGAGCGCCGCGCGGCGGCGAGTGCCGCCGCCGGACTGCGCGCCGCCCGGTTTCGCTGGGCCGGCACGGTCCGCCGGTTCCGGGCCGTGGCCGCCGAGGCCGCGTCCGCCCCGGTCCCCGGACGCGGCACTGGGTGGTGACCGCGTGAAGGACCCGTCCCTGCGCCGGTCGATCGCGCTATTTCGCGCCTTTCGGCAGGAGCCGCAGGACCCGGACCGGTGCTACGGACTGCTCGCCCGCGACGCCGCCGATCAGGTCGAGCGGCACGTGCGGCTGCGCGGTCGGGTGGTGGTCGACGTGGGCGGCGGCAGCGGGCACTTCACCCGCGAGTTCCGCCGACGCGGCGCGCACGCGTACCTGTTCGAACCCGATCCCGCGGAGCTGGCGGCGCGGGGCGGCCCGCCCGAGGGCGCCGTGGTCGCGGACGGGTACCTGCTGCCGCTGGCGGACGGTGTCGCCGACGTGTGCTTCGCGTCCAATGTGCTGGAGCACGTGGCGGATCCGCAGACCTTCCTGAGCGAACTGGTCCGAGTCACCCGCCCGGGCGGGTTGATCTACGTCTCCTTCACCAACTGGTACTCCCCGTGGGGCGGTCACGAGTGGGCGCCCTGGCACTACCTGGGCGCCGAACGCGCCCGTGCCCGGTACGCGCGGCGCACCGGGCGGCCCGCCAAGCACACCCTGGGCGAGAACCTGTTCGCCGTGCACATCGGGCCCACCCTGCGCCATGTCCGGGCCCGTCCGGACGTGCTGGTGACGTCGGCCCGCTCGCGTTACTGGCCGTTTCTGCCCGGCGCGGTCACCCGCGTTCCCGGGTTGCGCGAGGTCATCACCTGGAACCTGCTCCTCATTCTTCGGCGGTGCCCGTGACGGCGCCATCGCCCGACGCGTTCCTCGATCCCGCCGCCGGCGTCCCGGCGCCCGGGCATCGCGCGCGCTCCGCAGGAGGCACTCGTGACTGAGACGACCCTGTCCCTCCCCCCGGCCCGGCCCGGCATGCCGCCCGCCGAGCCGGTGCCCGCCGAACCACCGGCCGACCGGCCGCGCCGGCGGATCTGGCTGCCGGCCTTCTGGGCACTCGTCTTCGTCGCGTTCCTGGCCGTGTCGCCGGGAAAGATGACCTTCGAGACCAAGCTGGGCGTGGTCACCGATCCATGGGGCTTCATCGGCGACCTGGGCAGCCTGTGGCACGACCGGGCCGGCTTCGGCGGCATCGCCGACCAGTACATCGGCTACGCCTTCCCGATCCTGCCGTTCTACGCCCTCGCCGACCTGATCCACCTGCCGATCTGGCTCGCCGAGCGGTTGTGGCTCTCGCTGATCGTCACCACCGCGTTCTGGGGCGCGCTGCGACTGGCCGAACGGCTGCGCGTGGGCACCGCGCACAGCCGACTGCTGGGCGCGGTGGCGTACGCGCTGTGGCCGACCTTCACCATCGTGATCGGCTCCACCTCGGCCGCGGTGCTGCCCGGCGCGCTGCTGCCGTGGGTGCTGCTGCCGCTGACCTCGCCGCGCCTGAACCCGCGTACGGCCGCCGCCCGTTCGGCGCTGCTGATCCCGTTCATGGGCGGGGTCAACGCCGCCTCGACGCTGGCCGCGCTGCTGCCGGTGGGGCTGTACCTGCTCACCCGCCCGGGCGGCCCGCGCAAGTGGGCACTGATCGGCTGGTGGGTTCCGGGGGTGCTGCTGGCCACCGCGTGGTGGGTGATCCCGCTGCTGCTGCTCGGCGTGTACGGCGAGAACTTCATGCCGTACATCGAGCAGGCCGACACCACCACCAGCACGATGTCCGCGACCGAGCTGCTGCGCGGCGCGGGCGACTGGGTCGCCTATCTCAACTTCGGTGAACCGTGGCTGCCGGCCGGCTGGACCGTGGCCACCGCCGTGGTCACCGTGCTCGGCTCGGCGTTCGCCGCCGCGCTCGGCCTGGCCGGACTGGCCCGTCGCGACCTCCCCGAGCGCCGCTGGCTGATCCTGACCGTGCTGATCGTGGCGCTGATCGCCCTGGCCGGGTACGGCGGTTCGTTCGGCGCGCCGTTCCACGGCACGGCCCGCGACTGGCTCGACGGGTGGCTGCGCCCGTTCCGCAACATCTACAAGTTCGAACCCGGACTGGCCCTGGCGCTGGTGCTCGGGCTGACCCACCTGGTGGGCACGGTGAGCGCGCACGAACCGGCGCTGCCCCGACCCGCCCGCCGGTTCGCGCCCGCGCTCGCCGCGCTGCTGATCCTGCCCGGCCTGGCCTGGCCCTACCTCAACGGCACGGTGCTGCAGTCGGGTGCCTTCACCAAGCTGCCCGACCATTGGCGCGACACCGCCGACTGGCTGGACAAACACTCCCCGGACAGCCGCGCACTGGTGGTCCCCGCGACCGCCCACGGGCTGTACACCTGGGGTTCGCCGATCGACCAGCCGCTCGATCCGTTGGCCGATTCGCCGTGGGCACAGCGGGACTTCGTCCCGTTCGGCACGCCCGGCGTGCGGCGGATGACGGACGCGGTGGAGCAGGCCCTGCTCACCGGCGGCCAGGTACCCGGGCTGGCCGACTTCCTGTCCCGGGCCGGTCTGTACGCGGTGGTGGTCCGCAACGACCTGGACCCGGACCAGATCGGCTACGTGCCGCCGATCACCGTCAAGCGCACCCTGGAGGCTTCCGGCTACCACCGGGTCACCGGTTTCGGGCCGTTGATCACCGGCGGTCGCATCCCCGAAGGCACACCGGTC
The DNA here is from genome assembly GCF_053594475.1 of Embleya sp. NPDC001921. Classification (NCBI taxonomy): domain Bacteria; kingdom Bacillati; phylum Actinomycetota; class Actinomycetes; order Kitasatosporales; family Streptomycetaceae; genus Embleya; species Embleya sp. NPDC001921. The sequence goes on from NZ_JBSFEO010000026.1 coordinate 80,163, forward strand.
CAGGTGCAGGGGCTGTTCACCCGCCTGCAGGCCGTCGAGATCTACGAACCGGGCCCGGGCACGCCTCGGCCCGGCCAGGTCGGCGGTCGGGCGGTCGCCGACACCGCGGTGCTCAGCGGCGGCCCGGAGGCGCTGCTGCAACTGTCCGCCGATCCCGGTCTGCGCGACCGACCCACCGTGCTCACCGGCGACGCCCACCCCGGCATCGACCGGCCCGGCACACAGTTCGTCGCGGACGGACTGCGCCGCGCGGACACCCGCTTCGGCCTGGTCAACTCCAACACGTCCTACCCGTACACCGCCGGCGAGCGGAACCCGCCCGACAGCACACAGAACCCCGGATCCGCGCCGAAGCAGATCCTGCCCGTGGACGGGGCCGCCCACCAGAGCACCGCCGTGCTGCGCGGCGCGGCGTCGGTGACCGCGTCCAGCAGCGGCAACTGGCTCTTCCATCTGCCGCAGTACGACCCGGTGAACGCCTTCGACGGCGACCCGGCGACCGCGTGGGCCGAGGGCAGCCCCGGCACCCCGGCCGGCCAGTGGCTCGAGGTCGCCTTCACCGCGCCGACCGAGATTCCCGCGTCGCTCTCGCTCACCCCCCTGCCGGGGGACGCCATGCGTGCCGCGCCGACCCGGGTGCGGATCGAGACCGATCGCGGCTCCCAGGAGAGCCTGTTGCGCCCCGAGGGCACACCGCAGCAGGTCAAGGCTCCGCAGGGGTCGGCCAAGTGGCTCAAGGTCACCATCCTGGACGCGCGGACCGCGCGCTCCGGACTGTCCGGCGCGGGTTTCGCCGAGGTGGCCATCCCCGGTGTGCAGGTGTCCCGGCTGCTGCGTCTGCCCACCGACGCGGACCGCTCCGAGGCACAGACCGGGGTCTACTCGATGCACCGCGACAACGACCCCGGCGGGCTCTCGCCGGTGGCGGCCGAGGACGGACTGCACCGCCGATTCGAAACCCCCCAGGGCGGTGACTTCGCGTTCGACGTGCGCGCGGTCGCGGTGCCCGGCCCGGAACTGGACCGGCTGGTGGTGGGCGCCGCGCCGGACCAGGCGAAGCGCATCACCGCGACCGCCGAGTCGACCGGTCACACCGGCCGCTCGCTCAGCGCGCGCAACCTCGTGGACGGCGACCTGACCACCGCGTGGATCGCCGGCGATCGACCCGTGGTCCATCTGAACTGGCCCGATCGCACGAGCATCGACGAGATCGTGCTGGGGGCGGCCGGCGGGTTGTCCACCCGGCCGGAGGAGATCCGGATCGACTCGCCCAACGGATCGGCGACCGTCGCCGTGGACGAGAACGGGCTGGCCCGATTCGGGCCGATCGACACCGACCGGATCACCGTCACGATCACTCGCGGCGCGCCGCTGACCGTGCACAACCCGCTCGCCGACAAGCGCTTGCAACTGCCGGTGGGATTGAGCGAGATCCACATCCCGGCGCTGGCCCGGCTGCGCCCGCCCCCGCCCGACCCGAAGGTGGCGTTCTCGCTGCCGTGCGGGCAGGGACCGCCGCTGGCGGTGGACGGCGTCATGCACGCCACCAGCGTCTCGGGCACGGTGCGCGACCTGGTCGAACGCCGGTCCGTGACGGTGCGGTTGTGCGCCGCCGAGTCGCCGGGCGGCGTACTGCCTCTGGGCGCGGGGACGCACACGGTCGAGGCCGGCAACCAGGGGCCGCTGGAGATCACCGACGTGACCGCGACCCGAGGGCAACTGCGGGCCCCCGCACGGCAGTCCGCGCGATCGGCCACCGCCGCCGACTGGAGCGGCGACCACCGCTCGGTGCGGATGGGCGCGGGCGAGGCCACCTACCTCCAGATGTACGAGAACCGCAACTCCGGCTGGAAGGCCACGCTGCACGGCAAGGAACTGCGCCCGGTACGCATCGACGGCTGGCAACAGGGGTGGCTGGTGCCCGCCGGTGCGGCCGGCACCGTCGAGCTCGAATACGAGCCGGGCGGGATCTACCGGGGTGGACTGATCGGCGGCGCGGTGGCCCTGGCCGCGCTGATCGCGCTCGCCTTCGTCCGGCGCCGGGACCGGGACTCGGCCGGGAGCGGGGCACCGACCGCCGCACCGCCGCCGCCCGGCCCGATCCTGGGCGTGCTCGCGCCGACCGTCGTGGTCGCGATCGTGGCGGGACCGATCGCGCTGCTGGTGCCCGCGCTCGCGGTGGTCGCCCATCTGCGGCACCGGCTGCTCACGCCGATCGCGCTGGTGGCGATGGCCGGTGCCGGGATCGCGGCGGCGATCGGGGCAAACGGGCCGATCGCCGACGGCGAGGGCTCCTTCGGGCCGGCCGCGCAACTGCTCGCGCTGACCGCGCTGTGCGCGGCACTGGTGACGGTGGGCGGGCCCGATCCCGGCGGCTCGCGCGTCGGAGCTTCCGGTCCCAGGCACGGGCGTTCCCCGTCCGCGCCGCCTGCGGGCAGATCGTCCGGGGCACCGCCCGAAGCCGCGGCCACGCCGGTGTCGATGGCCAAGCCGGCACCGGCGGACCGGGACCCGGGTACCGAATCCGCGGCGGTCGCCGACCGGGACCCGGCCCGCGAGGCCGACACCGCACCGCTGCCGACGGTGCGGCCGGACGACGGGGAACCCGCCCCGTCCGACCGGGAACCCCCGTCGGAGGGCCGGACGAAGGAGATCGGACAACCATGACCGCTGTGCGCCCGGCTCGGCGCGAACACCCGGTCGAGCCGGCCCTCGCCCGGATCCCGTTCCCACTCGTCGACGAGATGTCCCGGCAGGGTCAGCGGCCCGGTGAGCCGATCGCGGTGCACATGGAGATCCGGCTGCCCGGGCAGCCGGATCCGGCCCGACTGCGCGCCGCGTTCGGCGCCGCACTGCGCCGGCACTCCCGAATCCTGATCCGCGAGGCACCCGGTCGGTGGTATCGGCGACGCTACGAGTGGGAGCTCACCGCCGCCCCCGACGTCGAACCGGTCGGCTTCCCACCGCCCGGCCCGGACGCCCTGGCCCGGGCCCGGGCACTCGCCCTGGCCGAGGCGCCGCCCCTGTCCCTGTCGCCGCCGGTGCGGGTGGACGTGATCCGCTCGTCGGCGACCTCCGGCGGATGCGTCCTGCTGTGCCGCATCCACCACACCGCCCTGGACGGGCCCTCGTTCCTGCGCGTGTTGGCCACGGCGGCCGAGTTGTACGGCGGGGTCGGCCCCGGGCCCACCTCGGACCGGGCCGCACCGGCCGGCACCGAGGACCCGGAACAGGCCATCCTCGACCCGGGCCCCGCCCTGGCGCGTTCGTCCCGGGTCGCGCCGGCCCCCGCACGGCGGGCCGAGCACCGCGCCGGCAACGGCCTCGTGCTCGGCGAACTGCCGCTCCCGTCGCGCCCGTCCGGCGCCGCGTACACCGTCAACGACCAACTCCTGGTGGTCACCTGCCTGATGATCGCCCACTGGAACCGGCTGCACGGCGCCCCGACCCGGCCGATCCGGATCACCATGCCGGTCGACGACCGCCCGCGTGGTATCGAGATGCCCATCGGCAACGGCACGCGGCTGGTCGAAGTCGCTTTCGGAGCCCGGGAGTACGGGCAGGAGCCGGACCCGGAGGCGATCCTCGCCCTGCTCCGGCGCACGGCCCGCCGGACCAAGGCGCTCAGGGCCGCACCCCGACCCCCGCTCGGCCGCGGCGCGGCCCTGCTGACCGCCCCGCTCCTGCCGGTCGACCTGCGTGCCTCGATCACCCGCGGCCTGGGCCGCGCGCTCGGGCCCTGGACCTCGACGACCCTGCTCAGCAACCTCGGCCGGATCCCCTATCCGCTGGACTTCGGCGACGCGGGCCGGGCGAACGCGGTCTGGGTCTCGGCACCCACCCGGATGCCCCGGGGGCTGACGGTGACCACCACCGGCACCCTCGGCCGCCTGCATGTGGGGTTGCGCTGGTCGCGCGCGCTGCTGACGGACGCGGCCGGCCGGCGGCTGTACGGCCTCTTCGAGGACTACCTGTCCGCCGTCTCGGCGGCCGCGCGCTCCTCGGCCGTCGTCGCCGACCCGATCGCGCACGAGGGGGGTTCGCGATGACCGACACCTCCCCCGCCGGCCTGCGCGCGTTCTACGAGAACCCGGCGGTACCGGTCGCCTCCGGCCCCGAGCGCAGCCGGCGCCAGGCCGGGATGCTGGCCCGCGCGTTGGGCCCGGGGCCGGCCGTGGTGGTCGACATCGGGTGCGGCGACGGCTCGGCGGCCGCGTTCGCCGGCCCGCTGCCGGCCGGACACACCCTGGTGGGCATCGACTGGTCGCAGGACGCGCTGCGCCGGGCGAGCAAGCACATACGCCACCTGGTGCGCGGCGAACTCACGGACGGTGGGCTGCCGTTGGCCGAGGCGAGCGTGGACGCGGCGCTGTTCGGCGAGGTGCTGGAGCACCTGGTGGATCCGGACGCGGCGCTGGACGAACTACGCCGGGTGCTCAAGCCGCGCGGCCACCTCATGCTCTCCACGCCGAACCTGGCCGCGTGGTACAACCGCGCGCTGCTCCTCGCCGGCGTGCAGCCGATCTTCTCCGAGGTCAGTCTGCGCGGCATTCACGGCCGACCCGGCTCACAGGTGGTCGGTCACCTGCGCCTGTACACCGCCCGCGCGCTCCGCGAGTTCCTGACCGCGTCCGGCTTCGAGGTGGTGCGCATCGCGGGGGCGCCGTTCCACGGCGTGCCCCGGGCACTCAGGCCGCTGGACCGGGCCGCGTGCGCGGCCCCCTCACTCGCCTCGATCCTGCTCGCGCACGCCCGGCGAGCCTAGCCGTGTGGTGGGGAGTGGCGGCGGCGCTGCTGGCCAATGTGCTCTACAGCACCGGATTCGTGCTGGAGAAACGGGCGTTGGGCAGCCTTCCGGCGCTGACGGCCGGTCGGCCGCTAAGGCTGATCCGGTCGCTCCTGGGCAGCCCGGCGTGGCTTGCCGGCTCGCTCGCGCTGGCGGCCGGGTTCGGTGCCCAACTCGCGGTCTACCGCACGTTGCCCATCGCCGCCGCGCAGGGCCTGTTCGTCGCGGGCCTGGTGCTGCTGCTCCTGCTGTCCTCGGTGGTCCTGGGCGAACGGCCCACCGTACGCGAACGGGTGGGTGTGCTCGCCGTGCTCGCCGCCCTGGCGATGGTGGTCGCCTCGTTGCGCGACGCGGACCCGGTCGGTGACCACGCCCCGACCGGCCGACTCCTGGCGGTCTGCCTGCCGGCGCTCGCGGCCGGACTGTGGCTGTACCTGGCCGCCGGCCGCCGGGCCCGGGTCCCGGCCCGTCCGCCGGCCACCGGCGTCGAGTACGGCGTCGCGATGGGCCTGCTGTACGGGGTGAGTTCGCTGGCGATCAAGGGCGTTTCCGGCCGGCTCACCGGGCACGGTGTCGGCGACACGGTGCTCGCCCTGCTCCGAACGCCCCATCCCTATCTGCTCGTCGGCACCGGCGCGGCCGGACTGGTGTTGTCCCAGGCCGCGTTGCAGCGCTGTCGGGCGTCGCTGATCGTGCCGGTGTGCACCACGGTGTCCGCGCTGTTCACCGCCGTGCTCGGCAGCCTCGCCTTCGGCGAGTCGCTGCCGCACGACCGGCCGCGGCTGATCCTGCGCCTGGCCGGCGGCACGCTCGCCGTCGCCGTCCTGATCGCCCTGCCCCGGCACGAGGAACCCCCCGCCGCGGCAGCCGAAGTCCCCGCCCTGGTTGAGGAGTCGCCCGATGGAACCTGACGATCCACTGCTCCGGATCCTGGCCTGCCCGCTCGACAAGGGCCCCCTGGCCCTGCTGCTCCCGGAGGACGCCTTGTACAACCCGCGACTGCGCCGCCGCTACCCGATCGTCGACGGCATCCCCCAGCTTCTCCCCTCCTCCGGCGTGCGCGTCTCCGACGACGAGCACGCCCGGATCAGCCTGCGGATCGACCGATGACGCTCGCCGCCCGGCTCGCTCCCCGGGTGTCGCCGAGGTTGGTTCGCACCGCGGTGGACGTGCTGTACCCGCGCTTCGAACCCGAGTTGCGGCGGATCGCCGACTTCGTGCCGCGCGGCGGCACGGCGGTGGACGTGGGCGGCTGGTACGGGCCGTGGTCGCGGCGCCTGGCGCGGCGCGCGGAGTCGGTGGTGACGGTGGAGCCGGTCCCGCGTCTGGCCCGGCTGCTGGACACCGGTACGCCCGCCAACGTGCGGGTGGTGGCCGCCGCCGCGGGCGACCGCGGCACCGGCACGGTCGCGCTGTGGCTGCCCCCGGGGGATCAGGGTGATCGCGGCGTCTCGTCGCTGGTCCGCAGGGACATCCACGATCGCGCGCTGGACGTGCCGTGCGTGCGGCTGGACGATCTCGGGTTGACCGGGGTCACCTTCGTCAAGATCGACGTGGACGGCAGTGAGTCGGCCGTGTTGCGCGGTGCTCTGGAGACCGTGCGGCGCGATCGCCCGGCGCTGTTCATCGAGGTGGAGGCACGCATCGGGTCGCCGGGGCCGGTGCTCGATTTCCTGGCGGAACTGGACTATCAGGGCTGGGTGTTGCCGGGCAGAAGCTGGCTTCCGCTGGCCGACTTCGACCTCGCGGGGCACCAGGCCGAGACCGCGCACGTCGCCGAACGCGGCTTGTTGCGCCGCACGTTGGCGCCGTTCAGTCGACGCTACGTCAACTCGGTGCTGTTCCTGCCGACGGCACGTCGCCCGGGCCCGGCCGGACGCGAGTCGCCCGGCTGAACCCCCGCCCGGGGCCCAGGCGGGTTCGCCGGTCGGGGGCGGCGGGCATGACGTCCCCGACCGGCGGGCTCACAGCAGGCCGCGGTCGTGCGCGTAGATCGCCGCGTGGGTGCGGTCGCGCAGGCCCAGGCGGGCCAGGATCCGCGAGATGTGGTTCTTGACCGTGCCTTCGCTGAGGAACAGGCGGGCGGCGATCTCGCGGTTGGTCGATCCGGTGGCGATCAGTCGCAGCACCTCGGTTTCCCGCTCGGTCAGCACGTCGGGATCCGGGCCCGGCGTCGGGCCGGGTTCGCGGTCGCGGTTCGACGCGGGCCCGTCGGGGCGCGCCGGCCCGTCGGGGCGCCCCGGCCCGTCGGCGCGCGCCGGTTCCGGGCGGGTCGGGCCGGCGGCCAGGCGCCGGGTGATCGAGGCGTCCAGTTGGGCGACGCCGGCGCGGGCCAGCCGTACCGCGGCGGCCAGTTGCGCCGAGGGCAGATTCTTGAGCAGGTAGCCGACCGCGCCCGCGCGCAGCGCGTCCGTGACGTACTCGTCGTCGTCGAACGTGGTCAGCATGATCACCCGGCACAGCGGCGCGCGTTCGCTCAGCAGCGCGACCGCGGTGACGCCGTCCATCACCGGCATCCTGACGTCCATCAGGATCACGTCCGGATGCTCGACGCACGCGGTGTCCACCGCCTGACGGCCGTCCGAGACCGCGCCGATCACCGTGATGCCGGGCTGGATGCCCAGCAGCGAGGCGATGCCCTCGCGCACCAGTTCCTGGTCGTCGACCACCAGCACCCGGACCGGTTCCTCCTCGTGGCCGCTCATCGGGTCGACGCCCCGGCACGCACCGGAACGCGCGGCACCGTGACGGTGACCACGGTGCCGCGCCCGGGGGCGGCGTCGACGTCGACCCGGCCGCCGAGCAGGTCGACCCGTTCGCGCATCGCCCGCAGGCCGAAGCCGTCCCGGGTGCCCGGCACCCGGTCGCCGGGGTCGGCGCCGGGCGCGAAGCCGCGTCCGTCGTCGGCCACCACCAGCCGTGCCTCGCGTTCGCCGTACCGGGCGGACACCGCGACCTGTCCGGCGTCGGCGTGCCGGTGCGCGTTGGTCAGTCCCTCCTGCGCCGCCCGGTACAGCGCGGTGAGCGATTCGACGTGGTAGCCGCGTTCCTCGCCGGTCACCTCCAGGGTCACCCTGGCCGGCCCGCCGTCGACGTGCCGGACCAGGTCCGCGAGCGCCGCCGACAGCGAGAACGGCTCGTCCTGATCCCGCAACGCCCGTACCGATACCCGGACTTCGTCGAGCGCTCGGCCCGCCGACCAGCGTGCGTCGGTGATCGCCCGCTCGGCGACCCGGGCGTCCAGGTCGCGAAACGCCGACGCCTTCTCCAACTGGACGGCGATCGCGGTGAGATGGTGGCCCAGTCCGTCGTGGAACTCGCGGGCCAGCCGATTGCGCTCCTGGGCCACCGACAACTGCTCGACCCGGGCCGCGTAGTCGGCCAACCGCGCGTGCGAGTCCCGCAGTTCGCGCAGCGTGTCCTCCAGCCGGACCCGACCCGCCTGCTCGCCCACCGCGATCGCGGCCATGGCGACGGCGAGCACCAGGCCCAGGCCGGACATCAGCAGGTCGGTGACGATGTCGGTGCGCAGATACCACTCGGGCACCCGCAGCACGGTGCCGAGCAGGATCACCCCCACGCACACCCCGCTCAGCGCCACACCGACCCGCCGGCCGAAAGCGAAGTAGGCGGTGATCGGCACCAGGACGAACAGCGCCCGGGAGACCCCGGAGCGGTCGAGGCCGGCCGCCGCCGCGAACAGCGCAAGTCGGCCGATCAGCAACAACACGGCCGGCCGCGGCGGCGTGCGGACCCGGTGGCGGCGTACCTCCCACCGATCCAGGGCGATCAGGAGCAGCAGGCATCCGACGAACCCGGCCGGGCGCGGCGGCCGGATCGGGCCGGCCTCGATCACCGCGCCGTACAGTCCGCCGATCAGCACGGCCGCGTACACCGTGGGCGGCACCCAGGGCATCGGCCGGGACAACCCGGTGGGCGGGGCCGGCGGTGACGGCGCGGTCATCTGGGTACCCCTGTTCGATCCCGGGTGCGGTGCGCCGAACGATACCCGCGGCCGGCGCGCCGGTGACCGGCGCGGCGCGGGTCGTGCCGAACCTTGGCCGAAGGTCATGTGCCGTTCGGCCGGCCCCGCCGCGCACCCCCGTGCCGGGGTCGGTCGCGCCGTGGCCACTGGGCATCTGTGCTCCGGCGTCCGGCCGTTTCTAATCTCGCATTGCCGACTCCGGCTCCCCACCCCCATCCCACGAAGGGCAGTTCCTTGCTGAAGACCACCCGCCCACTCGCCGTCGCCGCCGCGCTGCTGTTGACCGCGACGTCGGCCTCGACGGCGGCGAGCGCGGTGCCCGCGTCCGATTCGATCGCCGCGTCGCCGTGCACGGTGCGCGTGCCCGGCGCGGAGCGTGTGATCGGCGCCTGCCTGGCCGATCTGACCACGGCCGGCACCGTCGGCTCCGGACACACCGACCCGAAGGACTGGGCCGGCCTGGAGGCGGCCGGCACGGTCAACCCGTCCGGCGTCGAGGGCGTCCAACTCGACGGCTATTTCCCGGACACCTCCACCACCAACACCAACCACGGTTGGAACCACGACAGCCAGTTCGTGATCCGGCTGCCGAAGAAGTGGAACGGCGGCCTGGTCGTCGCCGGCCCGCCCGGCCTGCGCGAGCAGTACGCCAACGACCGGCTGATCTCCGACCACGTGCTCGCGCGGGGCTTCGCCTACGCGGCCACCGACAAGGGCAACACCGGCGAGCGGATCTACCGGGACGGCCGACGCCCCGGCGACGCCATCGCGGAGTGGCACAAGCGGGTGGCGCAGTTGACCGTTGCCGCCAAGCGGGTCGCCGCGCGGCACTACGGTCGGCGGCCCGCGACGACCTACATGGCGGGAGCGTCCGCCGGCGGCTATCTGGTGCGCTGGCAGTTGGAGAACAACCCAAGCCTGTTCACCGGCGGCGTCGAATTGCACGGCGTGTTGTTCACGCCCGAGTCCCCCAACGTCCTGGACACCGCACCGGCCGCGCTGCGCGCCTACCCGAAGTTCCGCGACAACGTGCCGGGCGGGCGGGCGGAGATGCACGCGGCCGGTTACCCGGTCGGCTCCGAGAACACCTGGGAATTCCACTATCGGAACCTGTGGGACTCGCTCCAGCGCACCATGCGCGAGGAGGTCGATCCCGGCTACGACGGCCCGAAGGAGGCCGGCACGCCGTTCTGCCCGCCGAACACGATCGAGGGTTGCGACACCGACTACGTCTACGCCGACCGCCCGGCCGCCGTGCACAAGGCGATCGAGAAGGTGTCGTTGACCGGACGGATCAAGCGTCCGCTGATCACCCTCCATGGCACGCTCGACGCGTTGTTGCCGATCACCAGGAGTGGCGACGTGTACGCGAGGATGGTCGACGACGCCGGGCGCGGCGGGATGCACCGCTACTACCGGGTCACCAACGGCACCCACGCGGACGGCCTGTATCAGGCCATGCCGAAGGTGGTGCAGTCGATGTCCCCGTGCTTCGCGACGGCCTTCGACACGCTGGCCGCCTGGACCCGGAACGGCACCCCGCCGCCGGCGAGCCGCACCGTCCCGGCGCCGCCGGAGGAGGCGGACCGGATCAACGGCTGCGGGTTGTGACCCGAGCCGGCACGCCGCCACCCGCGATGCGCCTCCGGCGCGGTCGCGGGTGGCGGCGCCGCGCTCAGTGCGCCGTCGCCACCGGCGCCCCGGGGGCCCGCTTGTCGATCGAGACCCCGCCGCCGGCGGCGACCGGCGCCTCCTGGATCGGGGCGGTCGCGGTGATCGCGTCGACCAGGTCACGGGAGGCGAGCGGCTCGACCGGTTCGCCCGCGAGCACCTTGCGGGCCCGGTCCCGGTCCAGCACGCCCTCCCACGAGGCCACCACGAGCGAGGCCACGCTGTTCCCGCACACGTTGGTCAGCGCCCGGCACTCGCTCATGAACTTGTCGATGCCGAACACCAGCATGATCCCGGCCACCGGCACGTGTCCGACCGTGGACAACGTCGCGGCGAGCACGATGAAGCCCGATCCGGTCACCCCGGCCGCTCCCTTGGAGGTCAGCAACAGCACCGCCACCAGGCTCAGTTGTTGGCCCATGGACAGCGGGGTGTCGGTGGCCTGCGCAACGTAGAGCGCGGCCAGCGTCAGGTAGATGCAGGTCCCGTCGAGGTTGAACGAGTACCCGCTGGGCACGGTCAGACCGGCCACCTGCCGGGGCACGCCCAGGTTCTCCATCTTGGTGATCACCCGGGGCAACACGGTCTCGCTGGAGGAGGTGCCCAGCACGATCAGCAGTTCGTCCTTCATGTACCGCAGCAACTGCAGGATGTTCAGCCGGATGGCCGCCATCACCAGGCCGAGCACCACCAGGACGAAGAACAGGCTCGTCCCGTAGAAGATCGCCACCAGCTTGCCCAGGCTGGTCAGCGTGTCGAGCCCGTACTTGCCGACGGTGAACGCCATCGCGCCGAACGCGCCGACCGGCGCCGCGTACATCACGATCCGCAGCACCGCGAACAGCACCCGACCGGTGCGCTCCACGCCGATCGCGATGCCCTCCGCCGGGCGCCCGACCAGCTTGATCGCGATGCCGAACAGGACCGCGAAGAACAACACCTTGAGCACGTCGCCGTCGGCGAAGGCGCCGACCACACTGCTGGGCACCAGATCGGTGAGGAAGTGCCACCAGGACTGCGCCTCACCCTTGTCGATGTAGCCCTGGGCGGCCTCGGAGACCTTCATCGAGCCGACGTCGGCGTGCACCCCGTCGCCGGGACGCAGCACGTTCATCACCACCAGGCCCAGGATCAGCGCGATGGTGGTCAGCGCCTCGAAGTAGACCAGCGACTTCCAGCCGATCCGGCCGGCGCCGCGCAGGCTGTCCACGCCCGCGATGCCGGTCACCACGGTGACGAAGATGATCGGCGTGATGATCATCTTGATCGCGTTGACGAACGTGTCGCCCAGCGGGCGAAGCTGCTCACCGGTATGCGGCCAGGCGGCGCCGACCACGACGCCGGCGACGATGCCGACCAGGACCCATACGTACAGCAGCGTGTACCAGGGGCGGCGCGCCGGCGCCTGGTCGGGCGGTGGGCCGGACGCGCCGGCGGCCTGGTCGGTGGTGGTGACCTGGGACATGAGGGGCCTCCCGGGGAGGATGTCGGGTCGAGCGGACGGGAACGCTGCGACACCGGGGCCGGCACCGGGCCGAACCCGCCTGGCCCGGTCGGGCGGCGGAAACATCGGCGAAACAGCGCGTTACGGGACGTAGATTGGCGTGGCACCGGTGTCCGTCGGTGATTACGCGCATTACGCGCACGACTAAATTCCCGCCGAATCGCCGGAAACCGGGTGAAATGCCGCCAGTGGCTCTCTTGCGGTACGGCCCGGGCGTCCGGTGATAATTCGCGCATGGCCAACCAGAGCATCGCTCGGCAGGTGCTGCTGTGGCAGCTCGCCCTCGTCCTGCTGCTCGTCGCGGCCGGCTCCGGTGTCGCGGTGCACGCCGTGCGTCGGTCCGGCGCGGAGACCGCCCGGGAGCGCGCGCTCGACGTGGCACGCACCCTCGCCCGTTCACCCGGCCTCGCCGAGGCCGCGACCGCCGGCGACCCGACCGCCCGGCTCCAGCCGATGGCCGAGGAGATCCGCAAGGAGAACGGCGTCGACTTCGTGGTGGTGATGAGCCTCGACGGCATCCGCTACACCCACCCCGACCCGAGCAGGATCGGACAGACCTTCCTCGGCCACATCGACGCCGCGGCCCACGGGCGGACCTCCACGGAGACCTACACCGGATCGCTGGGCCCCTCCGTACGCGCCGTCGTCCCGGTCGCCGGGGCCGACGGTCGCCCCGTCGCGCTCGTCTCGGTCGGGGTCACCAATCGCCGCGTCGACGCGCTGGTCGGTGAGGACGTCCCGCTGGTGCTCACGGTCGCCGCCGCCGCGCTGGCCGTGGCCTGCGCGGCGAGCGTGGCGGTGCACCACCGGCTGCGCCGGCAGACCCTGGGTCTGGGACCGGTCGAGCTGCGGCGCGTGTACGAACACCACGACGCGGTACTGCACGCCGTCCGCGAGGGCCTGATCGTGGTGGACGCCGACGGCCGACTGGTGCTGGCCAACGACGAGGCGGTGCGGCTGCTCGCGCTGCCCGCCGCACCCGAGGGGCGGCCCGTGCACACCCTGGGCCTGGACGACACGCTGGCCCGGACGCTCGCCGCCGGCCGCACCGTCACCGACGAGATCCACCTGTGCGGCACCCGCGCGCTCGCGGTCAACATCAGCCCCACCGGCCGGGACGGCCGGATGGTGGCCACCTTCCGCGACCACACCGAACTGCGGGCACTGGTCGGCGAACTCGACCAGGTCAAGGGCTTCGCCGAGGCGCTGCGCGCGTCCGCGCACGAGGCGGGCAACCGGCTGCACACCATCGTCGCGCTGGTCGAACTGGGCCGCGGTGAGGAGGCCATCCGATTCGCCACCGGCGAACTGGCCGCCGCCCAGGACCTGGCCGACGAACTCACCGCCGCCGTGCACGAACCCGCCCTGGCCGCACTGCTGTTCGGCAAGCACGCGCAGGCCGCCGAACGCGGCGTGCAATTGACCGTGACCGGCGGGCCGGCCGGCGCGGACGAGGCGGACCCCCTGGACGCGCTCGCCGCCCGATTCGAACCGCGGGACCTGGTCACCGTGTTGGGCAACCTGGTCGACAACGCGATCGACGCCGCGGTGTCCGCGCCGCCGCCGCGCACCGTGCAGGTCACCGTCGGCACGGATCCGGACGCGGCGGGCGCCCTGCTGCTGCGGGTCGCGGACAGCGGTCCCGGCATCGACGAACCGCTCACCGCGCGCGTGTTCGAGCGCGGTTGGAGCACCAAGGAAGCCTACGGATCCCAGGGCCGCGGCCTGGGCCTGGCCCTGGTCCGGGCCACGGTGGCCCGGCACGCCGGCTCCGTGGACGTCGACCGCGGCGAGGGCGGCGGCGCGGTGTTCACCGTCCGGTTGCCCGCACTGCCCGCCCCACGCCCGGGGGAGGAAGCGTGATCCGCACCCTGATCGTCGAGGACGACCCGGTCCTGGCCGAGGCGCACGCGGTCTTCACCGGCCGCGTCCCGGGTTTCACCGTGGTCGGCGTCACCGGCAGCGGCGCCGAGGCGTTGCGCCTGCTGTCCACCCGGCCGGTCGACCTGATCCTGCTCGACCTCTACCTCCCGGACCTGCACGGCCTGGATCTGTGCCGGAGCATGCGCGCCCAGGGTCACGACGCCGATGTCATCGCCGTCACCTCGGCCCGGGACCTGCGGCTGGTGCGCTCGGCGGTGTCACTGGGCGTGGTGCAATACCTGCTCAAGCCGTTCTCGTTCGCCGCGTTCCGCGAACGCCTGGACGGCTACGCGGAATACCGCCGCCGGATCGGCGAGCCGAGCGCCGCGCCGACCGCCACCGGGCAGCAGGAGGTCGATCAGGCGTTCGCCGCGCTGCGCCGGACCTTCGACGCACCGCCGCTGCCCAAGGGCCTGGCCGCCGCGACGTTCGAGGCGATCGTCGCGCACCTGGGCACCGGCGCGGTCACCTCTGCCGCCGACATCGCCGACGCCCTCGGCATCTCCCGCCCGACCGCGCGCCGTTACCTGGACCACCTCTCCGCCCGCCGCCTGGTCTCCCGCGAACCACGCTACGGCGGCGCCGGCCGCCCCGAATACGTCTACCGCTGGCACACCCCCCAACCGACCCCGTCCGAACCCCCGACACCGGGCTAGTGCGTGCCCGGCGTCGGCCCCGGACGGGGTCCGGCCGCACCGACCATTCGCCCGAGTCCCGCACGAGCCGTCGCTTCGGCCGGCAGCATGGTCACGCGTCGGATCCCCCACCGGTCGGGAACCGCGCGACGGGGGGTGGCATGCAGGAGATCGGGCGGTACGTGCTGGGGCCCTTACTGGGTCGGGGCGGGATGGCCCTGGTGCGCCAGGCACAGGACACCCGGCTGGGTCGCGCCGTCGCGGTGAAGCTGTTGGCGCCCGAACTCGCGCACGATCCGGTGGTCCGACGCCGGTTCCTCACCGAGGCGCGAGCCGCCGCCGGGCTGAACCATCCCGGCATCGTCATCGTGCACGACCACGACGAGTTCGAGCACGAGGGCGAGATGGTCGCCTACCTGGTGATGGAGCTCATCAGGGGGCGAACGCTGGCCCAACTCCTGGCCGAGCGCGGGTCGTTGCCGGTCCAGGAAGCGCTGCCGATCGGGCGGGCCATCCTGGCCGCCCTCGACCACGCGCATCGACACCTCGTGGTGCACCGCGACGTCAAGCCGGCCAACGTGATGGTGCGCGAGGACGGCGGGCTCAAGGTCACCGACTTCGGCATCGCCCGGATCACCGGCAGCGATTCGAGCCGGCTGACCGCGGCCGGCGCGGTGCTGGGAACGGTCGCGTACATGCCGCCCGAGGTGGTCCAGGGCGGCGAGGCCGGCCCGGAGGGAGACGTCTACGCCGTCGGCTGCCTGTTGTACGAACTGTTGACCGGCCAGGTCCCCTATCGTGCCCCGCACGCGACCGCCGTGATGTACCACCACGTCCACAGCGCGGTGCCTTCGGTGTCCGACGAGGTCCCCGGACTCCCGCGCGAAATCGACGCGTTGGTGGCCAAGGCGATGGCCAAGGAGACCACGGACCGATACCCGAACGCCGGTGAGATGCTGGCCGCCCTGATGGCGGTCCCGTCGGCTCCGCCCGACGTCGACGGGTCGGCGCCGATCGTGCGGACCGGGGCCGGCGACGACGAGCACCCGCCGCTCCCGACAAGGGCGGGGGACGGTCCGGGGCAGGCGTGGGCGAACGGCGAGGCTGAGCCGAACGATGAACCGCGCCGCCCGCCGGAACCCGGCGTCCCGGACGACACCGCGACCTCTGCGGGTTCCAAGGGGCCCGAGACATCCGGGGAGGCCGAGGAGGCCGAGGAGGCCGCGGATCCAGGGGCGCAAGGGGCATCCAAGGCACAAGGGGCACCCGCGGCGCCGGAGGCACCCGACGACGTGTCGCCCGGCGCCGACCGCACGTTCCCGCCCACGGCTCGGGAGTCGGCGAAGACGGCGCGCGTCGTGGCTGTCCTCCTTGTCGCAGCCCTGGTCGTCGGCGTCGTACTGACCTTCGGCCCCGGACTGCTCGACCACGGCAAGGCGAAGGACGACACGCCCGAAACGAGTTCCGCACCGCGGGCGGCGGGTGACGGCGCCACGACGCCCTCCGCCTCCGCGCCCCGCACTGTCCCCCCGGCCACTCCCACCGGGGTGCCCCGTTCCCTCCTCGCCCGCGGCTACCTCAACGTCGGCGTTCCATCGGAGTCGCCCGATCTGGCCGTCAGGGACGAGGTGACCGGCACGTACTCGGGATTCGACATCGAGATCGCGAAGATCGTCGCGACCCATCTCGGTTTCGGCCCGGAGCGCGTCCGCTTCCTGCCCGTCGCCCCCGCGGACCGGGTCCAGGCGATCGTCACGGGCCGGGTGGACTACTACGTCGGGACGTTCACCATCACGGACGACCGCAGGAAGTATGTCGCGTTCGCCGGCCCGTACCTGGTCAGCGGGCAGGGGGTCCTGGTCCGCACCGACGACAGGGTGCTCACCGGATTCGACTCCTCACTGGCCCACCGCAGGGTCTGCTCGGTCACCGGCAGCACCTCCCTGACCAAGCTGCGGCACGACGTCCCACAAGCCGACGCGACCGCCCGGGAAAGCTATGGGAAGTGTGTGGCCGATCTGCTGAACGGGCAGGTCGACGCGGTCACCAGCGATCAGGTCCTGCTTCAGGGCTACGTGGCGAGCCACCCCGGGCAGCTCAGACTCGTGGGCAGTGCGGTGACGGCCGAGAAGTACGGCATCGGCCTGTCACTGGAAAACTCGCCGCTGCGCGCGGTGATCGACGACGCCCTGCGATCCGCGTTCGCCGGCGGCGCGTGGAAGGGCGCCTACGAACGCACGCTCGGTCGCACCGGGATCCCCGCACCCCCGATCCCGGTGTTGGAACGCAACTGACCGGCACCCGCTCTCGGGTATCGCGATCACCGGTGCGTCAGGACTTGGCGGCGTCCGAGAGGCGGAGGAACCTGTAGCCCTGCTGCAGGAGTTCGGGTATGGCCAGGCGCATCCCGGCGGCAGTGCCGCCGCGCGGGTGGTTCATGTGGCCGATCACGACCGAGCCCGGACGTACGCCCCGCATCGCCTTGCGCACCTGTTCCGGGGTGAAGGTGGCCCCGGCGTCCGCGTTGACGTGGAAGCCCGCGAAGCGTTCGCCGACGTCGGTGACGATGCGCGCCGCGACATCGTCGCAGTAGGCCGTCCCGGAGCGGAAGAACCGCGGTGGCCGGCCCAGCAGTTCGGTGAGCTTGGTCCGGTTGCCGCATATCTCGTCGTAGACCTCGCCCGCGTCCTTGGTGCCGGGAATCCCGTAGGCGGAGCGCCCGGACACCGACAGCGGCAGGTGTCGGGTGCCGTGATTGGCGATCTCGAAGAGTGGATCGGCGGCCAACTGCCGCAGCGTGGAGAGGTTTTCGTCGACCCACCGGGAGTTGACGAACAGGGTCGCCGGTATGGAGCGTTCCCGCAGGAAGTCGATCAGCGCCTTGTCGTACTCGCCGCCGCCCTTGCCGCCGCACGCGTCGAACGTGAGCGCGGCCACCTTCGCCGTGCCCGGCAACCGGGACAACGAACCCGGCACCTCCAGGCCCCAACCGGTGGGCGCCTGCCGGCCGTACCGGGCGACCGTCTCCGCCCGGGTGGGACCGGCGGGCGGCGGGCCGGCGGTGCGGCTCGGGTCCGGATCCGCGGGCACGGGTCGAGCCGCCGCCGGGGCCGGCGGGGCCGTCGTGGTCGGCGACGCGGACTTCCCCGACTCCGAACACCCCACCAACAGCCCGCCCCAGGCAGCCGCCAACACCGCACGTCGGCCCACGTCCATCGTGCCGTCCTCCGCATCCGCACGACGCCGGCCGTCGTATCCGGCACACCCTAGAAGATCACCGACCCGCCCGGACGACCGCGTGGCGTGGCGAAGGTGTCGGCGCGGCGGGCTAGGGTCCGGGCATGGCAGCGCGCATCGATCTGACCCTGGATTGCACGAACGCACCGCTCCTGGCGGACTTCTGGAAGACCGCTCTGGGCTACATCGACGAACCGCCGCCGGCGCCGTTCGAGACCCGCCGGGAGTGGTTCGCGCAGTTCGATCCGCCGGAGGACGAGTCGGTGGACGACGCCGCGTGGTTGTGCGACCCGGACGGTGTGGGGCCGCGGTTGTCGATCCTCAGGGTCCCCGAACCCAAGACCGCGAAGAACCGGCTGCACCTCGACATCCGGGTGCCCGGACACGGTTCCCCGCAGGAGCGTTGGGAACGGATCGGGATCGAGTCCGCACGGTTGGTGGCGGCGGGCGGCAGCGTCCTGTACGAGGACACCGGCCACCACATCGTGATGGCCGACCCCGAGGGCAACGAATTCTGCGTCGCCGCCGGCCCGGCGACAACCTGACCCACACCCCCACCCGGCCCCGGCGCGGCCCCGACCCGACACCGACGCGGCGGTCGGCGCCCGAGGCAACCCGTTCGACCGTCACTACCGGTCAGTGGCCGGTTACCGATGGTTGACGAGGCCGGCGCGGCCGAGGTTTCATGCACCGGTGGGAGAACGTGTGCATGCCGACATATGGGGGCTCGCAGAGGCCATGGAGTTCATCGAACGAGGGCCGGAACTGGGCAGGTTACAGACCGCGTTGAAGGAGTGCGCCGCGGCGCAGGGCGGCATCGTCCTGGTCGAGGGGGCGGTCGGTTGCGGCAAGAGCGAAACGCTCGCCTGGGCCGCCGAACGGGCCGCGAACGCGGGGGCGGTGGTGCTGTCCGCCACCGCGCCGGCCGGCGGCGACGCGCACCCCTTGGCACTCCTCGGCCAGTTCCGGGACGGCCCGGCCCTACCCCCGAACCTCGCCCTCGCCCTGGAGCGGCTGGTCGACGAGGGGGAAACCCCGCGCGCGGCCCGGCGATTGACCACCGCGGTGCACGAGACCGCGCTGCGCCGACCGGTGCTGGTGTGCGTCGACGACATACACCACGCCGATGTCGCCTCCGTGCGGTGCCTGTTGCACCTGGCCCGGCACTCCGGCCGGACACGCGTGCTCGTGCTGCTCGCCCGCTCGCTCGACTTCGCCCTGGCGGACCCGCAATCGGACACCGATTTCCTGCGGTTGCCCGCTCTGGGCCGGATCCGGCTCGGCCCGTTGAGCCCGACCGGCGTGGCCGGCCTGCTGGCCCAGGGGTTCGATCCGCCCGGCCCGCAACGAGCTGCGGAGTTCCACGAACTCACCGGCGGCAACCCCCTGTTGCTCCGCGCGCTGCTTGCCGAGTACCGGTCCTCGGGCGGACCCGGAGCAACTCCCGTCCCGACGCCCGGCGGACCGTACGGCCGAGCCGTGCTGACCTGCCTGCGTCGCGGCGGCACCGGAATGTGGCGGGTGGCCAAGGCTGCGGCCGTGCTGGCCACCGGCGCGTCGGCGGAGGTGCTGGGCCGGCTCGCCGGCACCACCCCGGTGGCCACCGCTCAGGCGCTGGGCGCGCTGGCCGGCGCCGGTCTGCTGACCGAGGACCGCTTGCGCCCCGCGGCCGCGAACGCGCTGTCGAACAGCCTGGACCCGGCCGAACACGGCGCGCTGCACCGCCGCGCGGCGACCGTGCTGCGGCACGAGGGTGCGGCGGCGGCCCGGATCGCGACCCACCTGCTCGCCGCGCGCGACGTGCCCGACGACGACGGGTGGGCGGTGCGGGTGTTGCGCGAGGCCGCCGAGGAGGCGCTGGCCCGGGACCGCGCCCGCCGGGCGGTCGACTGCCTGGAGCTGGCCGCCGAACAGTGCCGCGACCCCGCCCTGCGGGCCGAGACGCACGTGCGGCTCGCCGAGGTCACCTGGCGGCTCAGCCCCGGTGCGGCCGAACAGCGCTGCCTGGGCGAACCGTTGACCGCGCTGGCGGTCGGCGACCTGCCGGTGTCGAGCATGACGCCGCTGGCACACCAGTTGCTCGCGCACGGCCGACTCGACGCGGCCCGACAGGTCCTCGACCGGCTCAAGGAACGCACCGACCCGGGCGCGGAATGGGTCGACCACGTCGATTCCGAGCTGCCGCTGCCATCGGTCTCCCCCGCACGTCCCGCCGCGCCGCCGCACGATCACGCCGACCGGATCGAGGCGGCCGAGCGGCGTTTGCACGTGTCCGGGCTGACCGACGTGACCCTCTCGTCCCTCGTCGCCGCGCTGCGTCTGTTGATCGAACACGACCGCGCGGGCGTCGCGGAGGCCCACGGCCGGTCCCTGTTGACCGAGTCGCAGCGCCGGGAAGCGCCGGGCTGGCAGGCCGTGTTCGGGTCCGTATGCGCGGAGGCGGCGCTGCGTCAGGGCCGGTTGCCGGACGCGGAGACCTACGCCCTCGATGCGATGGAGGCGCTGCCCGAGCGCACCGGAAGCCTGTTCCTCGGCGGCCCGTTGGCGAGCCTGATCTGCGTGTACACCGCGATGGGCGACTACGAGGCCGCCGCGCGCCACGTGAATCGACCGGTCGGCAAAGCCCTGTTCACCGGCCTGCACGGGCTCGCCTACCTGCGCGCCCGGGGCCGCTTCCTGCTGGCCACCGACCGGGTCCGGGCCGCCCTCGCCGACTTCCTCCAGGTGGCGTGGCTGGCCCACGCCTGGGACGTGGACCAACCGTTCCTCGTGCCCTGGCGGACCGACGCCGCCGAGGCCCTGCTGCGGCTCGACGAGACCGACCGTGCCCGGCAGTTGCTGGCGGAGCAGCTGCGCCTGTGCGGTCCCGGTGGCGGCCGGGTGCGCGGCACCACGCTGCGGCTGCGCGCGATGACCGTCGACGTCGCCGAGCGCCCGGCGCTGCTCGCCCAGGCGGTCGAGGCGCTGCGCCGGTCCGAGGACCCGTTGGAGCTGGCCCGCACCCTGGAGGCGCTCGCCGAGTCGTACCGGGCGCGGGCCGAGCCGGCCCGGGCCGCCACGCTCCAGTCCCGGGTCTGGCACCTGACCCGGGAGTGCGGCGCGCGCCCGCGTTCACGCAACATCTCGCACGCCTACGCCGACCTGATCGCCGGCAACGCCGGCGGCGCCGCGGCGGACCTGAGCGAGTCGGAGAAGCGCGTCGCCGCGCTGGCCGCGTCCGGGTACAGCAACCGGGGCATCGCCGAGGAGCTGTTCATCACGGTCAGCACCGTCGAGCAACACCTGACCCGGGTCTATCGCAAACTCGAGATCAAGAACCGCCGGCAACTGCCCGCCCTGCTCCGGTCGAACCCCGATTGGTACCGACCCGCGCCGTGCCCGCACACCACCGCCGCCGGCACAACCGGCTCGGATCTCGCCGGCTCAGACGCGCACCGGTAGCCCCATCGCCCGGGCGAGCAGGCCGCGACGCAGGTCGCCGCTGCCGCCGAGGCTCTCGGTCGGCGCCTCGCGCAGTCCGTGTCCGAACACCCCGTCGGCCGTCGCGCCCGTGCCCAGCGCGGCGGCCGGGCCGAGCAGTTCGAGCACCATCGCGCCGAAGTCCGCCGCCAGTTCACCGCCCAGCGCGCCGGCCGCCAGCGCGTGCAGTCGCGCCGCGCCCTCGTCGGCGCCCGGCGTGCACACCGCCGCCGCCGCCAACAGGCGCACCGCTTGGATCCGCACGGCCAGTTCGGTCACGGCGGCCCGGGCGGCGGAGCCGCGCGCTCCCGCCGCCGAGGCCGCTCCCGGTCCCGCGCGCAACAGCGCGATCAGATCGACCAGCCCGCGATGCAGTGTGGCCGCGACGTCGCCGGCCACGACCGACTCGGCGGCGAAGGTGTCGGTGATCACCGCCCAACCACCGTGTACCGCACCGATCCTGGCAGTGTCCGGGACCCGGACCCGGTCGAGCAGGACATCGCCGCCCGCCTCCCCCGCCGCGGTGCGATGCGGCCGCACCCGCACACCGGGCGCGTCCAGCGGCACCAGGAAGACCGTGACGGTGGCCCGCAGCGCCGCGGCGCCCGGTTGCGTACGCGCCGCCAACCACAGGTACCGGGCCCGCCGCGCGTCGGCGGCCCACAGCCGGTCTCCGGTCAGCGTCCAGTCGCCGGCCTCGTCGCGCACCGCGTCGACCCGCACCGCGGCCGGGTCGAACTCCTCGCGCACGACCCGGTAGGCCGGCGCGATCCGCAGCGCGCCCCGACGGATCGCGGGCAGCAGCCGCTCGCGCTGTTCCGGCGTACCGTGCCGGGCGATCGGCGCACCGAACACGGTCGCGGTGGCCAGCGCGTCGGCGACCGGCAGGCGGTGCCGGCAGACCTCCTGGCGCAGCGCGAACCGCTCGGCGGGAGTGCCGCCGCTGCCGCCGTGCGCGGCGGACCAGCCCAGTGCGAACCAACCGTGTTCGGCCAACTCGGCCACCGCGTCCGGGTCGTCCCCGAGGTCTCCGACCATCGGTGGGCGGGTCTGCCGACCGGCGACCACCTTGCGCAACGCCTTGCGCAGCGCGTCCCCGTCCGGGCCGAGTCGCGGTTCCGGGAGTTCGGCCCCGGTGTGCGGGTCGTCGTCGAGCAGGCGATCGGCTACCTCCCCGCCGGGCGAGCCGAATCCTCCCAGGCAGGCCAGGTCGGCGTGTACCCGCCGGAACAGCCACGGTGCCTCGTGCTCGTCGAAGCAATCGGCCGAGAACGGCGGGTGGTGCACGTCCGCGCGCACGCGCGGGGCGATTCGGCGCACGTGTGCGACTGCCAGTTCGACGGCGAGCACCCAGTCGGTGCCGCCCTCGGCGTACCGGCGCACCGCGTCCGCGATCAGCAGGTCACCCGCGTCGAGTTCGATCCGCCCGTTCACGGCCCGCTCGCGGACCGCGCCGAACGCGCCCACCCGCGCGTCGAATCGGGTGCGCGCACGCGCGTGTGCGAGCGCGGACGCCGCGGCCCGCTCGGCGGCGCCGAACGCGCGTACGGCCAGGCCCAGTCGCAGCAGGGCCACCACCCGGTCGGCCCGGTCCGCCGAGATCGCGCTGTACGCGAGCGCCGGACCGAGCCGGGCCCGGGACCACCTGGGCATCGCCAGTCCCTCCACCGGTTCGGCCGCCATGATCCGATACAGCCCCACCGGGCCGCCGCCGAACGGCAGGCGCATGACGTGGGTCGCCGCGTCGCCGGCCTCGATCAGGCAGTCCACGCCGACCTCGGCCTCGTCCGGGCCGCCGCCCGGCAGCGCGGTCGCCACCCGGATGCCACCATCGCCGATGGCGCCGGCCAGGCCGATGTTGGCGGCGAACAGCCGGGTCGCGACGAACGCGTCGAGTATCGGCAGCGGGCAAGCCGCCCGCCCCAGTTCGCGTGTCACGGCGACGGCGGCGGCGAGCGCGTCGGTGCCGCCGAGATCGAACCAGCCGTGCACGGCGCCCACATCCCACAGCCGGTCCAGGTCGCCGGTGGGCGCGGCGCCGGCCCGACCCCAGTGCCGGGCGATCAGGGTCGCCGCGTTCCCGGCGAACTCCGCGACCTCGTCCCGGTACGACACGTCCATGGCGCGCTCCCTTCGGCGGTGTGTCCCGGGCGCGCGTCCGGGCCCGGATCCGCTCCTGCGGCCCACGCGACGCCCTTGATCCGAACCGGGAATCGCCGCGCCGACGCTGGGCACGTCGACGCGGCGGTCAACCGGTTGGCATGAGCAGCCTATGAACACGCAGCGTGTCGAGGAAACCCCTGACTGTCACCCCTATCGGGCTGGGGTCGACGATCCACACGGCCGAAACCCGCCTGCACCGAAGGGCATTCGCCCCTTTTCGGCGCTTCGCGCGCCCGTGCCCGGCCCGGGTCCGCCGCGATCCGGTCAGATCCCCACCGGGCTCGGGCAGATCCGGTTCTCCAGGCGCCGAACCGTCGTGGTCACCGACACCGGCGTCTCGGTTCCTCCCGGCAGGCCGCGGCTTCCGGCCGCGGCCGCGGTACACACGAGTTGGTCCAGCGCGATGTCGGTGAGCGAATCGGAGCCGGCCAGGTCGATCCGGATCGTGCCGCTCTGGACCGTCACCCGCGCGGGTCCGGCGTTCGCCGGGACGGTGGTGGTCACCCCGTCCCCGACCTCCTGCGCCGTGGGCCCCGCCAGCAGCAGGTCCAGCGCGGCCTGCGGACCGGCACCGGCGAGCGAGGTGCGCAGCGTGGGGCGCAGCCGGTGGTCGGCGACCAGGTAGATGTACACGCTGCCGGGATGCTCCGCGTCGGCGGGCGCGATCATGCCCGTGGCGGGCTCCCCCGCCTCCACCACCCCGGTGGTGGGAATGCCGCAGCCGGCGCCGACCGCGAGGAGCAGCGCCGCGAGCAGTGGCAGCGGGTATCGGGCGGCCATCACGTGTCCTCTTCGGTTCGGGCCCGGGCGTACCGGGGCAGTTCCACGGTGAACAACGCTCCACGGTCGGGTCGGTTCTCCGCCCGGATCCGTCCGTCGTGCAGTCGCACGTTCTCCAGCGTGATCGCCATGCCCAGGCCGCTGCCCGCCGAGCGCGCGCGGGCCGAGTCGGCCTTGAAGAACCGCTCGAAGACCCGGTCCAGGCTGTCGGCGGCGAGTCCGGGGCCGCGGTCGGCGACCCGCAGCACGACCCACGGGCCGTCCGCCCGCCGCTCGCTGCCCAGGCTCACCTCGACCGGCGGCGCGCCGTGCCGCAGCGCGTTGCCCACCAGATTGGCCACCACCACGTCGAACCGCCGGGGATCGACCTCGGCCCGGATCCCGTCCGGCAGGTCGGTGACCACCGCTTCCGACCAGGCCCGCGCGGCCAGGCAGCGGCGTACCGCCTCCGCCACGTCGAGTTCGTCCACGTTCAGCGCGGCGGCGCCGGCGTCGAAGCGGGAGATCTCCATCAGGTCGTCCACGAGCCGGGTGAGCTTGCCGGTCTCGGTAGAGACCAGGCGCAGCGCGGCGGCGGTGTCCGGATCCAGTTTCTCGGCGGCGGCGTCCTCGTCGAGCACGTCGATCACGGCGGCCATCGCGGCCAGCGGGGTGCGCAGTTCGTGCGAGACGTCGGCCGCGAAGCCGCGCGCTCTGGCCTCCATCGTCCGCAGCCGCGCCTCGTGTTCCTCCAGGGCCACCGCAGTGTGGTTGAAGTCGCTTGCCAGTTCGGCGAGTTCGTCGCCGCCCTTGACCTCCAGCCGGGTGTCCAGGCGACCCTGCGCCAGGCGCCGGGTGGCCCGCTGGAGGGCGCGGACCGGCCGCAGTACGCCGCCGGCCACGATCAGGGCCGGGACCAGCGCGAGCAGGACCGCCGGAATCGCGCCGTTGCGCGCCGCCCGGACCAGGGCCGCCTCCTCCTGGACCTGGACGACCATCGAGGTGAGTACGTAGACCTGCACTCCGGAGGCGACCCGGCCGTCGCGGTTGGCGAAGGTGATCGGTACGCCGACGGCGAGCGCGAGCATGCCGTGGTCGTCCACACGCTGGAACGCGGTCGAGACGTGGTCGGTGACGATCCTGCGCAACTCCCGCGGGATCGCGTCGGGAGTCGTCATCGAGTCGCTTGTCGCCCACAAGTCCCCGAAGCTCACCAAGACGGTCCAGTGGTCGGTGTTGCCCCGGGTGTCCACCAGCGCGACGATCCGGTCGAGCGCCGCCTGGTCCGGGGGGAAGGGCACGGACGGTGCGACCGCCTCGACCCGGTCGCGCACCGAGCGCACCACCGAGTCCTGGGTGCGTTGCAACATCGCGGTACGGGCTTCCCGATAGGTCAGCGCGGCCGTCGCGAGCGCGGCGAACGCGGCCACGAGCAGGCAGGCCGCGGCCAGTCGTACTCGTAGACCGCGCAGCCAGGCCAGCGGCCCGGTCACAGCGGCCCGAAGCGATAGCCGAACCCGCGCACGGTCTGGATGTAGCGGGCCGGCCGATCCGGCTCCTCGATCTTGATCCGCAGCCGTTTGACGCACGCGTCGACCAGCCGACTGTCGCCGAGGTAGGGGTGTTCCCACACCGACTCCAGCAACTGCCCGCGGCTGAAGACCTGGCCGGGGGACGCGGACAGGGCGAGCAGCAACCGCAGTTCGGAGGGGGCGAGGGCGACCGGCTGCCCGGCCTTGAGCACGGTCAGGGCGGTGCGATCCAGGATCAGGTCCCCGTAGACCTCGCGCCGCCCGGCCGGGACGACGGATTCGGTGCGGCGCAGGACCGCGCGGATCCGCGCCTCCAGGACCCGGGCCTGGACCGGTTTGACCACGTAGTCGTCGGCGCCGGCCTCCAGGCCGACCACGACGTCCATGTCCTCGTTGCGCGCGGTGAGCATGATCACCGGCAGGGTGCCGGCCCGACGGATCCGGCGGCACACCTCGAAGCCGTCGATGCCGGGCAACATCAGGTCCAGCACCACCAGGTCGGGGGCGAATCCGGCCACTCCCGCGAGGCCGTCCTCGCCGGTGTGCCGCACCTCGGTCGTGTGGCCCTGCCGGCGCAGGCCGATGGCCAGGCCCTCGGCCACGGCGGGGTCGTCTTCGATCAGGAGCACACGAACCATTGGTTCAGTATCGATCAGGCCGACCGTGCGAACAGCCGTCGAGGAAGCGATCGGGCCGGTTGTGACAGAACGGTCTTCTTCTCGGCCGACTCCGGTCATCCCTGCTCGCCATGGTCGGGGCCATGACGAACCGCTCTTCGCTCCCCGTGCGCCGTTCCCGCTCGGCGCGGCCGATCGTGCTCGCCGTCGTCGCCGCGCTGTTGGCCCTCGTCGCGGGGTGTGCCGGCGAGGCCGGCCGGACCGACCCGGCTCCCGTCGCCACCCTCTCGGGCCGGCTCGACCTCCCGTTGCCGATCAGCCCCGCGTGGCCCAGGGACGGCCAGGCGGCCGTGTCGGTCGAGGGCGCCCAGGACCCGATCGTGTCCGGCGCGGCCAAGCCGACGCCGACCGCGAGCCTGGCCAAGGTGATGACCGCGTACGTGTTCCTCAAGGCCAAGCCGCTCGTGCCCGGCGCGGCGGGGCCGACGTTCACCGTCTCGGCGGAGGAGGCCGATCGCTACGCCGAGCGCCTGCGCCGCTTCGAGAGCCTGACCCCGGTGACCCCGGGCGAGGCGTTCACCCAGCGCCGGGCCCTGGAGGCGCTGATGACGATATCGGCGAACAACATCGCGCACGAGATCGCCCGCTGGGTGGACGGGAACGAGGCCGCCTTCGTGGCCCGGATGAACCGCACCGCCCGCGAATTGGGCATGCGCGACACCACCTACACCGATCCCAGCGGCTTCGACCGGGCCACCGTGAGCACCGCCGCCGACCAGGTCCGACTGTTCACGGTGGCGATGCGCGACCCGGCCTTCGCCGCGGTCGCCGGCGCCCCCAGCTACACCGACTCGGCGCGGATCACCAAGCCCAACGGCAACACGCTGCTCGGCCGCGAGGGCGTGCTGGCGGGCAAGACCGGCTTCACCACCCCCGCCGGCGCCAACCTGGTCTTCGCCGCCGAGCGCCACGTCGACGGCAAGCCGCATCGTGTGGTCGGCGCGGTCATGGCCCAGCGCAAGGGCAGCACGGCGGCCGCCGCGATCGACGCGAGCGAGACGCTGATCCGTTCGATCGGGACACCGTGACGGATGCGGGCGGGGCCGACCGGGCGGGCGGGGCGGGCGGCACCGGGCTGCTGCCCGCGCGTCCCGGCGTCCCTCGCGTCCCGGGCTCCCGCGCGTCCGGGCCCGCACCCGGCCCGACCTCCCGCACGTCCCGCCTCCTACTCGCTCCGCCGCGCGATCCCGGGTGGCCGCGGGGGTGGCCGACCGGGTCGCCGGCGGCCGAAATTCGATGGCTCGCCGCGCGGCCCGCTCCTACAGTGACCGGGGATCCGCGCGCGATGCCCGATCGCGGCGGGATCGGACCGGGATCGGGGAGGGGACATGCGTACGCACTATCCCCGCACCCCGCATGTGCCGTGGTCGCCGGGTGCCGGCGCCGACGACGTGCGCGCCGACAACCTGTCGGGGCTGCGCGGCCTGGAGGTCGTGGTCACCGAGAAGCTCGACGGTGAGAACACCACGCTGTACCCGGACGGCCTGCACGCGCGGTCGTTGGACTCCGCGCACCACCCCTCGCGGACCTGGGTCAAGGCGCTCCAGGGCCGGATCGGCGCACGAATCCCGCCCGGATGGCGGATCTGCGGCGAGAACATGTACGCCCGGCACTCGATCGGCTATGACGAGCTGGCGAGTTGGTTCTACGGATTCTCGGTGTGGGCGGGCGATCGTTGCCTGGACTGGGACGAGAGCGCGCGTTTCCTGCGTCGACTGGGTGTGCCGACGCCGCCGGTCTTGTGGCGCGGGGTG
This sequence comes from Embleya sp. NPDC001921, assembly GCF_053594475.1. Classification (NCBI taxonomy): domain Bacteria; kingdom Bacillati; phylum Actinomycetota; class Actinomycetes; order Kitasatosporales; family Streptomycetaceae; genus Embleya; species Embleya sp. NPDC001921. Next base: position 108,248 of record NZ_JBSFEO010000026.1, read on the forward strand.
TTCGACGAGCGGGCGTTGCGCGCGATCCGGCTCGATCCCGCGCGCCGGGAGGGCTTCGTGGTCCGGTCGGTCGAGGGTTTCGAGCGCGCGGAGTTCGGCCGGCGGGTGGCCAAATGGGTGCGGCGCGGGCACGTGCGGACCGATACGCACTGGATGCACGCCGAGGTGGTGCCGAACGGACTCGGGCCGAACGCGGCGCTGTGGGCGGTACGTTCGGGCGCGAATCCGGACCTGCCGGCTCTGCTCGCGTTGCTGAATCCGTCCGGATCACCGGCTGCCGAGGGCGAGACGGCCGCCCGTGCCGAGGCAGTCGCCGGGGCCGAGACGGTCGCCGGGGCCGAGACGGTCGCCGGGGCCGAGACGGTCGCGGACGCGTGCGCGCGGTTGGACGTGCTGGGGCGCACCGGAGACGCGCGGTTGGCCGGGGTGCTGGCCGCCGCGCTGCACGCCGAACGGCGGGCGACGCTGCTGCCCCGACTCGTCCCGGCTCTCGGGGTGCCCACCGCGCGCCGCGTCGCGGACCTGGTCGGGTTGCAGGCACACCTGCGCCGGCCCTTCCCGGATCACGAACGCCCACATGGCCTGACCCGGTTGGCGGTCGCCGCCGATGTCGGCGTGCTGCACGCGGTGGCCGCGGCGACGCTGACCGGGCGCACCGACGCACAGGCCGACGCGGAACGCGAACAGGTGGAGTGGTCGGCGCTGTTCGCGGCGGACGCGGGCCTGCTCGAGGAGGCGCCGCTCGCGGCGCTGCGCGCCCGGGCCGCGGACGCGTTCGCGGGCCTGGACCCGGAAGTGGCCGACCGCTGCTGGGCGGAGTTGCGCGCGGGCCACGCCAAGGGCTGGTCGATGCCGCCCGAGGCGACCCGCCGGTGGTGGGGCGGCGATTTTCCCCGGTTGATTCAGACCATCGGCCGCTCGGGCAGCGGCAAGAGCACCTTCGCCCGCGAACTCCCGGGCGTGGACACGGTGATCAGCCTGGACGACCTGCGTGCGGCACGCGGCGCCAGGGCCGACCAGAGGGCCAACGGCGAGGTGCTGAGCCGGGCGTTGGACCGGCTCGACGCGGCGCTGGCCGCCGGCGGCACGGTGGTGTGGGACGCCACCTCGCTCACCGGGAGTCAGCGCATGCCGGTACAGGCCCTCGCGCACCGCCGCGACGCGTTGATCACGCACGCCGTACTGCTGGCCGGCGAGGCCGAGTTGGCTCGGCGCAACGCCACCCGCGAACACGCCGTCCCGCCCGCCGTGCTCGCCGCGCAGGCCCGGCGATTCGCGCCGCCGTATCCCGGACAGGCACACCGCACCTGGTACATCGGCGCGGGCGGCGGCCTCGACGACGTCGCCGGCTCACTGGACGCGGAGGACGCGTGATGCGCACGAGCGAGGAGATCTACCACCGAGTGCGCTGGGATCCCCGGTTCGATCCCGCGCGCTTCGTCCTCGAGGTCAGCCGACGCGGCGCGGCCCCCAAGCGCATCCCGTTGCCCGCGTTCGTCCCGGGTGGCGAGATCCCGTGGCATCGGGTGCTGCGGATCGAGGCGGACGGCGAGGTGGTGTGGGACCGGGCCGCGCGCGTGGACCGGATCGAGCACTGCGTCGCCGGGCGGGCCCGGGATCCGCGCCGACTGCGGGCGCCGTTCTTCACCGCGCGCGAACCGCACGCGTTCGACCCGTCGACGGGCCGCTGGCGACCCGCGACCGCGAGCGGCGCGGACCCGGCCGGCCCCCCGGACACCGCGCGGATCCGCGTGCTGACCTGGAACACGCTGTGGGATCGCTACGACGCCGATCGCATCGACACCGCACGCCGGCGGCCGATATTGCTCGCCGCGCTCGCCGCCGCCGACGCCGACGTGATCGCGCTCCAGGAGGTCGAGCCCGAACTGGCCCTGCTGTTGGCGGCCCAACCGTGGGTGCGCGCCGCGTACACGATGGACACCGATCCCGCCGGCCGCGATGTGCCGGACACCGGGCTGTTGTTGCTGAGCCGGCTGCCGGTGCGCGAGGCCGGGCGGCACGCGTTGGGGCCGTACAAGGCGGTGGCCGCGATCACCGTGGCCGGGCCGGGTGAGCCGCTCGTGCTCGCCGTCACGCACCTCACCAGTGACCACACGCCGGACGGCGCGGGGCGCCGCCGGGTCGAACTGGCCGCGCTCGCCGACGGGTTCGCGGGCATCCCGGGCAACCTGGCGGTGGTCGGCGACTTCAACGACGGCACCGCGGGGCCGGCCGCCGCGCTGGGATTGGCGGACGTGTGGACGGACGTGCACGGCGCCGACGACCACACGCCCACCTTCGACCCGGGCGTCAACCCGCTGGCGGCGGTCGGCTCGCTCACCGGCCGCGCCGCCCGGCTGGACCGGATCCTGCTGCGCACCGGCTCCTGGCGGGCTGGGACGGCGATCCTTCGCGGTGACACGCCCGGACCCGACGGCCTGTACGCGTCCGACCACTTCGGGGTGCAGGCGGACCTGCTCCCCGCCGCGGATCCGCCCACCGGCGAGGTGCTGGACGTCGCGCCGACCGCGCGCACCGCGCTGGCCTGGCTGCCGCCGAGGCGCCTGTGGCCCGCGCTGCAACGGGCCCGCCGCGCCCACGATCCCCAGGTGGACCGCTGGCCGCCACACGTCAACGTGCTGTTCGGCTTCGTCCCGGAAGCCGACTTCGACCGGGCTGCGCCACTGCTGGCCGCGGCCGCCGCGCGGGTGACACCGTTCACCGCCGAACTCGACGGCGTACACACCTTCGGCCATCGCGAGGACGCCACCGTCTGGCTCGACCCGGCAGCCGCCGACGAACTCCCCTGGGCCCGGCTGCGGGAGGCCTTCGCGGCCCACTTCCCCCGCTGCCTCGGCCGGACGAGCGGCTACACCCCGCACCTGACCCTGGGCCGCAGCACCGACCCCCAGCGGGTCGCCGCCGCGTGCGCACGCGAACTGGAGCCGATGACGGCGCGTGTCGGGGAACTGGTCCTGCTCTCCCGCCGAGGCGACGAACCGATGCACCCGCGAGCCATCCTGAAGCTGGGCACGGGCGAACTGCGCGACCTGCCCGACCCGGGTCCGGTAGCCGATGCCGACGGGACGGGGAGCGGCGGGAGTTCCGTCGCCGGAAGTCGGGCACGCAAACCCTCGGACCGGGCACGGCTGCCGGTCGGCGCCGAACGGGGAGGAACGGCACGGGCACCCCTCGCCGCCGACCCGGGCGGCGACAACGGGGAGCACCACGTCGCCGGGCCCGAAGGCGATGCCCGAATCCGACCCCGCACCGATGCGCGGGGGAACACTCGGGCGCCCCGCGCCGACGACCTTGACGGTGACGCCCGGACCCGGCGGATCGCCAGGCGCGTTTCCGGGGCGTTGGGCGAGGGCGTCGTGTGGGTGGTCGGCTCGCGGCGGATGGGCTGCGCGTCGCCCGACGCCGACCTCGATCTGGTGGCGGCCCTGCCCGGCACCGCCGATCCCGCCGACGTCGCGGCGCGGATCGCGGCGGCGCTGCCCGAGGCGACCGACATCCGGCAGGTGCTCGGCGCGCGGGTACCGGGACTTCGGCTGCGTGTCGGCGACTCGCCGGTCGATCTGGCCCTGATCGGCACGGGACGGATCGCCCCCGCCGACGCGGTGGCCCGGCGCGCCGAACTGGGCGAGCCGGCCGCGGTCACCCTGAGCGCGGTCACCGACGCGGACGCGATCCGGGGCGCGGTGGGCGCGGACCACGAGCGCTTCGCCGACCTGGCCCGAAGGATCAAGACGTGGGCCCGAGCGCGCGGCCTGGACGCGGCCCCCTTCGGCGGGCTCCCGGGCCTGGCCTGGTCGGTGCTCGCGGCCCGGACCACCCGCGAGGCCGCGCACGTGGCCGACGACGACCTGCCGGCGCACTTCTTCGCCACCTGGGCCGCGTGGGACTGGCGCGTACCGGTCGCCTTGGACGACGACACGGCCCACGCGGGCACGGTCGCCGGCGGGCCGGTGTCGATCCTGACGCCGACCCACCCGGTGCGCTCGTGTACCGAGCAGGTCGGCCCCGGCGGGCACGACCTGCTGGTCGACGAGCTGTACCGCGCATGGGAGTTGCTCACGCCGGACGAGGCCTCCGACCGGCCCGATCGCACCGACCCGTGGGCCGCCCTGATCGAACCGCCGCCCCTGCATCGCCGGCACGCCGCGTGGGCGGTGCTGACCGTACCGCCCTCCTCCGCCGAGGAGTTCGCGGCCACCACCGGCCGGCTGCGCGGTCGCGTCCGCGGCCTGCTCACCGCCTTGCGGGAGGCCGGCGTCCGGGACGCGCACGCGTGGCCCCGCCCGTTCGTGTCCGACTCGCGCACCCGCTACGCGATCGGCCTGGGCGCCGACCCGCCGACCGCCGCCGCCCTCGCCGAACTCACCGAGCGGTGGCGCAAGGGCCTGCCCGGCGTCGAAACGACCTGGGCCGACGGCGGCTCCGTGCCGACTCTGCGCTGATCACCCGACGGCGGCTCCGTACCGACCCCGCCCGATCACCCGACGGCGGCTTGGACCACACCCGGCAAGGCCGCCGATCCCCGACCGTGCTTCGGACCTCCCCGGCCATGCCCCGCCGATCGGCGTACGCTGCCCGGCCGCGCGGCGCGCACGCGCTCCAGGGAATCGGCGCGCCTCGCGCACCGCTCGCACGAGCCCCGCGGGTGAGCGCGCGATCAGGCCGGCCCGGTGCGCCGATCGAGGCAAAGCGCGGATCACCCCGCCGACGGTGTTGTCAGGACGCGGAACCAGGCGTAGAAGAAAGGGACATCCGACCCCGCCGGGGCCGGGTAGGACGCGCGAACACGGCCGCGCCGTGCGCCTCGCAGGCGCGGTGGCCACTCAGCACGTTCCCTCGAGGGGAGCCTCGCATGTCGGCAGAACCCCAGCACCGATGTCCCGTTCTCGATCCCACCGCCCGCGCCGCACACGCGGAGGCCGCCGCGCTGCGCGCCCGGGGCCCGGCCGTCCTGGTCGAACTCCCGGGCGGGGTACGGGCCTGGTCGATCACCCGGCACGAGGTGATCCAGGCGCTGACCACCGACCCCAGGGTCTCCCGGGACTTCCGTCGGCACTGGCCCGGTCTGGCCGAACTACCCGACGGCTGGCCGATGGCGCCGGTCGCGCTCCAGCAGGGGTTCGTGAACAGGTACGGCGAGGAACATCGCCGACTGCGTGCGCGGGTCGCGCCGTCGTTCGCCCCGCGCCGGGTGGAGCGCATGCGCCCGCGGATCCAGGCCACGGCGGACCGCCTGGTCGACGCGCTGGCGGCGGTGCCGCCCGGCGAGAGCGTCGACATACGGCAGATGTTGTCGCTGCCGCTGACCATGACCGTCATCTGCGACCTGCTCGGCGTCCCCGAGGCACTGCGGCCGGGGTTGGGCCGGGCGATCGACGCGATCCTGGACACCACGATCGACGCCGCCGAGGCGATTGCCCGGCAGATCGAACTCCAGGCCAGGCTGGTCGAGTTGCTGGAGCACAAGCGGGAGAACCCGGGCACCGACCTGACCAGTGACCTGCTCATCGCGGCCGCGAGCGCCGGGTCGGCACCCTCGGAACAGGAATTCCTCGACTCGCTCTTCCTGATGCTCGGCGCCGGCTACGAGACCTCGGTGAACCTGATCACCAACGTCCTGGCCGGACTGCTCACCCACCCCGATCAGTTCGACCGACTCCGTGCGAACGCCATCGACTGGACGGACGTGATCGAGGAGACGCTGCGGGTCGAAGGCCCGGTCATGCACCTCCCGCTGCGCTACGCGATCGAGGACATCGACCTCGGCGAGGGTGTCGTGATCGGTCGGGGCGACCCGATCATCATCGCCTTCGCCGCCGCCGGCCGGGATCCCGCGCGACACCCGGACGCACCCGACGCGTTCGACGCCACCCGCGCCGACAAGACCCACCTGGCCTTCGGGTACGGCCCGCACTTCTGCCTCGGCGCGCACCTGGCCAGGTTGGAGACCCGGATCGCGGTGACCACCCTGTTCGACCGTCTCCCCGACCTCGCGCTCGCGCACCCCGAACAACCGCCGACGCCCATCCCGTCGTTGATGGTCAACGGCCCGACCCGTCTGGACATCGTCCCCACACCACGGGCCCACGCCCGACCCGAGACCCCGGCCCACGCCCGACCCGAGACCCCAGGGTCCGTGCCCGCCCGCTGACCCTGCCGCCTCGGGCTTCGGCGAGAGGTGGCCGGCGCGGGTCACCCGTCCACTTCCCGAACCCGTCCACCCGGGCCTCGCGGCCCTCACCATCCGAAGTCGAGTCGAAAGCCGAACCGCCGACTTCAGCCCGAGGCCACCGCATCGGGGCGGCTCGACGGCGCTCGCTTCCCGCGTGCGGTGGCCAACACGAAGGAGAGGAATTCCCCGCCGTCCGTGGTGAGCATGTCGATGACGGGCCGGTTCGCGCTCGGCCCGCCCGGCTGGTGCTCGGCGCCTGCCCGGACCCACGACAGCCAGTCCCTCCACGCGTCCTGCCGCAGCCGCACTCACGAGCACGACCCCAACCCGATCATCCCCCCGAGCACCATCCGATCTCGCCGCCCCGCCCTGCTGCCACCGAAGTCACCGGAGCCGCCGGAGCCGCCGGAGCCGCCGTCGTCCGGTGATCGACCGCGATCAGCGGATCGCCGGTGAGCGGGTGGTCGAGGATCACCGCACGGATGCCGAACACCTCGGCGAGCAGTTCCGGAGTGAGTACCTCGCGCGGCGGGCCGGACGCGCGCAACCGGCCCTCGTGCAGTACGTGCAGCCGATCGCACACCGAGGCCGCCGCGTTGAGGTCGTGCAGCGCGATCAGCGTCGTACGATCCTGGGCGCGCAACAGCGCGAGGAGTTCGACCTGATGCCGCACATCCAGGTGATTGGTCGGCTCGTCCAACACCAGCACATCCGGTTCCTGGGCCAACGCCCGAGCCAGCAGCACGCGTTGGCGTTCACCGCCGGACAGCGTCGAGAAGCGCCGGCCCTGATGCGCCTCGACTCCGGCCTGGACCAGCGCGATCAGCACCGCCGCCCGGTCGCCGGCGCTGTCCCCGGCGAACGCCTTCTGGTAGGGGGTCCGCCCCATCGCGACCACCTCGCGCACGGTGAAGTCGAAGTCGTTCTCCCGCTCCTGCGGCAGCGCCGCGACGTGTCGGGCCGCCGCCGCCGGGGCCATCGCCCGCAGGTCCCGATCGCCGAGCAGGACCCGGCCGGCCCGCGGCTTCAGGTGTCGGTAGATCGTGCGCAGCAGGGTGGACTTGCCGCTGCCGTTGGGGCCGACCAGGCCGGTGATCTCACCGCCGGCCGCGATCAGCCCGACCCCGGTCAGGATGTCCCGTCCGGAGAGGGTGACGCGCAGATCCTGCACGGTGATTCGCGTGCGTTCGTCGCCCGCCCCGTGCACGTCGTCGCCCGCCCCGCCACCCACCCGATCGCCCACGCCGCCGCCCGTCATCGTGTCTCCAGCCGTCGATCGAGCAGGAGCAGCAGGACCGGGGCGCCGATCACCGCGGTGACCACGCCGATCGGCAACTCCTGGGTGCTGACCGCCGTCCGGGCCACGGTGTCCACCGCGACCAGCAGCACGGCGCCGAACAGCGCGGAGACCGGCAGCAGTCGGCGGTGGTCGCCGCCGATCAGCAGCCGGCAGACATGCGGAACCATCAGTCCGACGAAGCCGATCGCCCCCGACACGGCGACCAGGACACCGGTCAACACGCTGGTCACCGCGAACAGTTCACGCCGCAATCGGGCCACGTCCACGCCCAGCCCGGCGGCCGTCTCGTCGCCCATCAGCAGCGCGTTGAGCGCCCGGGCCCGGGCCTGCAGCCCGATCAGCCCCACGGCCACGGCCGCCGCCGGCAGGGCCAGTTGCTCCCATTGGGCACCGCTGAGGCTGCCCATCAACCAGAACAGCACGCCGCGCGTCTGCTGTTCGTCACCCGCCTGAAGCACGAGGAAGCTGGTGAAGCCGGACAGGAACTGGCCCACCCCGATCCCGGCCAGTACCAGGCGCAGCGGGGAGAACCCGCCGCCCCGCCGGGCCAGTGCCCACACCAGGGCGAACGCCGCCAACGCACCGGCGAACGCCGAGGCGGACAGGCCGAGTCCGAGCAGCCCACCGGTGCTCGCGCCGAGCACGATCACCGCGATGGCGCCGAGCGAGGCGCCGGAGGAGATGCCGAGCAGGTACGGGTCGGCGAGCGGATTGCGCACCAACGCCTGTACGGCGGTACCCACCAGGCCCAGCCCGGCACCGACCACCGCCGCCAACAGGGCACGCGGCAAACGCAGTTGCCAGACGATCAAGTCGCGCGTACCGGCCTCGGGCGGCTCGCCGGTCAACCGGCGCCCGACCACCGACCACACCTCGCCGATCGGGATGTCCACCGAACCCAACGACACCGCCGAGGTCAACGCGACGACCAGGAGCACGGCCAGGACGGCAACCACCCACGCGGTGCGCGCCGGGCGGGGCCGGTCCTCGGCGGCCGGCGGTGCCGCCGCCGCCCGGTCCCGACGTCGGGTCCTGCGCTCGGATACCGACAACACCGGGCCTACCCCGCGGCCGGTGCGGGCCGGACCAGATCCGGGTGGATCGTGCTCGCGATCTGCCGCACCGTCTCCGCGTTGCGGACCCCGGCGATCGTGGTGCTCTCCGAACCGATCCGGACGAACCTGCCGTCCCGGACCGCGTTCAGGCCCTTGGTCGCGTCGAAGGTGCGCAGGAATCGCTCGGCGTCGTCGAAGGCCTTGGCGTTGGCCTCGGCGCTGCCCTTGTTCCGGACGCCGAGCTGGATCCAGTCCGGGTTCTTGGCGACCACGTCCTCCCACGCGACGGGTTTGAAGTCGCCCGCGCAATCGGCGAACACGTTGCGCGCCCCGGCCTGGGTGATCACCGCGTTGGCCACCTGCTTGCCGCATACGGCGATCGGCTGCTTGGTACCGGCGTCGAAGTCGAAGAAGAAGTAGCTCGGCCGCCGATCCTGCGGCACGCCGGCGAGCGCGGTGCGCACCGTGCCCAGGGTCTGTTCCATGCCCGCGACGAGTTCGTCGGCCCGGGCGGACGTCCCGGTCACCGCACCGAGTTCCTTGATGTCCGCCTCCACCGCGCTCAGGTCCTGCTGCGGGCCGGGGCGCTTGGTCGCGCACGCGGTGGACTTGAGATAGATGTGCTTGATGCCGGCGGCGGCGAACTCCTTGGCCGAGGGCCCCGAGCCCATCGCTCCCATGCCGCCCATGTCGGCGAAGGTGTCGATGTACAGGTCGGCGCCCGAGCCGAGCAGTTGCTCCTTGGGGATCACCATGTCGCCGAGCACCCGGACCTTGTCGGCCCGCGCCGCGAACTGCGCCGGCATCGTGCCCTTGCCCGGCGGGAAGCCGGTGCCGACCACCCGGTCCCCGGCGCCGAGCCAGAACAACATCTCCAGGCTGGAAGCGTTGCTCGTGACCACCTTCTTCGGCGCCTCGGTGAACGTCGTCTCCGCGCCGGCACAGTCCGTCACCTTCACCGGGAACCCCGACGCCCCGCCCCCGCCCGGCCCCGTCGCGGACGCGGTCGGGCCCGAAGCGGCGGTGTCCGTGTCCTTCGAGTCACCCCCACACGCCGTCGCGAACAAAACCACCACGGCGGCCATGCCACACACCTTGCTGCCCCGCACAGTCTCGCTCCCCAGAAGTACCGACGGTCGACCCGCAAACGCGAACCCGGACACTCAGTCGGTCGAGACCCCGGGTAAGTTCCCACCGAGGTCGAGTTCCCGCCGAGGTCGAGTTCCCGCCTCTCCCACAGACCGAGCGCACCGGACCCCCACCCGGAACGCCCCTGACGGATTCCGCGAACTCCGCGAACTCCGCGGACTGCGCGGACTGCGAGGACTGCGAGGACTGCGCGGTCCGCACGGATGAACACCGGAACGGCTACGGACCGCATCCGGTGTCCGGGGAGTTCAGCCGGCCGCGCGGTCGGCGAGGGGGCGTCGGCGCAGGGCGGTCCGGGCCAGCGCGGGGTGGGTCCACGCGCCGTCCGGGTGGTACGTGTTCGTGCCCGGCGCGACGATCGTGTCGATGCGGTCCAGCACCGCGTCGTCCAGGGTGAGCGTCGCGCCCTCGACCAGCGCGTCGAGCTGCTCCATGGTGCGCGGCCCGATGATGACCGAGGTGACCGCCGGGTGCGCCGTCGGGAAGGCCACCGCGAGTTCGGGCAGCGTGCAGCCGATCTCCTCGGCCAGTTCGACCAGTTGCTCGACGATGTCGAGCTTGGCGGCGTTCACCGGCAGGCTCGGGTCGAAGCGTCCGGGGTTGAGGCCGGCCCGACCGGAGGTCAGATCGATCGGGCCGCCCTTGCGGTACTTGCCGGTGAGAAAGCCGGACGCCAGCGGGCTCCAGGTCAGCACGCCCATGCCGAGGCGCTCGCACACCGGCAGCAGCGAGGCCTCGATGCCCCGGGCCAGGATCGAGTAGGGCGGCTGTTCGGTCCGGAACCGCTGCAATCCGCGCCGCTCGGCCACGTGGTGGGCCTCGACCACGTCCTCGGCCGGGAAGGTCGAACAGCCGAACGTGCGGATCTTGCCCTGCCGCACCAGGTCGGTCAGGACGGAGAGGGTCTCCTCGATGTCGGTCGATTCGTCCGGGCGGTGGACCTGGTACAGGTCGATCCAATCGGTCCGCAACCGCCGCAGGCTGTCCTCCACCGCCGTGGTGATCCAGCGCCGCGAGTTGCCGCCCCGGTTGACCCCCTCCCCCATCGCGAAGTGCACCTTGGTCGCCAGGACCACGTCGTCACGCCGCCCCCGCAACGCCTTGCCGACGATCTCCTCGGATTCACCGGCCGAGTACATGTCGGCCGTGTCGACGAAGTTGATCCCGTGATCCAGCGCGGCGTTCACGATCCGGGCACAGTCGTCGTGGTCGGGATTGCCGACCGCCCCGAACATCATCGTGCCCAGGGCCTGCACGCTCACCCGGATGCCGGTGCGGCCGAGGGTGCGGTAACGCATGATCGTGCTCCTCTGGTTTCGGTGTTCTCGCCGGCGCCGATTCTCGAACGGGCATGTTCCACCGGCATGGTCGTGCGGGCCTGTTCGGGTGGGCGCGGTCGTGTGGACGTGTTCGTACAGGCATGCTCGTGCGGGCGCCTTCGGCCCGGGCATGCTCGTGCGGACGTGTTCGGCGACGGTCCGCGGGCCGGCCGGTGGCGTGCGACACGACGCCGGCAGCCCGACGGAAGTGCGCCCGCCCCCGATCCCCGGCGGCGTTCCCGACCGGAAATCTACGAGCTGGACCCGACTCCAGGTCAAGTCCCATCCTTGGACCCGTGACAGACACCCACGAGGACCTGACCATCGGCCAGGTCGCGACCCGTACCGGCCTGAGCATCGACACACTGCGCTTCTACGAACGCGAAGGCATCCTGGCCAACCCGGTCCGCCGCGACCCCGGCGGCCGACGCCTGTACGCCGAGCACGACATCGCCTGGCTCAACATGTGCGTGATCCTGCGCGGCTCCGGCATGCCCATCCCCGCCATCCGCCACTACACCGAACTCGCCCGCACCGGCGAGGGCACCGAACGCGAACGCCTGGCCATCCTGCGCGAACACCAGTCCCACATCCACGCCCAGATCGACCAACTCCACAAGTGCCTCGACCTGATCGGGTACAAGGTGGGCGTCTACGAGGACTACCTCGCCGAGACGGAACCCGAATCCGAACCCCACCCCGGATCCGAACCCGACCCGGAATCGGCACCGGCACCGGCACCCGCACCGCGACAAGTCCCGACTCCTTGACGCGCCGACCCGCCCACTCCCCGGCCCGCCCACGACCCCGACCACTTCTCCGTCGCCGGCCAAGTGCGGCTGCTATTCTTCGAATGATCAATCAGTTATCGAACCGGAAGGCAGCCCCCAGTGCCCCGCACCGTGGATGCCGGACGAACGGCCCGGCGACGTGAGGCCATCACGCTCGCCGCCGCGCGGCTGTTCGCCGAGCGGGGGTTCGAGCCGACGACCGTCGCCGACATCGCCGGGGCAGCCGGCATCAGCGCGGCCGGCGTCTTCTACTACTTCCCGGACAAGCGGGCGGTGTTCCGCGCGATCTTCGAGCGCGATCTGCCACTGTCCCGCGACCTGGTGACCCGTTTCGCCGACGCCGAACACCCTGTCGAGGCGATCGTCGAACTCACCACCACTCTCGCCGCCGACGCCCGGGACCCGAGCGCGGCCGGGCTGCTCGTGGAACTGCTGCGCCAGGTCGACCGCGATCCCGAACTGGTCGACGTGGTCACCCGCACCGCCCGGATCGTCCGGGACGGTCTGGCCCACCTGATCGAGCGCGGCATCGCCGACGGCACGATCGACGCGACGCTCGACCCGGCCGAAGCGGCCGCATGGCTCCAGAGCATGGTCGACGCCGTGTACCTGAACGCCGAACCCGCCCGCGACGCCACGCCCGCGTTGCGCCGCACCGTCGCGCGATACCTGACACCCACCCCGAACGAGAAGCGGGACCGGGCACCCACCCCGAGCGGGAAGCGGGACCAGGCACTCGACCGAACGCCGATGGCGAAGCCGGACCACAGACCGAAAGCGAAACCGCACTAGCCATGGGGGCAGGATGGGCAGCGCAACGACGGATAGGCAGGCCGTCACGGTCCGGATGCCGCCGGTGTGGCTCTGGGTGATCGGAATCGGCACCACCCTGCTCGGCCTCGGCGCCGGCTTCGCGGTCGGGCCGCTCGTCGACTGGCTGATCGACCTGGTCGGCTCGGCGCCCGGCCCGCTTCGACTCGCCGCACGCCTGCCCACCCCCTGGGCGGTACCGATCGCGACCGTGCTCGGCGCGGTCGTCGGCGCGTGGCTGATCACCGAGGCCCTCCGGGAGAGCCCCGTGGTGACCGTGGCCGCCGACCACGTCGCGATCCACCGGGACGGCTCCGGCCTGCACGTACGCCGGGACCGGATCGACGCCGTCTTCACCGACGGCCGAGACCTGATCGCCCTGGACAAGGGCGAGTCCGAACTCGCCCGGGTCCGCGCGACCGACCTGCCGGCGGAACGGCTGGGCGAGGCCTTCGCCCGATTCGACTACCCGTGGCGCGGTACGACCGACCCGCGCGAGAGGGAGTTCGCCGCCTGGGTCGACGGCACCCCCGACCTCGACCCGGCCGCGCACACCCTGCTGCGCACTCGCAGGCGGGCCCTGGCCGACAAGCGGACCGGCGCGGCCGAGGAGGCCCTGGACGGGCTGCGCGAACTGGGCGTCACCGTCCGGGACCGCCAGGGAGCCCAGCAGTACCGCCGGCAACCACCCGGACAAGACACCGGCACCGACACCGGCCGACCCGTCCCGAGGGCCGGTCCGGGAGATCTCGGCGGGTCGACCCAAGGCACGCCCTAGCTGAGCCGTTCGAGCACCATCGCCATACCCATGCCGCCGCCGACGCACATGGTCTCCAGGCCCCACTGCTTGTCGTGCCACCGGAGCGAGTTGATCAGCGTGCTGGTGATCCGCGCGCCGGTCATCCCGAACGGGTGGCCGACCGCGATCGCGCCGCCGTTGACGTTGACCTTGTCCAGATCGAAGCCCAGGTCGCGGTAGGAGGGGATGACCTGCGCGGCGAACGCCTCGTTGATCTCCACCAGGTCGATGTCGGCGACGGTGAGACCGGCGTTGCGCAGCGCCTGCCGGGACGCCTCGACCGGGCCATAGCCCATGATCTCGGGCGAGAGGCCGGTGACACCGGTCGAGACGACCCGGGCCAGCGGGGTCAGGCCCAACTCGCGCGCCTTGGTGTCGGACATGACCACCAACGCCGCGGCGCCGTCGTTGAGCGGACACGCGTTGCCCGCGGTGACCGTGCCGTCCGGGCGGAAGACCGGCTTCAGGCCGGAGACGCCCTCCAGCGTGGTGCCCGCCCGCGGGCCGTCGTCCTTGGCCACCACGGTGCCGTCGGCGAGGGTGACCGGGGTGATGTCCTCGGCCCAGAAACCGTCGGCGATCGCCCGCTCGGCGAGGTTCTGCGAGCGCACCGCGAACTCGTCCTGCTCCGCCCGCGAGACGCCCTTGAGTCGCGCGAGGTTCTCGGCGGTCTGGCCCATCGCGATGTAGACGTCCGGGAGCAGGCCGTCCTCGCGTGGGTCGGTCCAGTCCGGGGTAGCGGCGCCGGAACGCTCGGCGGAGCGCTGTTCGGCCGGTGCGAACAGCGGGTTGTGGGTGTCGGGAAGCGAATCGCTGCTGCCCTTGAGCGCGGCCCGGGAGACCGACTCGACACCGGCCGAGACGAACACGTCGCCCTCCCCGGCCCTGATCGCGTGCATCGCCATGCGCGTGGTCTGCAACGAGGACGAGCAGTAGCGGGTGATGGTGGTCCCGGGCAGGTGGTCCATGCCCAGCATGACCGCGACATTGCGGCCCATGTTGAAGCCCTGCTCGCCACCGGGCCCGCCACAGCCGAGCATCAGGTCGGCGATGTCGTGCGGGTCCAGACCGGGGACCTTGTCCAACGCGGCCCGAACCATCATGGCGGCCAGGTCGTCCGGCCGGACGTCCTTCAACGAACCCTTGAACGCACGCCCGATCGGCGAGCGAGCGGTCGAGACGATGACTGCTTCGGGCATGACGGCATCCCTGCTGTGAGTGTGACCGGCCTGAGTGCGGCCGGCGCGGGTGCGACCGGTGTGAGTACGACCGGGTGGCGGCACCGCGCCCGCCGACTCCTGAAGGTACCGACTGGTCGGTATCTTCGCCAGAGGCCACGCCCACCGACACCGGATCCCGAACCCGAATCACCGACCGCCGAACGCCGATCACGCATCCAGGCGTACCCACTGCGCCACGATGCTCGACAACCGACGACACCCGACACCCGACGACCGACGACCGACGAGCGCCGACCCGGATTCCGCCGCACCTCGCCCCGCCCCCCGATCTGGCCTCCGTGTCGGGTACCGGCTACCGTCCCCTCAGGACCGGAACGCCAGGGGAAGGGAGGGCACCGTGAAGGCGCACCCGAGCGGCCCGTACCGCGTGGAGTACACGGAAACGGCCGCCGCCGTACGCGACTCGCTCCCACCCGAGCGCCGCGAGCAGCTCACCAAGGCCCTCCGGGTCCTGGCCCGCGATCCGTACACCAAGGCGTCCGCCCCGATCGGCCCCGACGACGACACGCGTCAGGCCATGGTCGCCTCGGCGCTGCTCATCGAGTACGGCGTACTGCGCGGGGTCATGGTGGTCGTCGTGGTGACCGTCCTCGACGGCATGGAATTCCTCGGCGACACCGACGAGTAGCGCCGCCGACCCATGGCGTCGACTGCGACCGTCCCGGCGCCGCCCGGAGTCACCCCGGGGCCACCCGGGGTCAGCCGCGGGCGACGATCAGCCGGGCGCGCGGCCGATGGTTCCAGACGCCGACCGGAGCCCGCCCGAGGAACTCCGCACGCACCCGCGCGACGAACTCGTCTCCGCGCTCCATGGCGAGCACGCGCAGCGGCCCGGACCGGGTGAAGGCGTCGAAGAAGGTCGGCGCGTCCGCGTGCGACATCCGGTACGCCGGATACTCGTCCCGCTCGATCACCGCACCGCGCGCCGTCAAGACGTCCGCGACTCGCCCCTCCCAGGAGCGGTCCCCCGGCGGCACGTGCGCCCGGAGCACGTCGCTCATCAGCGCGAACGGCCCGTCGGTCTCCGTACGCTCGGGCCAGAACAGCACGGAAAGCCGCCCGCCGGGCCGAAGCGCCGCCGCCCAGGACGCCATCGCGAGTTCGGGCTCGGCGAGCGCCTGCAGGCCGAACACCGATACCAACGCCGCGCATCGGCCCGACCACCGGGCGGCCGGCAGCGTGGCATCGCCTTCGACCACACCGACCCGAGGGCGCCCCGCGGCCCGCTCACGAGCCCGCCGAACCATGGCCGGGGCCAGGTCGATGCCGACGATCTCGCGCTCGGCGAAATCCTCCGTCAGCACGTCGAGTTCGGGAAACGTCCCACAACAGGGCACCAGAATCGGTCCCTCCGGCAGCGACGCGCCGCCGACGCCCGCCACCGCCGCCCGTACCCAGGGCGCGAACCGGGGCACGAAATAGTTGTCGTACCCCTCGGCCGCCGCGTCCCATCCCCGGGCGACCCGAGCCAACCGCTCCTCCGCCTCGCTCACCGCCACCACCCCGCCACGCGCCGCCACCCCACGCCATGCCACACCGCCGAAACAGTCACCGCCACACCTTCGCATCCGGGCTCCCCCGGCACCGAGCGCCGCCGAGGACATACCCGACGGCCGCATGCCCGACGGCCATGCCCTACAGCGCACCCGCGATCCGGGCGCGGCCCGGGCCGGAGACGCTCGCGAGGCCGGCGGGACGGCCGGTGGCCAGGAGGAGCAGGTCGGCGGTCGGGCCGCGTACCTCGTCGGGGCCGGTACCCGCCGACCACTCCGCGTCGGTGGCCACCAGCCGCGTGCCCCGGCAGCGCTTCCGGGCGCCGTAGAACGGGCTGGCCAGCACGTGCCCCAGGGCGGCGATGGCTCGCTCCGTGGGCATCTCCCGGACCCGGCCCAGCGGTCGCGCGGCGTCCTGCCCGTGCACCAGCACGTCGACGAGCGGATCGAGCGGCGCCGCCAACGGTGCGCGGCGGGCCGAGCCCGCCGTCTCGCGGAATCGGTCGATCAGTTCCGCCGGGGTGAACCTGGCGGCCAGTTCCCGGGCCTCGTCGGCGGTCATCCGGTCGAAGTCGCCCCGGGCCCGGATCGCGCCCTTGATCATGCTCCCCAGCGTCGTACGCGTCGACGTGGTCAGGTGCGCGGCCAACTCGTGCATCGTCCAATCGGAACAGAGCGAGGTCACGCGCCAGTCGTCCGCGTCGAGCGTGTCGAGGAAGTCGGCGAGGCTCAGTCGTTCGTCCCGTACCCACGCAAGGATTTCGTCGCGGTCCATGTCCGGTTCTCCTCGGGTCATGTCGTTGCCGTACAGGTGTCGTAGCGGGTGTGGTGACGGTCTCGACCGTCAGCGATCGCCGGCCGCGTCCGAGCCGGTCCGCCCGCCCGGCTTGCCCGGCTCGCCCGGCTCGGGCGGCTCGGGCGACTCGGGCCCCGGAGCCGGCTCGACCGCGCTCAACCGGCGCCGCAGGTGTGCCCGTTCGGGTTCCGTGCCGGCCAGGTCCAGCGCCTCGCGGTAGGCCGCCGCCGCCTCGGGGAAGCGGCCGAGTCGGCCCAGCAGATCCGCCCGCGCGGTCGGATACGGGTGATGGCCGCGCAGTCTCGGCTCGCCCGCCAACTCGTCCAGCAGCGCCAGACCCGCCTCCGGGCCGTCCCGCATCGCCACCGCCGCGGCCCGGTTCAGCGCGACGATCGGCGACGGGGTGAGCACGAGCAGCACGTCGTACAGCGCCACCACCTGCGGCCAGTCGGTGGTCGCGACGTCCGCGGCCTCGTCGTGCAGCGCGGCGATCGCGGCCTGCACCCCGTACCGCCCGGCCGGCCCACCGGTCAGCGCGGCCACCACCAGGCCCCGGCCCTCCTCGATCATCGACCGATCCCACCGCCCGCGGTCCTGGTCGTCGAGCAGCACGATGGCGCCGTCCGGATCGGTCCGCGCCGCGCGGCGCGCGTGGGTGAGCAGCATCAGCGCGAGCAGCCCGGCGACCTCGCGTTCGGCCGGCAGCAGCCGACGCAGGATCCGGGCCAGCCGGATCGCCTCCTCGGCGAGGTCGAGCCGCTGCAACTCCGGTCCGGAGCTGGCCGCGTAGCCCTCGGTGAAGATCGAATAGACCACCTGGAGCACGCCGGGCAGGCGCTCCGGCAACTCGTCCGCGCCGGGCACCCGGAACGGGATCCGCGCCTCGCGGATCTTCTTCTTCGCCCGAACGATCCGCTGGGCCATCGTCGCGGTCGGCACCAGGTACGCCCGGGCCACCTCGGGCGTGGTCAGCCCGGCCAGGCAGCGCAGCGTCAACGCGCCGCGATCCTCGGCGGGCAGCGCGGGGTGGGCACAGGTGAAGAACAGTTGCAGCCGGTCGTCGGGCAGGTCGGCGTCCGCCTCCGGCGGCGGCGCGGGATCGGCCCGATCCGCCTCCACCTGCAACACGGCCAGCCGAGCGGCGTACGTCCGGTCCCGCCGCAGCCGGTCCACCGCACGACGGCGCGCCGTGGTCAACAACCAGGCCCCGGGCCGGTCCGGCACGCCGTCGACGGGCCAGTGCACCAGCGCCGCCTCGATCGCCTCGGAAGCCACCTCCTCGGCCAGGTCGAGATCACCGAATCGGCGCGCGAGTGACGCCAGCAGCCGACCCCGCTCCTCCCGGAACACCGACTCGACGGACGCACCCACCGCCCCGTCCCGCGCTCCCCGACCGACACCCTCGGATCCGTCCCCGGCCGCGCCCGCGGGCCGCCCGGCATCGGCTGCTCGCTCATTCATCGCCGTCCGCCCTCAGCCCTGGGCCGTCAGGCGTCGAAGTCGGCGATCGGCCGCACCACGATCGACCCACCGCCGCGCGCACCGGGACAACGCGCGGCCCAGTCGAGCGCGACATCCAGATCCGGCACGTCGATCACATAGATGCCGCCGAGCACCTCCCGCGTCTCGGCGAACGGTCCATCCGTCACCGTCCGCTCACCCGTCGGCCCGACCCGAACGGTCGTCGCGGTGATCAGGTCCGCCAACGACTCCCCGGACACGAAGATCCCCGCGTCCTTGACCTCCTTGTCGTAGCTCATCCAGTCCTCGACGGTGCACCCCTCGGCGCCGCCGTCCGCGTCGACCGCACCACTGTGAATCAACAACATGTACTTCATGTCCGGCTCCCGTCCGTCCTGTCCACATCCTCGCCCGGCACCCTGCCGCACACCATGACGACGAACGGGCACCGACCGAATCGACACCTCCCCGAAAAAACTTTCCACGACCTCTCCACGCCACGCGCCACGCGCAACCAGCCACGCGTAACCAGCCGCGTGTAACGCGCGGTATCGGCACGGATCGGGACGGATCGGGACGCCGGGGTCCGCGGCCCGCCGCGGACGTCGAAGCCCGCCCGAGCGGGCTCAGGCCAGGGAGTCGATCCAGTCCCCCAGGCGCCGGCCCTGGGTGAGCAGCACGTCCGGGTCCCGAAGGGCGCTGGTGAGCAGGGACATGCCCTGGTAGGCGCCGATCAGGGCGAGGGCGAGGTCGCGGGCGTCCGCGTCGTGGCCCATCTCGCGGAACTGGTTCTCGACCCAGTCGAGGAGTCGCCGCAGCACGGCGGCGGCGTGTCGGTCCAGGTCGTCGTCGCGTTTGTCCAGTTCCGAGACCAGCGTGCCGAAGGGGCAGCCGTAGCGCACCGCCAGCTCGCGCTGCTCCACCCAACCGGCGACCAACGCCCGCAACCGCTCGCGCGGGGTGGGCAGTTCGGCCAGCGTCGCGATCAGTTCGCGCAGTTGCCGTTCGTGGTCGCCGATGGCGGCCTCGACGAGTTGGTCCTTGGTCCGGAAGTAGTAGTAGACGTTGCCCACCGGTACGTCGGCCTCGGTCGCGATGTCCGCCAGGGTGGTGCGCTCGACCCCCTGCCGATGCAGCACGCGCGCCGTCGCCGTCACCAGCCGCTCCCGCTTGCCGGGCCGGGAATCGGTCCGGGCCCGGCTCTTCTTCTGCACTGAGTCAGTCATCTCACTAACAACCATAGACAACGACCTGCGCCCTTGCTAGCTTCCCTTCTTAGTTAGTCAACTAACTCACTCGCCGGAGGCGGGCGTCCACGCCGCGCCGGCGGGCGGCACCCCGAAGACACATCCGAAGCACACAACCCGAAGAACGCATCCGAAGCACACAAGGAGAACGCTCATGATCGTCGTCACCGGTGCCACCGGAAACGTCGGCCGCGCCGTCGTCGAGCAACTCGCCGCCACCGGCGAGCAGGTCGTCGCGGTCTCCCGCAACGCCCCCACCGCCGCGCTGCCGGACGGCGTACGGCACCACCTCGCCGACCTCGCCGACCCGGCGAGCCTGACCGAGGCCCTGGTCGGTGCCAAGGCGCTGTTCCTGCTCGTGGCCGGCGACAACCCGCGCGGCGTGGTCGACGTCGCCGCCCTGGCCGGTGTGAAGCGCGTCGTCCTGCTGTCCTCGCAAGGCGCGGGAACCCGCCCGGACGCGTACGCACACCCGGTCGCGTTCGAACAGGCCGTCCGGGACTCGGGCCTGGCCTGGACCGTCCTGCGTCCCGGCGGCTTCGCCACCAACACGTTCCAGTGGATCGAGGGCATCCGGACCCGGCGCGAGGTCGCCGCACCGTTCGCCGACGTGGCGCTGCCCCCGATCGACCCGGCCGACATCGCCGAGGTCGCGGTCGCCGTCCTGACCGGCAAGGGCCACCAGGGACGTACCTACGAACTCACCGGCCCCGAGGCACTGTCGCCGCGCGAACGCGCCGAGGTGCTGGCCGAGGCGCTCGGCGAACCCATCCGCTTCGTCGAGCAGACCCGGGACGAGGCGCGGGTCGGCCTCCTGCACGTCATGCCCGAACCGGTGGCCGACGCGACCCTCGCCATCCTGGGCACACCCACCCGCGCCGAACAGTCCGTCACCTCGGACGTCGGCCTGATCCTCGGCCGCCCGGCCCGCACCTTCACCGACTGGGCCGGCCGCAACATCGCGGCCTTCCGCTGACCGGGTCGCCCCCGGGCCGCCCGCCCCGCCGTCGAGTCCGTCTCCGACGGTCGCCGACCACCACCCGCGATCACCGACGACCGACCCACCCGAGGCGCCCTACACACCCATCACACGCGACGCCGGGCGATCATTCCCCCATGACCCCGTTCGATCACGCGTCTCCCCGTCGGCGGCCCCGCGCGAGGCCGGCACCCGCGCGGTCCCGAGCCGGGTCGGCTCCCGCCCACGCGGTCTCCGGCCCGCCGCCGGACCGTCCGACGCAAGGAGACACCGCCATGAGCACGACCCGTCGCACCCCCGATGCCCCGGCCGGCAGCCGATGACCGAGGGCATCGACATTCCCGACCGTCGCGGCCGTACCGGACTGGACCGGTACGGCCGCGACCTGACCGGCAACCCGAGGGTGCGGATCCGCGACGTCGAGGTACTGGCCTGCGACTGGTACGTATTGCGCAAGACCACCTTCGACTACCGACACGCCGACGGGCATTGGAGCCGTGAGCAGCGCGAGAACTACGACCGGGGCGACGGCGCCACGATCCTGCTCTACGACGCCGATCGCCGCACCGTGCTGCTCACCCGCCAGTTCCGGCTGCCCGCCTACGTCAACGGGCACCCCGACGGGATGCTGATCGAGACCGCCGCCGGGTTGCTCGACGGGGACAGCCCCGAGGAGGCCATCCGGCGCGAGGCGGCGGAGGAGACCGGGCACACCGTCGGCAAGCCCGAGTACGTCTTCGCCGTCTACATGAGCCCCGGCTCGGTCACCGAGCGCGTGCACTTCTTCGCCGCGCCCTACGGCTCGGGGACCGCCACCGACGCCGGCGGCGGGATCGCCGCCGAGGGCGAGGACATCAGCGTCCTCGAACTCCCCTTCGCCGACGCGCTCGCGATGATCCGGGACGGCTCCATCGCCGACGCGAAGACCATCATGCTGCTGCAATGGGCGGCCCTGGACGGCCCGTTCGGACCGGATCCGGCCGCCGGCCCGGCCGCGAACCGATAGCCCCCACACCGCCCGCGCCCGCCGTACCGATCCCGAGCGGAGACGGTACGGCGGGCCCGCCGGAGCGGCCCGGCGAACGACGCCGGGGACCCCGCGCACACCGCGGACACCGATCCGCGGCCGCGCCTCATCTGCCCAGCAGCACCTCCGCCAAGGCGACCTGCTCGGGGTTCAGCGCGGTCTCGCCGTCCTCGATGTCCCACAGCGCGTTCTGGAGCACCCGGCCGAGCGTCCACCCGGTCGCCCGCTGCCGGTCCAGGTCCAGGACCTCGGTCAGCAGGTCGAAGCGGCGGAGCACCGTGCGGGTCACGTCACCGCCGGCCACCGCGCCCGCCCATCGGCTGTCCAGCGCCGGCCACAACTCGAACCCCGGGTCGCCGGCCAGCGGTTCGGGATCGATGACCAGCCAGGGTTCGCGCTCCGCGGCGAGCACGTTGTCGTAGTGCAGGTCCCAGTGCAGCAACCGGTCGCCGGGTTCGCCGATCAATTCGGCGACGGCGCCCGCGCAGGTGCGCACCAGGCGTTGTTCGGCCGGGTCGCGCAGGGCCGGCACCGCACGCGGCACCTCGTCGAGCATGGCCGCGGCGATGTCCGCCAGGTGCCGCAGACCCGCCGGCGCCGGGACCGCGACCAGGCGCGCCATCAGCTCGGCGAGGGTTCGCATCGCGTCGTCGTCATCGGGCACCGACGACAACGACCGGGTCGCGTCCAGTCGTTCGAGCACCATCGCGCCGTCGTCCGGGTCGTGGTCGAGCAGGCGCACGACGCCGTCGCCGTTCCAGGTCCGCAGACCGAGTGCGACACCGGCGTTGTCCTCGGTGGGCTGCTGGAGTCTCAGCACCGCCGGTGTGCCGTCCGCGCGGGTCACCGGCAGCACCAGCGCGGCCATGCCGTGCCCGGCGGGGCCGTCCGGCCGCAGCGACCAGCGATCCAGGGTGTCCGCGGCCAGCCTGGGCAGCGCGTCGAGCCAAGCCAGGGCATCGGCGCCCTGGCGGCCGTAGGACCGGGCGAAAGCGGCGGGGACGTCGACGGAAATCGACGTACTCATATCGGGTTTCTCCTTCGTGGGTTCCGGATTCTCACGGGTACGAAGGAGGTGATGGAGGTGCCCGGCAGCCGGGCAGGCGTCAAATCATGGTTTCAGCCTACTCGTGCGTCGCGGCCGGCCGAACCGGTCAGGACACGTCGCGCAGCAGGCGCCCGGCGTACACGTCGCTCACGTGGCCGCGCAGGTGTGCCCAGACCGCGACGGAGCAGGGGAACTCGCCGTCCCGGTAGGCGATGAACACGGTCTCCTCGCGCCGGAACAACCCGTGTTCGGCGTCCTGCGGTTCCGGCCAGTCGCGGACCACGGCGGCGGCCCGGTCGGCGTCGACGCAGCGCAGCGGCACCACCGCGAGCTGCTCGTATTCGCGGGGCACGGTGTGCGCGATCACCTGGACGTCGTTCATGTGCCGACCGAACGCGCGCAGGTGATCGCCGCGCTCCCACGGGCGGTTCGAGGCCCACGTACCGCACGAGCAGGTCGCGCGTGTGGCGACGAAGCCGAGTGCGGCGTGGTCTCCGGGATAGGTGGTGAACTCGATCCGGTGGCGGTCGAGTCGAACCAGTGGGTCCTGGGTGTAGTTCGGCATGCTCATGAGGGTTCCCCCGAGGTGTCGTCGCGTGGTATGGCACGAGCGTAGGCAAGCGCACCGACAACGGCGAGCGGATTTCCGCGCGAGCGCGCGCCGGGAGATCCGGTACGACGTCGGCCCGACGCGGCGGGAGATCCGGTGCGACGTCAGCCCGACGCGGCGGCCGCCGACCCGACGGCTCCGGGCGTCGCGCGATGGCCTCGGCACGCCGCCTCCAGCGCGACCCGCCATTGGCGCCCGGCCCGTTCCCTATCGCCCAGCGCGCCGCGCAGTTCCAGGCCGGCCAGGCCGTGCACGAGGGCGCTGAGATGGGTGGCCGTGTCGTGCGGATCGGTCGGTGCGAACCGCCCGGCCGCCACGCAGCGCTCGACGGCGCGCACCAGGGTGTCGAAGGTGCCCTGGATCCGGGCCAGATCCGCCTCGTCCGGACGGAAGTCGGCGACCGGGCGGCCGAACATCAGATCGTAGCGATGCGGGTTCGCGCGCGCGGCGGCCCGATAGGCGTAGCCGAGCGCGAGCAGGTCGGCCTCCGGATCGCCGTCGACCGGCACTTCGGCGAATCGCGCCTCCAGAGCCGCGAACCCGTCCAGGAACATCGCCCGCAGCAGCCCGGCCTTGTCCCCGAAGAGGTTGTACACGGCAGTCGTCGACGTGCCCACCTCGTGCGCGACGCGCCGGGTGCTCATCGCCTGCGGGCCCTCCTCGGCGAGCAGCCGCCCGGCGGCGGTCAGCAGTTCCCGGCGGAGTTCGTCGTAATCGCGCGTCCGTGGCCGTCCCATGTTGACAAGAGTACCGCAACGCTGTTTCATAACACCGTAATCAAAATCACCTCCCGGAACGGGCCACGAGCCGTCGGGCGGGCACAACCACGGGGAGTCCTCATGTCCAGCGCGTCCAACGCGTCCGATCTGCACGTGGTCCTCGGCGCCGGCGGTGCCGTCGGCAGGACCGTCGTCGACGAACTCCAC
Source organism: Embleya sp. NPDC001921 (assembly GCF_053594475.1). Taxonomy (NCBI): domain Bacteria; kingdom Bacillati; phylum Actinomycetota; class Actinomycetes; order Kitasatosporales; family Streptomycetaceae; genus Embleya; species Embleya sp. NPDC001921. The sequence goes on from NZ_JBSFEO010000026.1 coordinate 132,492, forward strand.
TCCCGCGGCCGGCGGGTGCGCGCGGTCAACCGCGGTGGCGGGCTCACCGTTCCCGACGGCGTCGAGGTCCAACGCTGCGACATCACCACGACCGACGGCGCGAAGGCGGCCTGCGCCGGCGCCGCCGTGGTCTACCACTGCGCGACTCCGGCCTACACCGCCTGGGTGAGCGAGTTTCCGCGGATGACCGACGAGATCCGCGGCGGCGCGGCGGCCGCCGGGGCCAAGCTGGTCTTCGCGGACAACCTGTTCGCGTACGGGCCGGTGAGCGCGCCGATGACCGAGGACATGCCGTCCGCCGCGAGCAATCCCAAGGGCCGGGTACGGGCCGCGATGGCGCGCTCGCTGCTGGCCGCGCACGAGGCCGGCGAGCTGCCGGTGGCGATCGGGCGCGCGTCCGACTACTACGGCCCGCGCGGGGTCAACACCACGGTCGGCGAGACCGTGTTCGGCGCGGCGGTGCGGGGCAAGGTCGCGCGCTGGGTGGGGCCCCTGGACCAGCCGCACTCGTTCAGCTACCTGCCCGACTTCGCCAAGGGCCTGGTGCTGCTCGGTGAGGACGCGCGGGCGGACGGACAGGTGTGGCACATCCCCACGGCCGAGCCGCTCACCGGGCGGCGATTCCTCGACCTGGTCTTCGCCGAGCTGGGCAGCCCGGACAAGTCCGCCTCGGTGAGCCGCACCATGCAGCGCGTGCTCGGCCTGGTGAATCCGACCGTGCGCGCCCTCGGCGAGACCTGGTACCAGCACGACCGCCCGTTCGTGGTCGACTCCACCAAGTTCACCGAGACCTTCGGACCGCTGCCCGCGACCCCCCACGCGGAGGCGATCGCGAGCACCGTCGCCTGGTTCCGCGCCGCGAACGCCTGACGCTCGATCCGCGTCCGCCCCGACCTGCCGCTTCACCGGCGCCCGAGGAGGCGCGGGCGCCGAGTCCGGGCGGGCGCGGCTCCCCGGTCGCCGCCCCGGGCTCGGGTCGTCCGAGCCCGGGGCGGCGGCCGGGCCGATCCGCCCGCGCCGATCCCGCCCCGCCGAGGCGGGTGCGGGTCGGGCCTCGCGGGCGTATCGGGCAGCCCCCGGGCGTCTCTCAGCGGCTGCCCGTCAGATGCGCGAAGACGACGACATTCGCGGCGTAGCCCGTGTGCTTGTCGTATCGACCGCCGCAGGTGATCACCCGCAGCTCGGCGGCGTCGGTCGGGCCGTAGACGACGTCGTCCGGGAATTCCTCCTTCGGGTAGGACCGGACCGCGTCGACGGTGAAGACCGCGGTGTGTCGGTCCCGCCGTTGAACCTCGATGCGATCGCCCACCCGGAGCAGGCCGAGCTTGAAGAACACGGCCGGGCCGGAGCGGGTGTCCGCGTGGCCGACGGTGATCGCGTTTCCTCGGGCGCCGGGGGCGACGCCGTCGCGATACCAGCCGACCAGGTTCTTGTTGCCCACCGGGGGTGTGGCCAGCCGGTGGTCCGGGCCGGTGCCCAGCGGGCTCATCGGCGCGTTGACGCCGATCGACGGGATCTTGATCCGGGTGGCCGCCGACGCCGCCATCGGCGCGACGTCCACCCTGTGCAGCGCGTCGTTGGGGACACGGGCGCGAGCGGGCGCCACGTCCGAGACGGGAGCCGGCGGCCGCTCGACCGTGCCGTCACCGGTTCCGTGCTGTACCAGCCACAGTCCGGCGAGGAGTGCCAACGCGGTCGCTCCGGCCGCGAACGGGCCGGAGCGACGCTTGCGGTGCGCCGGCCTGGGTTCAGTTCGACCCATCGCCCGCGGCACGGCGACGACGGTGGAGGTAGAAGCCGAAGCCACCGAGGGCCGCACCCCCGACCAGCAGACCGGCCGTCACCTCACCCGCGTCGACCTGCGAACTACCACCGCCGCCACCGGCGTCGACGCTGCCTGCCGGCCGCCCGCCCGAACTGCCGCCGTTGGCCCCGCCGTTGGTGGTGGTGCCGTTCGGGCAATCGACCTGGAACACCTTCTGCTTGCCCGCACCTTGTTCGCCCTCGAAGGTCCACACGAGCTTGTACTGCCCGTTCGGCAGGGACAGTGTCGAGGTGTGCCCGGTCCCGTCCGCCGCGAGGGTGATGTTGCCGCCCAGCAGGGTCCCGTTGCCGTCGGCGGGCTGCGCGGCGATCGTGTACGTGACCGCCTGGAGGCCGTCGAAGTTGAACGCCGCCAGGTGGAACCGGCACACCTTGGGCTCGTTGTTCTGGTCCGTCGGCGACGTGGTGCTCTTGTGCACCTTCACGTCTCCGTTGTCCCCGGGTGCCATCGGGAGCGCGTGCGCCGTGCCGGTACCGGCGAACGTGGCGGCGCCCGCCGCGATCGCGGCGACGGTCAGCCGCCGCAGGCGGGTGGACGGACTGTGGCAGGGGGATGGCATCACAATGGCACTCCACGGAGAGGGTGGACGACGGATCGTCGAATCACCTGAAGACGGGACATTTCGACCGTGACGCGCGCACGCGCCGCCCCATCGGCGACACGCGTCGCCCCGCCCTGATTTCACCCGTATGCCCCACCGTGCCACGCCTGTCGCGGCCCGTCACCGCACCCGTGTCACACTCGGCGATATGCCCGTCTCACCACGATTGCGCCCGTTTGACATCGGCTTCGCGCAGGCGTACTCCGAGACTATGCGCGCGCAAGCAGCGGAGCGGCCGCCGCGCCGCACGCCAGGAAGACGCCCGGGCCACGGACGTGGGTGGCGCCCATGACCGGAACCGTGCCCGGATCCGGTTCCGGGTCCCGCCCCCTGCGCGCGTTGCGAACCGAGGCCGATCGCCACGAGGAGTCCGACACGATCCTGGCCGAGTGCTCGACCTCCCTGGACATGGCGGTACGGGCCACCGGAGCCTACGCCGGGGTGGTCTACCTGCGCTCGCCCGATCGGCGCTCGCTGGTGCTGGCCAAGGTCGCCGGGCTGGCCGTGTCGCTGCTCGGCCCGTGGAGCCGGGTCCCGGTGACCGGCGCGCTGCCCGCCCCGGAGGCGTACCGCACCGGGCACCTGGTCTTCCTCGCCGACGACGGCGACACCATGCGGCGCTTCCCGCAACTGGCGCTGGGCATGCCGTACGCCTACGCGTCCGCGTCCGCACCGGTGCGCGCGGGCACCGAGACGTTCGGCGTGGTGACGGTGATGTGGCCCGCCTCGCCCGGGCGGGGCCTGCCCGCCTCCCGGCGCCGCGGACTGCGCGCGGCGGCCAAACGGCTGGGCAACGCACTGGGCGCACGGGCCGACCGCGGCGCGCGCATCGAGTACGACGGCCCGCCGACGGTGACACTGCTGCCCCCCAACACCTTCCCGCTGATCCGGGTCGGCCTGTTCGACTGGAACGTGGCCACCGGCGACTTCGACGCCGACGAGGAACTGTGCGAGCTGTTCGGCGTCGACCCGGCCCGTTTCGATGGACGCGCGACGACGCTGGCCGCCCGGGTGGTCTCCGGTGGCGGGCGCGAATTCCGCGAGGCCGCCCAGCAGGCCGTGCGAACCGGGCGGGTACTCGCCTGGCGACTCCAGGTGACCGGCCCCGACGGCGCCAACCGCCCCCTGGAGGTGTGGGGCCGGGTACCCGACGACGAGGCCACCGGCCGGGCACGGCACCTGGTGGGCGCGGTGCTGGACCTGGGCACCGGGGCGGCGGCCGCCGAGGCGGTGGAGCGGCTGCGCGACGGCGTCTTCTCGCTCGACCCCGAGGGCCGGGTGACCTACGCCAGCCGCAACCTCGCGGACCTGCTCGGCGTCGCGATGGAGGACGTGCTGGGCCGGACCCCGTGGGACGCCCTGCCCTGGCTGGCCGACCCCTCCTACGAGGACCGCTACCGGGCGGCGATGTTGTCCCAGCAGCCCGGCTCGTTCCTGGCCCGCACCCCGCGCGACCGCTGGCTGGCCTTCTCGCTGTACCCGGACCCGTACGGCCTGACCGGCAAGGTGGTCCCGGTGGGCGCCCCGCCGGGTGCGGGGGGCACGGTCGGCAGCGAGGCGGCCCGGGTGGACACCGAAGTGGCGCCACCCCGACTCGGCGCGATCTACCACGTGCTCCAGATGGCCGGCGCGCTCACCGAGGCGGTGTCGGTGGGCGAGGTGTGCGAAGTGGTCGCCGACCAGATCCTGCCCGCGTTCGGCGGCCGGGAACTGGCCGTCTACATCGTCCAGGACAAGCGCTTCTTCCTGGCCCTGCAGACCGGCTACCCCGAGGGCTTCCTGGACCGGTTCGAGGGGGTACAACTCGACGCCGCGCTGCCCGGCGTCGAGGCGCTCACCCACGGCGTGCCGATCTTCTTCGAATCGGCGCAGGAACTGTCCGCGGCGTACCCGGGCATCCCGCTCGACGAGATGTCCGCGTGGGCGTTCCTGCCGCTGATCGCCTCGGACCGCCCGGTGGGCAGTTGCATCCTCGGCTTCGACCGGCGCCACGCGTTCACCCCCGAGGAGCGCTCGGTGCTCACCGCGCTGAGCGGCCTGATCGCCCAGGCGCTGGAGCGGGCCCGGCTCTACGACGCGGAATTCGCCCTCGCCCGCGGTCTCCAACACGCGCTGCTCCCGCACCGGCTGCCGAGCCTGCCGAACCTGGAGGTGGTCGCCCGCTACCTCCCCGGCACCCAGGGCATGGAGATCGGCGGCGACTGGTACGACGTGATCGACACCGGGAACAGGGTGGTCCTGGTGATTGGCGACGTCGAGGGACACAGCGTGGCCGCGGCCGGCACCATGGGCCAACTGCGAAGCGCGGTACGCGCGTTCGCCACCGGAGGGCAGCGGCCCGACGAGGTGGTCAAGTGCACCAATCGGCTGCTCGCCGACCTGGACACCGGCCTGTTCGCCAGTTGCTGCTACATCGAACTGGATCCGGCCGACGGCACGGCCGAGGCGGTGCGGGCGGGCCATCCGCCGCCGCTGCTGCGCGACCCCGACGGGCGGACCAGGGTGCTCGAGCTGGACGGCGGCACCCTGCTCGGGGTGGACCGTTACGCCGAGTACCCGGTGACCCGTTTGGCCCTGGACCCCGGCTCGGTCCTGGCGCTGTACACCGACGGCCTCGTCGAGGACGTCGGCGCCGACCTGGACCTGGGCATCGACCGCATGCGCGCGTCGCTGTCGCGCGCCGCCGACGCGAGCCTGGCCGAGCTCGCGGATCGAATGCTGCGCGACGCGGGCAGGTTGACCGAGCGGGCCGACGACGTGGCCGTACTCCTGAGCCGTCGGCCGACGCCCCGGGACGGGCCGCCGGGATCGGCCGGAACGGGCCCGGGCCCGGCGGCGTCGGCCGATCTGCGCTGAGCGGCAAACGCGGGACCATGGAAAGAGGAGGAACAGGAGGGCTCGATGGGCACACCCAACACCGCCGGTGCCGATGATGGCGGTGCCGACGCGTCCACCGTTCCCTGGGGCGCGGACCGGGCGCTGCTCGACCACCTGCTCAACCGGGCACCCATCGGCATGGCGGTGGTCGACCGCGAGCTGCGCTGCGTGTGGCTGAACGACCAGTTGGAACGCAGTGGCGGGATCCCGCGCGCGCTGCGTCTGGGTCGGCGGATAAGCGAAGTGCTGCCCGGCCTGCCGGCCGAGACCATCGAGGCGGTCATGCGCGACGTGCTGGAGACCGGCGTCCCGCTGATCGACCACGAGTACCAGGGCCGCACCGCGAGCGATCCCGACCACGTGCACGCGTACTCGACCTCGTTCTTCCGGCTGGAGGACAGCACGGGGGCGCCGGCCGGGGTGTCCTACCTCGTGATCGACGTGACCGACCGATGGCGGGCCCGGCAGCGGCTCGCGCTGCTCAGCGACATCGGCGCGCGGATCGGCACCACCCTGGACGTCGCGCGCACCGCGCAGGAACTCGCCGACGTCGCGGTCCCCGACCTGGCCGACTTCGTCGCGGTCGACCTGCTGGAGCCGGTGCTCAGCGGAGTCGAGCCGGCGCCGGGCCCGGTCCGCCGGGACAACCCCGACCTGATCCGGCTCGGCCAGCGCTCGGCCCGCGAGGGTCGCGAGGGCGGGGCGGGCGGCGACCTGGCCGAGTCGATCGCCCGGATCGGCGAGCCCGCCCCGGTGGCCCGCAACTCCCCCGGCGCCCGCTGCCTGGTCGACGGCAAGGCGGTCCTGGAACCGGTCCTGGACCCGGAGATCCTGCCCTGGCTGGCGGAGGACACGGTGTCCACGGACAGGACCCGCACGGTGGGCCTGCACTCGATGATGGTGGTCCCGATCCGGGCCCGCGGCACCATCCTGGGCGTGACGCACTTCTTCCGCCGGGACACCCCCGACCCGTTCGAGGGCGACGACCTGATCCTGGCCGAGGAGTTCGTCTCGCGCGCCGCGGTGTGCATCGACAACGCGCGCCGCTTCACCCACGAGCATGCCGCCGCGCTGGCCCTGCAGCGCAGCCTGCTGCCGCACGGCCTGCCCCGACAGACCGCGGTCGAGGTGGCCAGTCGCTACCTGCCCGCCGACGACCGGGCCGGGGTCGGCGGCGACTGGTTCGACGTGATCCCGCTGTCCGGGGCCCGGGTCGCACTGGTGGTGGGCGATGTGGCCGGGCACGGCACGCACGCCGCGGCGACGATGGGCCGGTTGCGCGCGTCCGTGCACACGCTGGCCGACCTGGACATGCCACCGGACGAGTTGCTCGCCCATCTCGACGACCTGGTCATCCGGTTCGTCGACGAGGAGGGCATCGGGGAGGGCGGCGTGGACACCACCGCGCTGGGCGCCAGTTGCCTGTACGCGGTGTACGACCCGGTCGGCCGGGTGTGCACGATCGCGCGCGCCGGGCACCCGCCGCCCGCGCTGGTCCGGCCCGGCGGCGCGGTGGAGTTCCTCGACCTGCCCGCCGGACCGCCGCTGGGCCTGGGCGGCCTGCCGTTCGAGTCGGCCGAGTTCGAACTGCCCGAGGGCAGCCTGCTGGTGCTCTACACCGACGGTCTGGTCGAGACGCGGGATCGGGACGTGGAATCCGGGATGGACCGACTGCGCGCCTCGCTGGCCGAGCCCGACCGACCGTTGGACGAGCTGTGCCGCTCGGTACTGGGCACCCTGTCGCACAATCCGCCGCGGGACGACGTGGCGCTGCTCGTCGCGCGCACCCGCACGCTCGACTCCTCGAAGGTGGTGTCCTGGGACCTGCCCGCCGATCCGGCCATCGTCGCCGAGGCGCGCACCCTGGCCGGGCGGCAACTCGCCGAGTGGGGACTGGACGACATCGCGTTCACCACCGAGTTGGTGGTCAGCGAACTGGTCACCAACGCGATCCGGTACGCCTCGGGGCCGATCCGCCTGCGGCTGATCCGCGACGCCACGCTGATCTGCGAGGTGTCCGACGCCACCAGCACCAGCCCCCGGTTGCGCCACGCGCGCACCTCCGACGAGGGCGGGCGCGGGCTGTTCCTGGTCGCCCAGTTCACCCAGCGCTGGGGCACCCGCTACACGGGTGACGGCAAGACCATCTGGGCGGAGCAGTCACTGCCCGCACCGGGCTGAACCGGTGCGTCCCGCCCGGCTCGCACCGATCCGGGCAGCCGCCGGTTCGGGCAGCCGCCGATCCGGGCAGCCGCCGATCCGGACGCTCCAGGAGCCGCCGGCCGGACCGAGCGGGGCGCGCGGCGGGGAGTTCGGCGGGCCGCGGCCGGCGCACCCGCTGATACCGTTTTCGCATGTCAGGAACCATTCCCCGGGAAGCTGGAAATGGCCAGGCCTACCGCGGGCGCAACTCCACCGCGGACCGCGCCTTGGACATCCTCCTGCTGTTCGACGAGGAGCGACTCGCGGTGTCCGCGAACCAGGTCGCCGAACACCTGGGCGTCGCCCGCTCCACCGCGTACCGCTACCTGCAGAGCCTGACCGCCAACGGGTTCCTGGAGGAGAACGACGGCGCTTCCGGCTTCCGGCTCGGGCCGCGGGTGTTGGACCTGGCCCGGCTGGCCCGCAAGGGGGTCGGGCTGTCCGACCTGGCCCGGCCGCTGATGCGCGAGCTGGCCCGCACGGTCGGCCAGCCGGTGCTGCTGACCCGGCGGACGGGCGAATCGGTGGTGTGCCTCGAACGCGAGGAGGCGACGCACACGCTGCGCCTGTCCTACGAGCGCGGTCAGGTGTTGCCCGTCCACGCCGGCGCCGCGGCGCTGACGTTGTTGGCCTGGGCCGACCACGCCGAGGTGGAGCGACTGCTCGCCCGCCCGCTCCCCCGCCTCACCGACGCCACCGTCACCGATCCCGACGAGCTGCGCGGGCGCCTCGCCGACATCCGCGCCGAGGGGTACACGGTGGCACGCGGCGAACTCGACCCGGACGTGCTGGGCATCGGCGCCCCGGTGCGCCGCGAGGACGGCGCCGTCGTGGCCGCGGTGAGCATCGCCGCGCTGTCCCACCGGGTTTCCGACGAGCGGGTGCCGGAGTACGTCGCGGCCGTCTGCGCATCGGCCGCCGAACTGTCCGCCCAGGTGGCCCGGATGGGCCTGTAGGGACGGTTCGAGGCGGTCAGCCGATCGCGGGCAGGCGGCGGTCGAGGAAGGCGTACGTCCGGGCCCACGCGGTCTCGGCGGCCCGGGCACGGTACAGGTGCGGGCGGGCCTCGCACGCGAAGGCGTGACCCGCGTCCGGGTACACGTGGCTCTCGAAGCTCGCGCCGGCCGCGCGCAGCGCGTCGTCGATCGCCTCGACCCGGGGTGCGGGGATGGTCGAGTCCTCGGCGCCCACGTGCAGCAGGAGTGGTGCGTCCAGGTACTTGGCCCGGTCGAGTACGGCGTGCGGCCCCGCGGCTATGCCCGGTCCGTAGAAGACCACGGTGCCGGCGAGGCCGGCGATCGCGGTGGCCGCCGTGAACGCGGCCCGGCCCCCGAAGCAGAAGCCGACCAGTGCGGTGCGATCGGTGCCGATCGACTCGTGCTCGGCGAGGTGGGCCAACACCGCACGGATGTCGAGGGCGATCGCCGCCGGGCCGATCGCGTCGATCAGCGACATCGCCTCGGCGCGCTGTTCGTAGTCGAGCGTACGCACCCCGTTGCGATGGAACAGGTCGGGCGCCAGGGCCAGGTAGCCGCGGGCGGCGAGCCGGCGGGTGATGGCCCGGATGTGCTCGTTGACGCCGAACGCCTCCTGGAGCACCACGACGGCACCGGCGACCCGGGCGTGGGGGTCGTCGTGACCGCCGTGGCCGTCGTCGGGGCCGTGGGAGCCGTGCGGGTGTGCCGTGTAGACCCGCATCGGACCGTCGCCGGTCGGCACGGTGATCCATCGACCGGCGCCGAGACCGTGGTCGTGACTGTGGCCGTGGCCGTGGCCGTGGCCCTGGGAGTCGTTCATCTCGAAGTCCTCGGCATCCTGACGAGTCCGGTGCGGCGGGTGAAAAGGGCTACGAGGCCGCCACATCCCACCCTGGTACGCCCGGGCCCGCGGCGCGCGGCGAGACGGCGGCGCCGGGGACGGGGACGGGGACGGGGCGAAGGCCCGCTCGGTCCCGACAGCGGCCGGTGCGCACCACGTCACCGATCGATCCGGCGACCTCGGTCAGGGGCGCGTGCCCGGACCGCCCGGGTCCCGATCGACCGATGGCGGAATTCCGGGCGCGTTGAAGGTCAAGCCGTTGAAGTCCCGGCCCTGGACGACCGGACCGAGTTGGGTCCCGCCACTGATCGTGTTGTGCACCGCGTCCGACGCGCCCTCTCCCGCCGGGGTCAACTCGGCCAGCAACGCGCGCAGTTCCGCCGCGGCGACCGGATCCTCCCGCAGCAGTCGGCGCAGCCTGGTCCGCCACTCGGCCTCGATGTCCGCCGCCACCAGGTCGTCGCCGGCTTCCCGGGCCACGATCAACTCGCGCTGTGAGATCTCCAGTTCCTGTTCGACCACGGTCTCCCGGGCCGGATCCCCGTGGCCGAACAGGGCGGCGATCCGGGCCCTCGCCTGAGCCCAGGACTCGGACACCATCAGACCGACCATCGTGGTCGCGCCGGACGTCGCCAGTGTCATCAGTTCCGCTTCCACGCCATCCCCCGTAGCTGTCCCTCACCGAGACGGTGGGCCGACGCGCGCCGCACGCACCTCGAACCGTGTCGTCGAGCCCGTCCTCCCGGGCCCGCCGTTGCGCGCATTGTTGCCCACATCCGCACTCCGACACGCCGACTTCGCCGAACTCGACCACATCGCGCGATGCCCGGGTGACTCGGCGTGACCCGGGGCGTCTCGGGGTTGCGCCACCTGCCCACTGATGCCGCCACCGGTGTGCCACCGCTCGACCGGTTGTTCGCCGCGGCCCGCCCAGCGCGATCGGGCGCCGACCGCGGGTCCGACGGCGACCCCGCCGGGCGCCCGGGGCGTCCTCGCCGCCCGGTGCGGCTTCGCCTTCCCCACCCCGCTCGTCCTGTGGGCGAGTGCGATCCGACACCGGCGCGGCCCGGCCCGGCCCGGCGGCAGCCTCGGGAACCGCCTGCCGACCCACCGCCCTCCCCACGCCGGGGCCCCTAGGCCGGGCGCTCCCGAAATCCAGGTGACGGCACCGGAGTTGTCGATCTATGGTGGCCACATGGACGTGACCTGCAAGCGGATCGGAGCGCCGCGCCCCGCGTTCGGCACCCGGCCGCGAAGCGCGCGTCCGACGTCGAACCGGGAGCCGTGGAAGGGCCGTTGGCCCGATCGCTCCGGGTCGCCTCGCGGCTGATTCGCCGCCGGTAGCCAGGGGGACGACACCCGTCGCCCCACCTGCCGGCCCGCGACGCCACAGCCGCCACCGAGCCGACCCGAAGGCCGCCGCCCCGCGCTGAGCCCGGTTCGTCCCGGCTTCGCCGGCGCACGTCGAACCCTCACCGACCATCCATGCCGCGCCCCGCGCCGCATCGGTCCGGCCACACCGCCACGCCGTCCCGACGGCGCGCCGGTGTCGTCGACCGCTGCGCGCGGCGCGCCCATGGGTCGACGAGGTGTGCCCGGTCGCGTCCCGACCGGCCCCGGCGGCCCCTTGAGCCGGTGCCCGCGCCCGCCTCCGCGTCCGCGCTCGCGCTTGCGTCCGCACCCGCCGTGCGACGAAGTCCGTTTCCCTCCGTGCGGTTCGCCCACCGCACGCGGCTCTGCCGTGTGCCGGGTCACGCCGACGGGGCCACGGGTCGATGGCGGCTGCCCGGATTCGTCACCACCCATCCATCGAGCAGGAGAGAAGAACCAGTCATGACCGGAACCGCCCGCGACCTCGCCGGCATCCGCAACATCGGGATCATGGCCCACATCGACGCCGGCAAGACCACCACCACCGAGCGGATCCTGTTCTACACGGGCGCCTCGCACCGGATCGGCGAAGTACACGCCGGCACCACCACGACGGACTGGATGCCCCAGGAACGCGATCGCGGCATCACCATCACGTCCGCCGCGATCACGTGCGACTGGACGCTGGAGGGTGTGCGGCACCGGATCAACCTCATCGACACGCCCGGCCACGTCGACTTCACCGTCGAGGTCGAGCGCTGCCTGCGCGTCCTGGACGGCGCCGTGACCGTCTTCGACGGGGTCGCCGGTGTCGAGCCGCAGTCCGAGACGGTGTGGCGTCAGGCGGACCGCTATCGGGTGCCCCGGATCTGCTTCGTCAACAAACTCGACCGCACCGGCGCCGACTTCCGTCGCTGCGTCGAGATGATCGGCGAACGACTGGGCGCGGTGGCCCTGGTGCTGCAACTGCCGATCGGCGCCGAGGCCGACTTCCGCGGCGTCGTCGACCTGGTGCGCATGCGCGCCCTGCTCTGGTCGGCCGAGACCGGACCGGGCGAGGCGTACGAGGACGTCGAGATCCCGGCCGCGCATCGCGCGACCGCACTCGAGTGGCGTGCCCGACTGCTGGAGACCGCGGCCGAACACGACGAGGCGATGTTGGAGCTGTACCTGGCGGGCGATGAGCCCACCGACGCGCAGTTGCACGCCGCGATCCGCCGGATCACCATCGCCTCCGGCCTCGACGAGGGTCGCACCGTGACCCCCGTGCTCTGTGGAACAGCCTTCAAGAACAAGGGAGTTCAACCACTGCTCGACGCCGTCGCACGCTACCTGCCGTCCCCGCTGGACGTACGGGCGATCGAGGGCCACGCGGTCGACCCGACGCAGCCCCGGGTCGTCCGCCTGCCCTCGGACGAACAGCCGCTCGCGGCCCTCGCGTTCAAGATCGCGAGTGATCCGCACCTGGGCAAGCTGACCTTCATCCGGCTGTATTCGGGCCGGCTCCGCACCGGCGACCAGGTGCAGAACTCGGTCAAGGGCCGCAAGGAACGGGTCGGCAAGATCTACCGTATGCACGCCGCCAAACGAGAGGAGATCGCGTCCGTGGGCGCGGGCGACATCGTCGCGGTGATGGGGCTGCGCCAGACCACCACCGGCGAGACGTTGTGCGACCCGGCGCACCCCGTGGTGCTGGAGTCGATGGACTTCCCGATCCCGGTGATCGAGGTGGCCATCGAGCCCAAGTCCCGGGCCGACCAGGAGAAGCTGGGCGCCGCCATCCAGCGCCTGGCCGAGGAGGACCCGTCGTTCCGGGTCAAGACCGACCGGGACACCGGCCAGACCGTCGTATCGGGCATGGGCGAACTGCACCTGGAGGTGCTGGTCGACCGGATGCGGCTGGAGTTCGACGTGGCAGCCGACGTCGGCCGGCCCCGGGTCGCCTACCGCGAGACGGTGCGCGCGGCGGTACCCGGGCACGACTACACGTATCGGAAGCAGACCGGCGGCAAGGGCCAGTACGCCAAGGTCCGGATCGCGATCGAACCACTGGAGGGAGACGGCTACGAGTTCGTCGACAAGATCACCGGGGGGCGGGTCCCGAAGGAGTACATCCCGTCGGTGGACGCGGGCTGCCGGGCCGCGATGGAGTTCGGGGTGCTGGCCGGCTACCCGCTCACCGGACTTCGGGTGACCCTGCTCGACGGCGACTTCCACGACGTCGACTCGTCCGAGATGGCCTTCCGGATCGCCGGATCGCTGGCTTTCAAGGAGGCCGCGCGGCTGGCGTCGCCGACCCTGCTCGAGCCGATGATGGCGGTGGAGGTGACCACGCCCGAGGACTACCTCGGTGAGGTGATCGGCAACCTCAACGCCCGTCGCGGACAGGTCAGGACGATGTCGGAGCGCTCCGGCGCCAAGGTGGTCGCCGCGCTCGTGCCGCTCGCCGAGATGTTCGGCTACGTGGGCGACCTGCGGGGCCGCACCTCGGGTCGGGCGAGCTACACGATGGAGTTCGACTCGTACGCCCCGGTGCCCGGACACGTCGCGGAGACGATCCTGGCCAAGGCCGGCACGGCGTAGCGGTCGGGAAGGGTGCGGGGCTCCGCCTGCGGGCGGAGTCCCGCACCCGGGTCCGGTCGCGCGGGACGGGACCCGGGTTCACTCCACGACGGTGGGCGTGCCGCGATAGGCGAACCCCGTCCGGTAGGCCCACACCACGGCCTGGGTGCGATCGCGCACGTCGAGCTTGGCCAGCACGTGTTTGACGTGCGTCTTGACCGTCTCCACGGACAGGTGCAGCGAGCGGGCGATCTCGGTGTTCGACAGACCCAGCGCCATCGCCCGCAGCACGTCCGCCTCACGATCGGTGAGCCGGTCCGCGCGCTCGTGGTCGGGACCCACCCGCGCGGCGTGCGAGGCGAACAATCTGCGGGCCACCGCCGGCGACACCACCGCGTCGCCGGCGGCGACCGCGCGGATCGCCGTGACCAGTTCCTCGGGGGTGGCCCGCTTGAGCAGGAATCCGTCCGCGCCGGCGGTGATCGCGTCGTCCACCACCTCGTCCAGGTCGAACGTGGTGAGCACCAGGACCCTCGGGCGATCCGGCGCGGCCATCAGGTCGCGGGTGGCGGAGACCCCGTCGCGGACCGGCATCCGGATGTCCATCACCACCACGTCGGGTTTCAGTGCGAGCGCGGCGCGCACCGCCTCGACGCCGTTCGCGGCCTCGCCCACCACCTCGATGCCCGGCTCGGCCCGAAGCAGCGCCTTCAGGCCGCCGCGTACCAGCGCGTCGTCGTCGGCCAGCAGGACCCGGATCACGAGGCCGCCTGTGCGGGCAGGGTCGCGCGTACCCGGAATCCGGTGCGAATCGGGCCCGCCTCCACCTCGCCGCCGACCAGGCGGGCCCGTTCGCGCATGTTGGCCAGGCCGCGACCGGGCGGGCCGATCCGAAGGTTTCCGCCCTGGTTGACGATCTCCAGCACCACGGTGGCGCCGACCTGGGCCAGGTGCACGTCGATCCGGCCCGTCTCGGTGTGGCGCAGCGCGTTGGTCAGCGCCTCCTGGACGATCCGGTGCAGCGCCCGGGCGACGCCGGCGCTCATCGTGACCTCCCGGGCGTCCAGCCGCAGCTCCCGCCCGGCGGCCCGGACCCGATCGACCAGGCCGGTCAGGTCCGTCACCGGCTCGGCCGCGTGCATCACCCGGACCAGGCGGTCGAGTTCGCCGAGCGCCTCGCGGCCCACGCTCTCGATGTTGCCCAGCGCCTCGCGCGCGAAGGCCGGATCGGCCGCGAACACCCGGCGCCCGACCCCCGCCTGCATGACCATCACGTTCACCGCGTGCCCGATCGAGTCGTGCAGCTCACGGGCCAACTCGGTGCGCTCCTCGGCCCGGACCCGGGCGTGTTCGGCGGCGGTGGCGGCCCGCCGACTGCGCGCCGCGTCGCCGGTGACGGTGGCGATCAGGAAGCACACCAGCAGGCTGAACACCTCCACCGCGCCGACCGGCTCGCGATCGGACAACACGTAGCCGCTCACCGCGGCCAGCCCCGCCACCGCGCCCACCCATCGATCGAGCGCGCCGCGCAGCGAGAAGAGGGTGAACAGCGAGATCCACGCGGGCCACTGGGTCACCGTGGTGGCATAACCCGCCACCGAGTTGACCACCACCAGCACCGACGCGACGACCACCACCAGGACCGGCGCGGTCCGGCGCCACCACAGGCAGCCCGCCGCCGCGACCGCCAGTGCCAGACCGGCCGCGTCCGGGCCGCGATAGGGCGAACCGGCCGGCACGAACACGGTCACCGAGGCCGCGCAGACCACGAATGCCACGGTCAGCCAGGCGTCGGAAATACGCATGGCCCATCCTGCACCGATCGGGGTCGGATCGGTCCACCTCCCCTCGGCGGAGACCCCCCTCCCTCGCAGGAGGGAGACGGTTCCCCCGTCCCGAGGGGCGAGCGCGGCACCTCGCGCTTCCTAGCGTTGCCGGCATGCAGCGAAAGGACGCACGGACATGGCAGTGGTGACGCACGACTCGACCCGAGGGCGCACGGCGGGGGTCTGGTGGCTGGCCCTGACGGCCCTGGCCATCGCGGTCTTCGCGCCGCTGCCCTACCTGACCGACTCGCTGGCCGAGTTGGCCGCGGACGACGGCGACATCGCCGCGAACTACGCGGACCGACCCGCGTGGGTCCGCGCCGCCTTCTACGCCCACATCGTGCCCGCCGCCGCGGCCCTGCTGTTGTCCCCGGCGCAGCTCTCGGCCCGCGCCCGGGCCCGCGCCCCGCGGCTGCACCGGGTCTGTGGTCGGGTGGTGGTGGCGTGCATCACCGTCGGCGGCGTCGCCGGCCTGGTGCTCGCGCCGATGAGCTACGCCGGCGCGGTGGGCACGGCCGGGTTCGGCATGCTCGCGGTGTTGTGGACGACCTGCGCGCTGTCGGCCGTACGGGCCATCCTGCGCGGCGCGGTCGAGGAGCACCGCCGGTGGATGCACCGGACCTTCGCGTTCACCTACGCGGCGGTGACGCTGCGGCTGTGGCTGGTGGCCCTGGTCCCGTTCACCGACTTCGAAAGCGCGTACAAGGTTGTTCCGTTCCTGTGCTGGGTGCCCAACCTGATCGTGGTCGAGCTGCTGCTGCGTCGGAACGGGCGGGGTCGGTCGGCGACGCGGCGGCGTCCCGGCGACGCACCCGATCCGCCGGTTCGGACCGAGTGAGGCAAGGCCCTCCGTTCGGGGGAGCGCACACGGCGGGGTGGAGTGGAGGCGTTCCGTGTCGTCGCGGGGCCCTCGCGCGGGAGGCGCACACCCGAAGATCATTGCGCCCGTCACGTGCGCGCGGGATGTTCGTCGCCCGTTCGCCACCTGCGGCCCATAGCGTCACGGCGGCATCCCCCGACGCCCCCGACCGCAAGGACCCCACATGGCGACCGCCGACCACTCGAACCGACCCGATCACCCCGCTGTGCGACTGCCGGAGTGGGCCGACCCGGAGGTGGCCGAGGACCGGCTCGACGCGCAGGGCGTGTCCCGACGCGGCCTGATCGGTCGGGCGGGGCTGTTCGGGGCCGGTTTCCTGGGCGCGTCGGCGCTCGGCGCGGTCGGCGCCGGCTCGGCCGCCGCGGCCGAGTCCGACGACGGGGTGCAGGCGAGCTCGCGCCCCGGTCACGACGGCCCGCCCGCCAAGTACGCCTACCTGGTGGGCGACCACCACGTGCACACCGTCTACAGCCACGACGCCAAGTACGGCTTCGCCCAGTCGGCCGCGCAGGGTCGCCAGTTCGGCCTGGACTGGATCGTCTACACCGAGCACGCCAACTTCGGCCACGCCAACGCGGGCGGCGCCCAGCGCGAGCACGAGGAGATCGTCAAGGCGCGCAAGGAGAACCCCCGGGTCCTGATCTTCCAGGGCCTGGAGTGGTACGTGCCCGCCGCCGAGCACGCCACCCTGATGGTCGCGCCCGGCGCCAACGAGGTGGAGCTGCTGCGGCAGTTCGAGCTGAAGTTCGACGCGAAGCTGAACAAGTTCGACGTCGGCGCGGTGGGCGACCCGGCCACCGCCGCGAACGAGGCCAAGGCCGTGGAGGCGATCCGCTGGCTCGGGCAGCGCCGGCGCGAGGGCTACGTGGACGACGTGCTGGTGTTGGCGAACCACCCGAGCCGGCTGGGCATCGTCTCCCCGCACGAGTTGCGCGCGTGGCAGGACGCGGACCCGTCGATCTTCCTCGGCTTCGAGGGCGCGCCAGGTTCGCAGGCCAACGCCGACCCGGAATGGGTGAAGTTCCGCGAGGGGCAGTCGGGGCCGGGCAGCTTCCAGCGCGGCGAGTACCAGAACGCGCCGTCGCCGCAGAGCTGGCCGAGGTACCCGATCGAGAGCTACCGCACGCACGGCGGCTTCGACTGGATGACCGCGACGGTCGGCGGCATGTGGGACGCGCTGCTCGCCGAGGGCCGGCTGTGGTCGGTCACCTCGAATTCGGACAACCACCGCACCATGTTCGACACTTACGCGGACGGCGCCTACCCGCCCGGCAAGGGCTTCGACGATCTCGGCTCCAAGCCGCTGCCGGTGGACACCGGGGTCCCGCAGCCCGGAAGCGACTTCTGGCCGGGGCAGTTCAGCCGCACCCACGTGGGTGTGGAGCGCTTCGGCTACCGCGACGTGATGGCGGGCCTGCGCGCCGGGCGGGTGTGGGTGGACCACGGTCAGTTGCTGGACGGTCTGGACGTATGGCTGGTCGCGGACAACGGCCGCGCCGAGCCGGTCACCCTGGGCGGCCGGCTGCCGCTGGCGGCCAACCGGGGCGCCACGCTCTACATCCGGGTCACCACGGCGAGCCGGCCCAACTACCACGGCGAGATCCCCCGGCTCGCGCATGTGGACGTGATCACCGGAACCGTCACCGGCAAGTCCCGCGACGCCGACGCGTGGCAGGCCCCGGACACGCGCGTGAGCAAGCGCATCGACGTGGCCGGCCGGACCGGCACCTACACCCTGAAGGTGCAACTGCCGCGCCGGAACAAGCCGTACTACGTCCGGCTCCGGGGCAGCGACGGAAACCGGCACGGCGTCGGCCCGTTCGGTCCGCGCGTCGACCCGGCCGGGCCGATCCAGCACCCGAACAACGACGGCGACCCGTGGCGCGACATCTGGTTCTACAGCAACCCGATCTTCGTCGACGTCCAGGGCTCGCACCGGGACTGACCGACGCGCACGGCACGGCCGAGGCCGGGGATCATCGATCCCCGGCCTCGGCCGTGAGCCGGGTCCCGGTGCGCACCGGGATCCGGCCGGGCATGTGGTGACCCGCCGCCGGGTGCCGCGCCCGGTCCGACCGGCCCGTCCGGGTGCACGTTGTCGATCCTGATCACCGTCTTCGACGACGAGGAGCGACACAAGGCGATCACCGCGTGGAGCGCGGTGGCCATGGTCGCTCCTCTCCGGTACCTACACCGGCGCGATGCCCGACTCGGCGCCCGAGAAGGCCCGCGAGTCGATCTCCGACGCGTTCGCCCCGGCCGACGCCTCCGGCGACCACGGGTTGGCGGACGCCGCCCGCGAGGCCTTCACCAGCGCGATGTCGGCCGGCTTCCGGGCCGGCGCCGCCGGCGTCCTGGCCGCCGCAGCGCTCGCCCTGATCCTGATCCGCGAGCCCGGGTCCGACGCATCCGGGTCCAACGCGCCCGAGGCGGACACGAACGAGGCGGACACGTACGAGCTCGCCGTCGCCGCGGGCCCGGCCAACCGACTCGAACCGCAACGCTGCCGGCCCGCCCCGACGGCCACCCGGCCGGTGGGGCGGCGGCAGGTCATCCGTCCGGCGCGTCGGTCGGGCGGCGGCCGGTCAGGTGGGCGAACGCGACCACGTTGCCCCGGTAACGCCGTTCGACCTCGTCGAAGCCCGCCCCGCACGTGATCAGCCGCAACTCCGCCCCTTTCGCGGCGCCGTAGACCCGTCGGTCGGGGAACCGTTCGGCGCGATAGACCTCGATGGCGTCGATGGTGAAGATCGCCGTGTCGCCGTCGGTACGATCGACCTCGACGGTGTTCCCCCGGCGCAGTTCGCCGAGCTGGTGGAAGACCGCCGGACCCTGCCGGGTGTCCACATGTCCGGCCACGATCGCGGTGCCGCCGGCCCCCGGCGCGGTGCCCTCGCGGTACCAGCCGGCGAGATTGCCCTCGTCGTCCGGCGGAGCCGCGAGTCGGCCGCCGTCCTCGAGCGCCAGCCCGGTCAGCGGGGCGTCCACCGAGATCGCCGGGATCCGCACCCGGATCGGTGCCGCGGCCGACAGGGGGGCCAGCGGAGGCGGATCGTGCGGCGCCGGGCGCGGCACGTCCGGATAGACCCGGGCCTCGCCGGGCTGCGGCGGCGGGTCGGCGGCCCCGGTGCCGTTGACGACGAGTACGAGGCCCAGGCACATCGCTGCCGCGGCGGCGCCCACCGGTCCCGTGCCGCGCTTGCGCCCGGGTGCGGCGTCGGCCGGCGCCGAAGGGTCCACGAATGCTCCTGAACAACTGTGCCCGGCGACCGGCCTCGGCCCGAAGTCGCCGGTGTGGTGGATGTGTTCCGCCCGGTTCCCGCACCGCCCGGCCGTGGTCGGGCGGTGCGGGAACGCGGTGCCGCGGTGCCGCGGCCGGGGGGATCCGCTCAGATCCGGCCGGCGGCGCGTCGACGACGACGACGCAGCACGAGGACACCCGCGCCGGCGGCGAACAGGCCGGCGCCGAGGGCAACCTCGCTGCCGCCGGCACCGGTGGAGGTCCCGCCGGCACCGGTGTGCATGCTGCCCGAGGGAGCCGCGGCGCGGCCGTCCTGGTACCCACCGGTGCTGCCGGGCGTGTCCTCGGCGGAGTCCTCGCCGTCCTTGTCGTGGCCGCTCTCGGTGGTGGCGGCCTTCTCGCCGGAACCGGTCTTGTCGCCGGCACCGCTCTTCCCGCCGGCGGACCCGACCTCCGGGCACGCCTTGGCGGTGGCCGAGGCCGCGGCGTCGAACTCGTGCTTGGCGCGGTCGAGCTGCTCCTGCCGGGACTTGTCGGGCTTCCCGCCGGCGGCGGCCGCGTCCTTGCCGTATTCCGCGACCGCGGCGTCGTACTGCAGTTGGGCCTTCGCGGCGGCGGCGACCGCCTTGGCGCAGTCGGCCGGGTCGACCTGGGGCCGGGCGGGGGCGGCGTGGCCGACCGCCGGGCCGGCCAGCACGAGGCTCGCGCCGAGCAGCGCGGTGCCCACAAGCGTGTTGATCGAACGCATGATGCAACCTCCGGCGAGCCCGGACGCGGTAGCGACCTACCGCTGGGACAGCCGTGCTCGCGGCCTCCAGCCAAGCCGGGCGTCCGACCCCGCGCATGCGGAGAATGCCGCATCGGAGTCGGCCGGCTACACTGTGTCACGCGCGCGGCCCCGGGTTTCCGCGCGAGACCCGGTCCGCGAGCGCCGTTCGGACAACTCCGCGCCCGCCTACCCGAACGGGTGACCGCCGACGCCGCATGCGTTCCGGCGTCGGGATTCGGTGCCGGCCCCCGGCGTCACGGTGCGGTACGGATCTCGGCTACGAGGTGTCGGTGACGGTGACCGCCGGACTGCGTCCGCTGATCGAGGTATGGCACGGCGACCCGACCTGGGCCGAGGCACTGCGCTGCGGCGCCGTGGCGATCACCGGCCCCGAGGCCCTGCGCCGCCGGGTCCCCGCGTGGTTCACCCTCCCGCCCTTCGCCGCGGTCCCCCGCGCGGGCCGGGAGTGAGCGCGTCCCGCCGCCGGCCCCCGCCCGGCTGGTCACCGCGCGAGACGGGTGATCGGTGGCCGGCGATGTCGGACCGGTCGTGGTCGCCGGGGACGAGGTCGGCGTGTTCCGGTCGGCCGCGGACGCCTGAGCGGGCGGCCGGGTTCAGTGTGTGGCGCCGCCGGCGGTGGTGATGTCCCGGGTGCGGGTCGCGGCCGTGGTCACCACGGCGCGCAGGCCGGCGGCGATCGTGGGCAGCGGGAGGGAGGGTGCCGCGCGCTCGGTGACCTGGTCGGAGGAGTACGGGACGTGCACGAAGCCGCCCCGGGTGGTCGGGCGTTCGGTGGCGAGCAGGTGCATCAGCCCGTAGAAGACGTGGTTGCAGACGAAGGTGCCCGCGGTCTGCGACACCGACGCGGGCACCCCGGCCGCGCGGGCCGCCGCGACGCACGCCTTGACCGGCAGCGTGGCGAAGTACGCGGCGGGGCCCGCCTCGACGATGGGGACGTCGATCGGCTGCCGGCCGGCGTTGTCCGGGATCCGCGCGTCGTCGACGTTGATCGCGACGCGCTCCACGGTGACGTCCGGCCGGCCGCCGGCCTGGCCCACGCACAGCACCAGGTCGGGATCGACCCGCTCGACGGCCGCCCGCAGTTCCTCCAACGCGACCCCGTACACACAGGACAGCCGTACCGCCGTCACCTCCAGGCCCGGCTCGGGCAGGTCCGCGAGCAGGCGGACCGCCTCCCACGAGGGGTTGGTGGCCTCACCGGCGAAGGTGTCGAATCCGGTGACGAGTACGCGGGTCATGGCTGCGGTCTCCTGGAACGGCTGGGCGGGTGGCGGGGCGGGTGCGGCCGGCTCAGAAGGCGAATGCCGACATGATGCCGATGTTGACGACCAACAGCGCGCCCGCCGTGGGCAGTTGCGCCTTGATCGGTCCGTACTGGTCCTTGAGTCCCAGCAGTGCCGCGGGAACGATGTTGAAGTTGGCCGCCATCGGTGTGCACAGCGTGCCGCAGAAGCCGGCGAGCATACCCAGGGCGAGGACCACCGCCGGGTCGCCGCCGCCCTCGACCACCAGCACCGGCCAGCCCACCGCCGCGGTCATCACCGGGAACGCGGCGAACGCGTTGCCCATGATCGTGGTGAACAGGAACATGCCCAGGCAGTACACGATCACCGCGACGTAGATCTTGCCGTCCGGCAACACCTTCGAGGTGATCACACCGACCTGCTTGCCGACCCCCGAGACCTGGAAGATCGAGCCGAGGGTGGCCAGGAGTTGCGGCAGGAGCAGTGCCCAGCCCATCGCCTCCAGCATCGAACGGCCCTCGTGGATCGGCACGCTGACCCGCTTCTCGCGGACCACGAGCATGCCCACCACGAGCGCGACGATCGCGCCTACCCCCAGGCCCAGGATGGTCTCGCTGCCCTTTTGCAGGATCGGTTCGGAGCCGATGTGCCACTTCTTCACGAGCACCGCGCACACCATCGCCACCACGGGGATGGTCAGTGCGGGGATGAAGATCCGGCTGCCGAGTCGGGCCGCGATGGCCACCCGCTGCTCGCGGTCGGTGGTGTGCACGGTGCCCTTGCCGGTGAACCCGAAGCCGGCCAGACACACCATCACCAGTACGGCCACGCCCAGCGGTTCGGCCGGGGAGGTCTTCTCCACGACCCGCGTGCTGTAGATGAAGCCCGCGCCGAGCAGGCCCCAGAACGCGGCGCTGCCGAACCGCTTGGGATTGCTGCGGTCCACGAGCATCTGCGCGGCCATCACCAAAAAGACGGCGCCGACGAGCCAGAAGAACCACTCGACCTTGATCACTTGAGCTTCCCCTCGGCGACGGTGCCGGCGGCGGGACCTGCGACGGCGGATACGGTGGCGGACTCGGCGGGCGGCCCGGCGGCGGACACCGTCGCGAACTCGCGGGCCAGCGTGCGGTCCAGCCGCAGCAGTCGGCCGCCGTGGATGAGGAACGCGAAGACGGCGGTGGGAATCGCCCACAGCGCCACGTGCAGCGGCTCGATGTGCTGGTGGTAGGTGGTGTTCACGAAGCCGGTGATCAGCAGGATCGAGCCGACCGCGAGGAAGCAGTCCTCACCGAAGAACAGGCCGACGTTGTCGGCGCCGGCGGCGTGCGAACGGATCTTCTCGCGCGTCTTGTCCGGAAGCGCGCCGTGGCTGCGCTCGGCGGCGCCCTCGGCCATCGGGACCACCAGCGGCCGGACCGTCTGGGCCGGGCCGCCCAGGCTGACCAGGCCGACGGCGGCGGTGACTTGGCGCAGGCCCAGGTACAGGACCAGGAAGCGCCCGGTGGTGAGCTTGCCGAACCGCGCGATCAGGGTCCGGGCCTGCTCCTGGAGGCCGTTGCGCTCCAGCAGGCCGATCACCGGCAGGGTGATCGCGAAGATCGTCACGCCCCGGCTGGACGCGAAGCCGTTGCCGAACGCGGCGAGCACTTCACGCGGTGACAGGTCACCGAGCAGGCCGGTGGCCACGCCGGAGACACCGACCACCAGCAGGGGGTTGCGTCGTGTGGCGAACCCTACGATCACCAATAGGACGCCGAGGAGCACAATCATTGCGCAGCCTTCCACGCTCGGGTCCTCGAACAGGGGGACGAGGAGGTGCCGAGGAGGCTAAGCTATTGTTGAACAATCCCACAAGACCTTGTGAACGGTGCGGGAACTTGATCTACTCCTCCCGCACCGCTCGTCGCATTCTGGGGGACCCCACATGGGCCAAGACGTCGACCTCGCCCGGCCGTCGGCCGACGACACGCTCGGACGCCTTGCCGCCGATCGCGACCTGCTCGGACGCGCCGGCACCGCACAGCGCGTCGCCGAGGTGCTGCGGGACCGCATCGCCGAGGGCGCGCTGCCACCCGGCACCCGACTGTCCGAACAGGCCCTGGGCGCGGCCCTCGGCGTCTCCCGCAACACGTTGCGTGAGGCGTTCCGCACGCTCGTGGACGGCCGCCTGGTCGTCCACGAGATGAATCGCGGCGTCTTCGTCCGGATGCTCGACCCCGACGATGTGACCGACATCTACGCGGTCCGCCGGGCCCTGGAGGGCACCGGCCTGCGGGCCGCCGTCTCGGCCGGTCCGGAACGGCTCGCCGCGCTGCACGCGGCGGTCGCCGGCGGCGAGGCCGCGGCCGAGATCGGCGACTGGCCCGAGGTCGGCACCGCCGACCTGCGCTTCCACCGGGCCCTGGTCGCGCTCGCGGGCAGCCCGCGGCTGGACGAGTACATGACCCGGCTGATCGCCGAACTGCGCCTGGCCTTCCTGGCCATGCCCTCGGCCCGCGCGCTGCACGAACCGTTCCTGCGGCGCAACCGGGAGATCGTCGACCTGCTCACGGCCGGCGACACGCCCGGCGCGGCGGTGATCCTGGAGCGGTATCTGGACGACGCGTGCGAGATGATCTGCGCGGCGATGCGAATGGACGGCGCGTGAGTGACACCGTGATCGACCTCAACGCCGACCTGGGCGAGGGCTTCGGCCGCTGGACGCTGACCGACGACGAGGCACTGCTGTCCGCGGTGACCAGCGCCAACGTCGCGTGCGGTTTCCACGCCGGGGATCCGGTCACCATGCGCCGGGTGTGCGAACTGGCCGCCGAGCGCGGCGTGCGGATCGGCGCGCAGGTCTCCTACCGCGACCTGGCCGGTTTCGGTCGCCGCGCGATGGATGTGCCGGCCGCCGAGCTGGCCGCCGAAGTGGCCTACCAGATCGGCGCGTTGGAGGTGTTCGCGCGCGCCGCCGGGGCCCGCGTGGCCTATGTCAAGCCGCATGGCGCGTTGTACAACCGCACGGTGTGGGACGGGGATCAGGCCGGCGCGGTGGTCGCCGGCGTGTTGCTGGCCGGCGGCGCGCTGCCGGTGCTGGGGTTGCCCGGCTCACGTCTGCTCGAAGCCGCCGAGTCCGCCGGACTGCCTTGCGTACCCGAGGCGTTCGCGGACCGCGCATACACCGCGCAGGGCACCCTGGTGCCGCGCGGGGAGCCCGGTGCCGTCGTCCAGGACGGCGACCGGGTCGTGTCCCGCTCGTTGACGATGGCGCGTGAGGGCGCCGTCGTCGCCATCACGGGAGAGCGGGTCGCCGTCTCGGCCCGGTCGTTGTGCCTGCACGGCGACACCCCGGGCGCGGCCGAGCTGGCGCTGCGGGTCCGCCGCGCACTGCTCGCCGCCGAAGTGTCCCTGGAGCCGTTCGCGTGAGGGCCCTGCCGGTGGGCCGACACGCGCTGCTCCTGGAGGTGGACACGGCCGACCGGGCCGAGGCGCTGCACGCCGAACTGCTTCGCCGACGCGCCGCGGGCACGCTGCCGGCGGTACGCGAGATCGTCCCGGCCGCGCGTACCGTGCTGCTCGACGGGCTCGCGGACCCCGCCGCGCTGGCCGCCGACGTGCCCGACTGGCGGATCCCGCCACTGTCCGCCGAGGCGGGCGACCGGATCGAGATCGCGGTCCGCTACGACGGGCCCGACCTGGGCGAGGTGGCCGGCCTGTGGCGGGTGCCGGTCGAGCGCGTCCCCGAGATCGTCGGCGGGATCACCTTCCGCGTCGCGTTCTGCGGCTTCGCGCCCGGTTTCGGCTATCTGACCGGCCTGCCCGAGCGCTACCACCTGGCCCGCCGGTCCACCCCGCGCACGGCCGTGCCGGTCGGCTCGCTGGCGCTGGCCGGCGAGTACGCGGGCGTGTACCCGCGCTCGTCGCCCGGCGGCTGGCAGTTGATCGGCAGCACCGACGCGGTGTTGTGGGACGCCGCCCGGGAGCCCGCCGCGTTGTTCGCGCCCGGCGTCCGGGTGCGTTTCGTGGCGGTGGAGCGATGAGCGCGCGCGCCGTCGAGGTGGTCCGGGCCGGAGCCCTGACCACCGTTCAGGACCTGGGCCGGGACGGGTTCGCGCACCTGGGTGTGCCGCGCTCGGGGGCCCTGGACCTGCCCGCGCACCGCGAAGCCAACCGATTGGTCGGCAATCCGCTCGACGCGGCGACCCTGGAGACCACGCTGACCGGCACCGCCGTGCGGGTGCGCACGACCACCGTGGCCGCGGTGGTCGGCGCACCCTGCACGGTCCGGGTACAGGGCCGCCCGGTCGCGTGGGGCGCGGCGATCCGGGTGCCGGCCGGCGCCGTACTGGACGTCGGCCCCGCGACCGCCGGGCTGCGCGGCTATCTGGCCTTCGCCGGCGGGGTGGCGGTCGAACCGGTGCTGGGCAGCCGCTCCACCGACCTGCTGTCCGGCCTGGGCCCGGCTCCGCTCGCCGACGGCGACGTGCTCGCGCTGGGCGAGCCGTCCGGGCCCACCCCGGCGGGCGCGGACGTCTCGCGGCGGCCGGGGCCGCCCACCGAACTGGTGCTGCCGCTGATCCCGGGCCCCCGGCAGGACTGGTTCACCCCCGCCGCCCTCGCCTCGCTCGGAGCCGCGCGCTACACGGTGGCGTCGGCGAGCAACCGGATCGGGCTGCGCACCGAGGGACCCGCGCTGGGCTGGGCACGCACCGACGAACTGCCCAGCGAGGGAATGGTGTTGGGTGCGGTTCAGGTGCCCCCGGACGGGCGCCCGGTGCTCTTCCTGGCCGATCACCCCGTCACCGGCGGCTATCCGGTGATCGGCGTGGTCCCCGAGGAGTACCTCGCGCACGCCGCCCAGGCGGTTCCGGGCACTCCGGTGCGCTTCACCCTCACGGCGCACTGACGGCACGGGCGGCGTTCGCATCGCCGTCGCTCGCCCACCGAGGGCACGGGCGCTCCCGTTCGCATCACCGTCGCCGTCACCCCGCACCGACCGCACGGGCGCTCCCGTTCGCATCACCATCGCCGCGCACCACGCACCACGCACCACGCACCGACGACGGGGTGCCCGTTCATCACCGTCGCCGCGCACCGAGAAATGGGTGCGCCGGTCCGGCACCCCGCCGCCGGTGACCGGCAACTCGACCCTCGCGGCCGTGACTTCCTCACGCCCGGAGGCATTCGTTCCTCACCGATGATTCGTGATGTTTGCGACTGTCCGCCGCTCCCGCCCGCCGGCAGTGTTCCCCACGGCACCCCGGCCACCGGGAAGGGAGCACGATGGACAAGGGCTACGCGGCCTACTGCGACGCCGATCGGCAGTTCTACGACGCGCCGCATCGCCTTCGCACGGACGAGGGTGGCCCTGCGGCGCACTACGAGAGTGCCCGTCGCGAACTCCCCGAAGGCTGGCTGCGCTACCGCTCCGGCGACTGGCTCGCCTTCCGCCCGGTGGACTGCCGGTTGCCCGACCAAGGTTGGAAGATCCACGTGTCGGCGTGCCTGGACAACGCCGACAAGGTGCTCGCCGCGGTCCGGGACCACTGCGTCCCGCGTGGCATCGCCTTCAAGTGCATGCCGAGTCCGTACCTGCTGCACACCCGCAACGCCAAGTACGCCGATCGGGCCGGGAGCGGCAAGTTCGTCACCGTCTACCCGGCCGACGACGAGCAGTGTCGGGTCGTCGCGACGGACCTGGCCGCGCTGCTGGACGGCGAGCCGGGGCCGTACATCCTCAGCGATCTGCGCTGGGGCGAGGGCCCGGTGTACGTGCGTTACGGCAGCTTCGCCGACCGCACGTGTCACGACGCGAACGGCGTGTTGTGCCCCGCGATCGAGGACGACACCGGCACCCTGGTCCCGGACCGCAGGGAACCCACCTTCCACGTACCCTCGTGGCTCACCCTGCCCGCGTTCCTGGCCCCGCACCTGGCCGCCCGGACCGCGACCACCGTCGGTGAACTCCCGTACCGGATCGAGCGCGCGCTGCACTTCTCCAACGGCGGCGGCGTCTACATCGGCCGGGACCTGCGCACCGACGAGCAGGTCGTGCTCAAGGAGGCCCGCCCGCACGCCGGACTCGGCGCGGACGGCGCGGACGCGGTCACCCGCCTGGAGCGCGAACGCGACGCGCTGCGCCGACTGAGCGGACTCGTGTGCACGCCCGAGGTGCACGACTGGTTCACCCTCGGGGATCATCGTTTCCTGGTCCTGGAGTTCGTCCAGGGCAGCCCGCTGAACACCTTCTTCGCGCACCGCCACCCGCTGATCGAGACGGATCCCTCGCCCGAGCGCCTCGCCGAGTACACCCAGTGGGCGATGCGGGTGTACGGGCTGGTCGAGAACGCCGTGGCGGAGATCCACGCACGCGGTGTGGTGTTCAACGACCTGCACCTGTTCAACATCATGATGGCCGAGGACGAGAGCTCGGTGACGCTGCTCGACTTCGAGGCCGCCACTATCGACGACGAGACCCGCCGGCAGGTGGTCGCCAACCCCGGTTTCCTGGCTCCCGCCGACCGGCGCGGCGCGGATGTGGACCGGTACGCGCTCGCGTGCCTGCGCATCGCCCTGTTCCTGCCGCTGACCAGCCTGTTCACCGTGGATCGGGGCAAGGCCCGGCACCTGGTCCGGATCGCCATGGCGGAATTCCCGATCCCCGAGGGCTGGTTGGACTCCGCGGTCGAGGAGATCCTGCGCGACCGGCACCCGGACGGGCCCGCCGGCCAGGCCGGGCCCGCGGCTCCGGCGGTGTCGCACCGGACGGGGTCGACGCATGGCACGGAGTCGACGCACGACTACCTCCCGGTGGCTCCCGCGAACTGGCCCGAGAGCCGCGATTCGATGGCGCGGGCCATCCGGGCGTCGGCCACCCCGGACCGCGAGGACCGCTGTTTCCCGGGCGACATCGCGCAGTTCGCCAGTCCCGGCGGAGGCGCGTGTTTCGGCCACGGCGCGGCCGGGGTGCTGTACGCGCTGGCCGAGACCGGCGCCGAGGCCTGTCCGGAGGGCGAGGAATGGCTGCTGCGCGCCGCCAAGAACCCGCGGGCCGGCACCCCGATCGGCTTCTACGACGGCCTGGCCGGGGTGGCCTGGACACTGGACCGGCTCGGTCATCGCGAACAGGCTCTGGAACTGGTCGACCTGATCCTCGCCCGGGACCGCCGCACGCAGGCCCGCGACCTGCACAGCGGCCTGGCCGGCCTCGGCCTGGCGCTCGACGCGCTGGCCGCCTCCACCGGCGAACAAGCCCTGCAATCCCACGCGTTCGCGTGCGCCGAGGAGCTGGCCGAGCGGACCCGCAGGGAACCGGCGCCGACCCGGGCCGGCCTGCTGTACGGCGCCACCGGAAGTGCGCTGTTGTACCTGCGGCTGTACGAACGTGTGGGTGAGCCGGATCTGTTGGACGCCGCCGCGGAGGCGCTGCGCGGCGATCTGGCCCGCTGCGTGATCGCCGTCGGCGGCACCCTCCAGGTCGACGAGGGTCGACGGACGATGCCCTACCTCGGGGCCGGCAGCGTCGGCATCGGCATGGTGCTCGACGACTACCTCGCGCATCGTGCCGACCCCGAGTTCGAGGCCGCCCGCGGCGAGATCGTCCGGGCCGCGCAGGCCAGGTTCTACGCCCAACCCGGACTGTTCCGGGGCGCGGCGGGCATGGTCCTGCACCTGAGCCGCACCACCATCGACGGACCCGGCACCGAACCGGCGGACATCCGCCGCCAGATCGACTCACTGGCCTGCGGGGCGCTCCCCTATCGGGGGGAACTGGCCTTCGCCGGCGAGCAGATGATGCGGTTGTCGATGGACCTGAGCACCGGCACCGCCGGTTGCCTGCTCGCGTTGGGCAGCGCGCTGCACGACCGACCCGTGCACCTGCCCTTCCTCCCGCCGCCGACCCGGCGGCCCTGAAGCCGATCCCTTGCGGGATCGAGGCAAGACCGGCCTCGCACGGGGCCGGCGCACCATCTCGAACCATCGCGCACGACAACCGAAGGGAAACGACACCATGGCACTTCTCGACCTGCAGACGATGGAGACCGAAGAGGTTGAGCTGAACGGCGGCGGCGGTGGCGGTGGCGGCAGCTACCTCAGCGTCCTGCTCTGCGGCAACAGCAGCCTGAGCCTGATCACCTGCCACTGACGCACCCGCACCCAGGGGTGAACACCCCGAGGTGACGAGGGCACCGCGGTCCCGGGCGGCGGCATTCCGCCCGGGACCTGCCCGTGCCGTACCCCTCTCCCGAAGGCGAGGAACCGCACCAGCATGGCCGACTCGCGCCGGACCCCCGACCCCGCGTCGCCCGCGTACCCCGGTACCGGGCGGCTCCTGGCCGGCGCGCTGCGGCACAGCGCGGGCCGCACCTCGGCCGGGTTCGTCTGCGGCACGGGCTCCGCCGGTGTCGCGATCGCACTGCCCGCCGTCCTCGGACACGCCCTCGACCTGCTGCTCGACGACGCCCCCGGGCAGCGCGGCGCGGTCACCCTGTGCGTGCTCCTGATCGTCGCCGGGGTCGTCTTCGACACCCTGGAGACCCTGCTCGGCGGGGTCACCGGGGCGCGCACCGCCGCCTGGTTGCGCCGCCGGGGCGTCGACCATCTGCTGACCCTGGCCCCCCATCGCGCCGCCGCCCGCTGCACACCCGGCGACCTGGTCACCCGGCTGACCGGCAACGTCGCCGAGGCGAGCACCGCGCCCACCACCGCGGCGAACGCACTGGCCGCGCTGTGCGTACCGCTCGGCGCACTGGTCGCGCTCGCGCTGATCGACCCGCGCCTGCTCGCGGTGTTCCTGGCCGGCGTACCGCTGCTGCTCTGGTTGTTGCGGGTCTTCGTCCGCGGCTCCTCGGACAGCGTGTCGCACTATCAGCGCGTCCAGGCCGAGATCGCCACCCGACTGGTCGAAACCCTCGGCGGCGCCCGCTCGGTCGCCGCCGCAGGCAGCTCGCGGCGCGAACTCGACCGCATCCTGGCCCCGTTGCCCGAACTGAGCGCCCAGGGGCGGCGGATGTGGCAGGTCTACGGGCGCGCCATGGCCGGCGCCGGCGTGCTGGTGCCGCTGCTCACCACCGCGGTCCTCGCCGTGGGCGGAATGCGGTTGGCCCAGGGCGAGTTGAGCGTCGGCGAGTTGCTCGCCGCGTCGCGCTACGCGGTGCTCGCCGCCGGTCTGGGCGCCGCCGTCGGTGCCCTCGACTCGCTCGTGCGCAGCCGCGCCGCCGCCGGTCGGATCGCCGAACTGCTCGCCGTACCCGCGCTGCGCTCCGGCGACCGCGACCTGCCGCCCGACGGCCCGGGGCGGTTGGAACTGCGCGGGGTCACCGTCGTACGCGGCGGGACACCGGTGCTGCGCGGCGTCGACCTGGTCGTGCCCGGCGGAAGCACGATGGCCGTGGTCGGCCACTCCGGGGCGGGCAAGTCCGTGCTCGCCGCGGTGGCCGGGCGGCTGTCCGACGTGGACGCGGGCACGGTGCTGCTGGACGGGGTGCCGCTGGCCGAGATCGAACCGGAGCGGCTGCGCCGGGAGATCGGCTACGCGTTCGAGCGACCGGCGCTGTTCGGCGACACGATCGGCGAGGGCATCGGCTTCGGGCCGTACGCACCATCCGACGTCGAGATCGAGGCCGCCGCCGAGGCGGCCGGAGCCGATGCCTTCATCCGGTTGTTGCCGGCCGGATACGCGGAGCCCCTGGGCACCGCGCCCCTGTCCGGCGGTGAGCTGCAACGCCTGGGCCTGGCCCGGGCCTTCGCGCACGCCGGCCGACTCCTGGTGCTGGACGACGCCACCTCCAGTCTGGACAGCGTCACCGAACTGCGGGTGGGCCGGGCGCTGGTCCGGGACGTGCGCGCGGGCACCCGACTGCTGGTCGCCCACCGGGCCTCCTCGGCCGCCCGGGCCGACCGGGTCGTGTGGTTGGCCGGCGGCCGGGTGCGGGCGGTCGGGACGCACGAGCGGTTGTGGGAGGACCCGGACTACCGGGCGGTGTTCGCGAATCCGGCTGCGACGAATTCGACTTCCGGCGACCGGGTCGACGCGACCGGACACGACGGGGACCGCGGATGAGGAGCGAACGGTCTCGCGTGTGGACCCTGGCCCGGCGGTTCCTGGGGCGACGGCGGCTGGTGGTGGCCCGGCTCGCGGCCTGGTCGCTGCTGGAGGCGGCGCAGACGTTCCTGGTCGGTTACGGCGTGGCGATGGCCGTCGATCGGGGGTTCCTGGCCGGGAACACCGGGCTCGGCCTGCTCTGGCTGGCGGTCGCGGCGGCGGCGATCGTACTCGGCGGCCTGGCCACGGGCGGGATCTTTCGCGGTCTGGCGGATCTGGTCGAGCCGTTGCGCGACGGCCTGGTGCGGCGCGTGGCGGCGCGGGCGCTGGGCGATGCGATCGCGGCGCCCTCCCGCGGGTCGGGCAGCGCGGTGGTGTCGCGGTTGACCAACCAGACCGAGATCGCCCGGGACAGCTTCGCCGGACTGGTCCTGGTGGCCCGGTCGTTCGTCTTCACCGCGCTCGGCGCGCTGTTCGGACTGGCCGCGCTGGCACCGGAGTTGCTGCTGGTGGTGGGCCCGCCGCTGGTGCTCGGACTGCTGCTCTTCACGGCCACGCTGGTGCCGATGGCCGCCCGGCAGCGCACCTTCCTGGACGCCGACGAGGCACTGTCGACGCGCCTCGGCGAGGTCGCGGAGGGCCTGCGCGACGTGCTCGCCGCCGGCGCTCGCGAGCCGGTCGCGGCCCGGACGCACAGCCTGATCGAGGCCGAGGCCCGGGCGGCGCGCTCGCTCGCCCGCTGGGCCGCCGCCCGGGCCCTGGCGCTGGCGGTGGCCGGGCAACTTCCGGTGTTGTTGCTGCTGATCGGCACCCCGTGGTTGCTGAGCCGAGGACTGACCGCCGGGGCCCTGCTCGGCGCGCTGACCTATCTGACCCAGTCGTTGCTGCCCGCTCTGCACACCTTGATGAACGCGCTCGGCGCGGCGGGCACCCGGCTCCTGGTGGTGCTCGATCGGCTCACCGAGCCTGCCGCGAACCCCCCGGCGCGGACCGCGCGGGCAGTCCCGGATCCGGGTGGGCCGCCCCGCGTGGAGTTGCGCGGGGTGACCTTCGCCTACGGGCCGCACGCGCAGCCGGTCCTGCGCGACCTCGATCTGAGCATCGAGCCCGGGGAGCACATCGTGGTGGTCGGACCGAGCGGGATCGGCAAGTCGACGCTGGTCGCGCTGGTCGCCGCCCTGCTGGCCCCGGACCGGGGCGAGGTGCGCGTCCGCGGTCGCTCGGTGCCTCCCATCGGCGGCGATCCGTCCCGGCTGCGGGTGCTCATCCCGCAGCAGGCGTACGTGTTCACCGGCAGCGTGCGGGAGAACCTGCTGTACCTGTGCCCGGACGGCGCCGAGGACGCGGCGCTGACCGCCGCGGCGGAAGCGGTCGGCCTGCTCGCGCTGATTCGTCGGCTGGGCGGCCTGGACGCGCTCGTGGACCCCGCGTCCCTGTCCCAGGGCGAGCGCCAGTTGATCGCGCTGGGCCGGGCGCATCTGTCGCCGGCCCCGCTGGTGCTGTTGGACGAGGCGACCTGTCATCTGGACCCGATCGCCGAGGAGCGGGCCGAACGGGCCTTCGCCGCCCGGCCCGGGACGTTGATCGTGGTGGCCCACCGGATCACCTCGGCCCGCCGCGCCGATCGCGTCCTGGTCCTGGACGGCGCACACGCGGTGTGCGGCACCCATCGCGAACTCCTGGACCGCTCACCGCTCTACCGCGATCTGGTCGGACACTGGCACGCGGAACGCATCTGAGCGGAACGCATCCGAGCGGAACGGAATCCGAGACGCGTCCGGTCGCGCCGGACCCGAAGGCGGCGGATCCGGACACGGCGAATCCCGGCGCCAGGCATCCAAGGGCAACGGCCCCGAGGGCAGCGGATCCGAGGGCAGCGGATCCGAGTCGAACGGATCCGAGTCGAACGGATCCGAGCGAAACGACATCCGGATCGCGGTCTCGGCGGGGCAACCGTGCGGGTACCCGCACACCGAGTGCGGTTGAACCCGGGCTCCGGCGCGGCGCCCGAATCCGACCGGGCCGGTCTACACCCAGCCCGCGTCCTGTGAGATCCGGATCGCGTCGATCCGGTTGCGCGCACCCGTCTTTCGGGTGATCGCGGACATGTAGTTGCGCACCGTGCCGATGCTCAGCCGCAAGTTGCGGGCGATCTCCGGGGCCGAGGCCCCTTCGGCGGCAAGCGAGAGTACGCGCAGTTCGCGCGGGGTCAGCGGCGCGGTCGCGGCCCGCAGCAGGTCGAGCGCGAGCGAGCCGTCCACGTAGCGCCGGCCGGCGGCCACCAGTCTTATCGCACGTGGCAGTTGCGGTGGTTGGGCGTCCTTGTCCACGAAGCCGAGCGCCTTGGCCTCGGCCGCCCGGCACAGACTGCCGGGCCGGGCGGTGGTGGCCAGGACCAGCAGCGCGCAGTCCGGGTCGACCGGCCGCATCGGTAACAGCGAGGCTCCCGGACAGTCCACGTCCACCACGCACACGTGTGGATGTTGGGATCGCGCCCGTCGAGCGGCACCGTCCCAACTCTCCGCCTCCACTTCGATGTCCTCCTCCCGATCGAGCAGCGCGGTGAGCGCCGAACGGATCAGCTCCGTGTCGTGCACCAGCAGAACCCGGATCATGTTCGCCCCCCAGTCGACATCGACGTCCCGTGGTTGCCCGTCGAGCATCTCGATAGCTACCCCGCCCCACGGCACACACGACACCCGGTAACCGGTTGATTCGTTTGGGCGACAGTTTGCTGTGCGGCTCGCGTTTCCTGTCCGACCACGACCGCTCGCGGCCGGTCTCGATCGTGACGCGACGGCGATCGTCACCGGTGCCTCTCGGGCGTCGCGGCTGGGGTCGGATGGGGGCATGGGGACACGCGCTAGGGTGTCGATTTGTGTCCGACCGTCGCATCACGATCATGGAAGCCGCCGCGCGCGTCATCGCGCGCCGGGGGGTACGAGGGCTGCGCGTCGAGGAGTTGGCGGCCGAAGCCGGCGTGTCGACGGGCCTGATCTACTACCACTTCAAGGACCGTACGGGAGTCCTGCGGGCCACCTTGGGCTTCATCAACGACCGGGCCGACCGGTACACGACCGAGCGGGAGCCGGGCGCGGCACCGATGCCGGCGCGCGCCGAGCTGACCCACCGGCTGCTGCTGGAGTTGCAGGACGACCCGATCGTCCGGGAGAACAGCACCGCGTGGAACGAACTGTGCGCCAGCGCCGTGTTCGACGAATCCCTCCGGGACGACCTGGCGAACGCGACCGCGGAGTGGTCGGTCGAGATCGGCGACCTGATCGCCGAGGCCGTCCCGAGCGCGCCCCCGGCGGCGGCCCGGGCCGCCGCCGAGCGCCTGACCGCCCTCCTCGAAGGCCTCAGCGGCCGCTGGCTGGCCGGGATCCTCCCGATATCGCACGCCCGAGACCTCCTCACCGAGGCGATCGACACGGAGCTGAGCCGGCTCGAACCCTGACCCGCCCGGGAGATCGACCGGCCGGTGCCCGCCGGGCCCGGTCCGCTCCCGCCGTCGGCCTTTTGTCCGACTGAAAGTTCAGTCACCATGACGTCGGGTCCATCCGCCGTCGGCACCCGCAAGGTCCGGGCGCGGACTTCGGGCCGGATGCCGGACCCGCGCACGTGCCTCACCGGGCCGGCGGCACTGCCGCCGCTGCCGCCGCTGTCGCCGTGCGGCCGTCGCGCCGGCTGCGGCGCCGGGCCCAGGTCGGTGTCCAGACCTCGGAGTCGAGGCGTTCGGGTTCCAGTCCGGCGAGGTACTCGCGGAGCGTGCTCAGCGCGGGGTGCGGGTTGTCGGCGCGCCAGACCAACGAGTGCGGGTAGACCGGGATCGGATCGCGCAGCGGGATCAGCCGCAGGTCGTGCCCGACCGGCCAGACCAGCGGCGTGCGCTCGCTGAGGAAGGTGGCCAGGGTCGACGAGTCGGCGATCGTGTCGAGCAGCGCCTCGAGGCCGAAGTCGGGGCCGACCGTGTCGATGGTGAACCGGAAAGCGGCGGCGAGTTCGTCGTAGTAGGCGGCCCACTCGGTGCCGCGGGTGTTGCTCGGCATCCAGATTCGGTGCCCGGCGAGCCGGCCGAGTTCGACCGCCGCCATCGTGGCGAACTCGTGGTCGGGGCCGGTGAACAGCCGGAGCGGCTCGTCCAGGACCGGGGTGGCCTCGACCCCGTCCGGGAGTTGTCGCCCGGGCATGGTGACCGCGCGGAAGGTCGCGTCGATGGCGCCGGACCGCACCGCGTCGACGGCCGCGTCGGCGCCGAACAGGGTCACCACGTCGAGCCCGACGTCCGGGTGCGCGCGGTGGAAGCCGCGCAGCAGACCGGCCGGCGCGGCCCGTCGGCCGACCACGTCCACCCGCAACACGCGCCGGCCCGGACGTACGGAGGCCGCGGCCCGCTCCTCGGCCAGGAGGAAGGCGCGCGCGTGCGGCAGGAACACCTGCCCGTCGATGGTCAATCGGGCCCCGCGCGCGGTGCGCACGAACAACTGCACCCCGAGTTCCCGCTCCAGCGCGGCGATGCGCTTGGAGACGGCCTGCTGGGTGATCGACAGCCGGGCGGCGGCGGTCTGGAACTGTCCCGCGTCCACGGCGGCGACGAAGGTGCGCACGGCGATGGGGTCCACGTCGCACATCCTAGAGACACAACCAAGGGTTGTAGACAAGGGGCGAGATGGTTGTTTGATCCCGCTCCGCAATGCTCGATTGGATGTCTCCGGTCAACGCTCGGTTTCGCGGGCGGCGCCCGCTCCCTCGCCCTCGGAGATGACTCACGCATGCCCGATTCCTTCGTCCACCTGCACAACCACACCGAGTACTCGATGCTGGACGGCGCACAGAAGCTGAAGCCGATGTTCGACGAGGTGGCCCGGCAGCGCATGCCCGCGATCGCCATGAGCGACCACGGCAACATGTTCGGCGCCTACGAGTTCGCGCAGGTCGCGAAGGGCTTCGAGGGCGTCAAGCCGATCATCGGCATCGAGGCCTACGTGGCGCCGTCCTCGCGGTTCTCCCGGAGGCAGGAGTTCTGGGGGCCGGGCGGCCGACGCGCCGTGGGCAACGACGGCGAGGGTTCCAAGGACGTCTCCGGCGGCGGCCGGTTCACGCACATGACCATGTGGGCACGCAACGTCCAGGGCCTGCGCAATCTGTTCCGGCTCAGCACCCAGGCCGCGTATCAGGGCCAGTTCCCGGCCGGAAAGCCGCGGATGGACCGGGAGTTGATCGCCGAACGGCCGGACGGCATCATCGCCACGACCGGTTGTCCGTCCGGCGAGGTCCAGACCCGGCTGCGGCTGAACCAGTACGACGAGGCGAAGGCCGCCGCCGCGGCCTACCGGGAGATCTTCGGCCCGGAGAACTACTTCCTGGAGTTGATGGACCACGGCCTGGCCATCGAGCGCGACGTCCGCGACGGACTGCTGCGCCTGGCCGGGGAGTTGAACCTCCCGCTCCTGGCCACCAACGACGCGCACTACGTCACCGAGGACCGGGCCGACGCGCACGACAGCCTCCTGTGCGTCGGTGTGGGCAAGAACAAGGACGATCCCCGGCGATTCCGCTTCGACGGCTCCGGCTACTACCTCAAGACCGCCGCGCAGATGCGCGCCCTGTTCGCCGAGCTGCCCCAGGCCTGCGACAACACCCTGCTGATCGCCGAGCGCGTCGAGTCCTACGAGGACGTCTTCGACTACGTCGACGAGATGCCGCACTTCCCGGACGTGCCGGCGGGCGAGAGCCAGGAGTCGTGGCTGCGCAAGGAGGTCCTCGCGGGCCTGACCATGCGCTACGGCGACCCCGTCCCCGACCATGTGCTGGACCGCTTCGAGACCGAGATGTCGGTCATCGGCCCGATGGGCTTCAGCTCGTACTTCCTGGTCGTGGCGGACATCTGCCGGCATGCCCGGGAGAACCGGATCCCGCTCGGTCCCGGGCGCGGCTCGGCCACCGGCTCGATCGTGGCCTACGCCACGCGCATCACCGAGCTGTGCCCGCTGGAACACGGCCTGCTGTTCGAGCGGTTCCTCAACCCCGAGCGGATCAACCCGCCCGACGTGGACCTCGACTTCGACGACCGCCGGCGCGACCGCATGGTGCGCTACGTCACCGAGAAGTACGGCGACGAGTACACCGCCATGGTGAACACGTTCGGCCGGATCAAGGCCAAGAACGCGATCAAGGACTCCTCGCGCATCCTGGGCTATCCGTACGCGCACGGCGAGCGCATCACCAAGGCGCTCCCGCCGGACAACAACGGCAAGTCCGCCCCGCTGGCCGCCGTCTTCGACGCGGCGCACGAACGGTACGCCGAGGCCGGCGAGCTGCGGCGGATGTACGAGGACGAGCAGGACGTGCGGCGGGTGATGGACACCGCCCGCGGAGTGGAGGGCCTGATCCGCGGCACCGGGGTGCACGCCGCCGCGGTGATCCTGTCCAAGACCCGGCTCAGCGACCGCATCCCGCTGCACATGCGCGCCTCGGACGGTGTGCGGATCACCGGGTTCGACTACCCCTCGTGCGAGGCGATGGGGCTGATCAAGATGGACTTCCTGGGGCTGCGGAACCTGGGCGTGATCGACCAGGCCATCGAGAACGTCCGGGCGAACCGGGGCATCTCGCTGGCCACCGTGGACCCGATGGACGGCGACCCCGCGACCGTCGTGATCCCGTTGGACGACGCCAGGACGTACCGGCTGCTCGCGGAGGGCAACACCTTCGGGGTCTTCCAGCTCGACGGGGGCGGCATGCGCGTGCTGCTCAGGCAGATGGAACCCACCCGGTTCGAGGACATCGCGGCGGTCAACGCCCTGTACCGGCCCGGCCCGATGGCGGCGAACGCGCACACCGACTACGCGCACCGCAAGACCGGTCGCCAGGCGATCACCCCGATCCACCCCGACCTGCGCGAAGCCCTGGAGCCGATCCTGGGGAACACCTTCCATCTGCTCGTCTACCAGGAGCAGATCATGGCCATCGCGCGGGAGTTGGCCGGCTACACGCTCGGCGGCGCCGACCTGCTGCGGCGCGCGATGGGCAAGAAGAAGCCGGAGGTGCTGGCCGCGGAATGGGACCGGTTCCACGACGGGATGCGGGCCAACGGCTTCGGCGAGGAGGCGATCAAGGCGCTGTGGGACGTCATGCTCCCGTTCTCCGGGTACGCGTTCAACAAGTCGCACACCGCCGGCTACGGTCTCGTCTCGTACTGGACCGCCTACCTCAAGGCCAACCACCCGGCCGAGTACATGGCCGCGTTGCTCACCTCCGTCGGCGACGACAAGGACAAGGCGGCGGTCTACCTCGCCGACGCCCGCAAGAACGGCGTCCGCGTCCTGCAACCCGATGTCAACGAGTCCGTCGCGGAGTTCACCGCCGTCGGCGACGACGTGCGGTTCGGGCTGCGGTCCGTGCGCAACGTGGGCGACAACGTCATCGAGGCCGTCGTCGACGCCCGCCGGCGCAAGGGGAGGTTCGCCTCGTTCGCCGACTTCCTGGCCAAGGCCGACCCGCCCGCGCTCAACAAGCGGGCGGTGGAGTCGCTGATCAAGGCCGGCACCTTCGATTCGCTGGGTCATTCGCGCAAGGGCCTGACCGCCGTCCACGAGGAGGCGATCGACGCGATCATCCCGGTCAAGCGCGCGGCCGGGTTCGGGCAGGAGGATCTGTTCGCCGATCCGGGAGAGGACGCGAGCGCGGGGCCGGCCTTCGGCCTCGACTTCCCCGTCGACGACGCGGAGTGGTCGCGCCGGCAACTGTTGGCCGGCGAACGCGAGATGCTGGGACTGTACGTCTCCGCCCACCCGCTGGACGGCGCCGAACACATCCTCTCCGGCGCGCGGGACTGCTCGATCGCCGAACTGCTCGCCTCCGAGCGCACCACCGGGGAGGTACGGCTGTCCGGGCTGATCACCGGCGTCCAGCTCAAGATGACCAGACAGGGCAACGCGTGGGCCATCGTGAACCTCGCGGACCGGGACGCGACCGTCGAGGTCCTGTTCTTCCCGGCCGCCTACCGACTCGTGCAGCACGCGCTGGTCGAGGACCACGTCGTCTCGGTCAAGGGCAAGGTCGAGGACCGCGACGGGACCGTGAACGTCTTCGGTCGGGAGGTGACGGTGCTGGACGTGTCCTCCGCCGAGCACGGCGGGCGACCTCCCGTACGACTCGCGCTGCCCGAGCACCGGGTCACCGAGCACGCGGTGGCCGAGCTGAAGCGCATCCTCGCCGCCCATCCCGGCGACAGCCCGGTCCACCTCACCGTGCGCGGCGTGCACAAGACCACCGTGTACGCCCTGGCGGCCACGGTGCACGCGGCGGGCATCGCCTCCGAGGTGAAGGCGACCTTCGGAGCCGAGGCGTGGGTGGGCAGCGCTTGAGTCCGGGCACGGGGAGGCCGTTGACAATAGGCAGGCATTTGCCTGCATAATTGAGCGTGAGCCTGGACAGCGTGAGCCTGGACAGCGTGAGCCTGGAAGGAGAGCGATGGACTCGGTTTTCAAGGCGCTGGCCGACCCCACCCGGCGACTCCTGCTCGACCGCCTGCACGAGCACAACGGGCAGACGCTGCGCGAGTTGTGCGAGCGCCTGGACATGGCGCGCCAGTCGGCGACGCAACATCTCGACATCCTTCAGCGGGCCAACCTCGTCACCGTCGTGCGCCGCGGACGGGAACGGCTGCACTACCTCAATCCCGGGCCGATCCACGAGATCGAGGAGCGCTGGATCTCGGGGTTCGACAAGCCGCGGCTACAAACGATCAGTGCGATCAGGACTCGGGCAGAGGAGTACGCCATGACCGACCAATCCGCATCCGTGCCGACCTACGTCTACGTCACCTACATCCGCGCGAGCGCGGAGCAGGTGTGGCGGGCGCTGACCGACGCGGACCTGACGGCCCGCTACTGGGGACACGCCAACGTCTCGGACTGGCAGCCGGGCTCGAGGTGGGAGCACCGACGCGTCGACGGGTCGGGGGCCGTCGACGTCGTCGGTCGTGTGCTGGAGACCGAACCCCCGACGCGCCTGGTCGTCACCTTCGAGGACACCCCCGACGCCGAGGCGCCGAGGGAGCCGTCCGTGGTCACCTTCCTCGTCGAGCCCCACCACGACATCGTCCGGCTCACGGTGACCCACGAGAACCTCCCCAATCCGGCGATGCTCAGCGGCATTTCGCGGGGGTGGCCGGCCGTGCTGGCGAACCTCAAGTCGCTGCTGGAGACCGGCGAGGTCCTTCCGCAGGCGCCGTGGGAGATGTCCCCCGCGCACGACTGAACGGGCGGCCGACGCCCCTCCCGCGGTCGCTCCCGCCCGGCGCTGTCCCTTCCGCCCACGATCGCACAAGAATGAGGACACCATGGACACCACCCCGCTTCGGGACGCCTACCGTGCGTTGCTGGACGCCGCCGCCACGGTGGCCGACTCCGGCGATCCGAGCCCGGTCCCGCCGACCGGCGAGTGGAACGCGGACGAGATCCTCGCGCACATCGCCATCGTCGGCGCCTGCACCCTCGCGGCCGTCTCCTCCGTCGCCACCGGAGCGATCGCCACGTACGACAACCGACTGGCGCACGACACCTGGACCCTGGACCGGGTCTTCACGCTCGCCGGGGGCGACACCGGGATCCGCGAGCGCATCCGCGTCCAGGGCGAAGCCCTGTGCGCACTGAGCGGACCGACCTTGAGCGAGACCGAGCTCGACACGCCGATGCCCACGGTGCTCGTGTCCCACGACGTGGCGCTGGTCGATCGGCCGGTACCGCTGCGCGACCTGTTGACCGGCCTCGCGGAAGTGGAACTCCCGAGCCACACCGAGCAACTCCTGGCCCTGCTGCCGGCGCGCGCCGGGGTCGACGCCGGCGCCTGAGCCGTTTCGGCAGCGGTCCCGGACGCCTGCGCCGCGCGGCCCAGATCTGAAGAGCGACGGGTAGGGAAAGAGTG